>CAZNIP010000023.1:19346-34171 GCA_964573115.1 uncultured Desulfohalobiaceae bacterium | reverse complement strand
TTCAGACAGGATGCAACGGGGTCACAAGAGGATCTGACCAGAATTCAGCCCAGCCGCCGGCTCTCATGAGCCGGTTTGATCATGGCAGAAACTTTCGGGCTGGCTCCCCTGACTGCTCCCCTTTTCCAAGGGGAGCTGGCCGAAGGCCTGAGGGGTCCGGGGAGCTGCCGAAGGCTGAGGGGTTCTTTCTTCCGAAGTTCATACGAGGAGAAATCCAGGAGGAAAGATGCCCAACGACATCAACTCCTCTCGCCTCGAGGCCTGCGCCCACCTTTCCCGACGGGGATATCGCAGGCCAGGAAGCATGGTCACAGCCATCTGGAACCATCCGGAACGCTTCCTGACCTTTGAAGACCTGCTCGACCTGGTGGACTGAAAGGGTGATTTCGAACCATGGCGTCTATTCAGCGTTGACGACCCTGACTTCGCTGAGACCACCCTCGCCTTCAACGCAGAGATCTTCCTGCAGCTCCTCGAAATCAGAGGCGATGTCCACCAGAATACGATGAAAGGCCTTCCGTTTCGGGGAGTCGCAGTCCACGGACCGATGGAATCCACCGCAATAAAAGCACTGGTCCTGTTCGCTCAAGCTTTCCAGTCGCAAGTGATCAATCAAAGCAGCGATCTGCTGCACCGCCCTCTCCATACGCCCTCCTTGTTTTCGGCCTGTCCACTTGAAATCCCGACTCACAGGCATGATATCAGGTGTGCACTCGTGTTCCGCTCCAGGAAAAAAAAGGCTGGATTCCGCAGTCGAGCAATGCACCGGCAATCCAGCACCCATTGAGATCCAACGCATGAAATGGACTGTTTCAGCGTTCAAGAGAAGACTGTCTGCAATCCAGGCTTCACCGCAATCATTCAGGATTAGAAGAGGATACCTCAATTGATGCAAAGATTGTGCTCAAGGAGAGCCAACCTCAGTTTTATAAATATTTTCCTGAAATAATTGATGTCTGTCTTGAATGTCGTCTGTCAGGGTTGCAGGCCTGTGCAACACTTTAACCATTTATAACGGTATTTTTTTTGCATAAAATGGAATATTAATTCACACAAAGAGGTGCTCCCTGGACAGGCCAGGAAGGTGATCCAAGCGAGGGAGTTGATCAGCAGGTGCGGTGAAAAAGAGAGGGGGGAAGAAGAGCTGCAGCCGAATCGGCCAATCGCAGGGGCTTCGCTCACACTCAGCAAGGCAAAGGCACAACGAAGCCAGCTTTGGGCTGCAGGACCACCGTCATCGGACCTGTCCTCGAATCACGCCTGGTCCAGGACCTCCCGAACCTTGAGGCACAGGTCCTGGAACGAAAACGGCTTCTGGAGAAAGGCCACGTCCGGGTCCAGGACGCCATGATGGCTGATGACGTTGTCGGTGTAGCCGGACATGTAGAGGATCCTGATCTTCGGCTCCAGCCTGGCGACGCGATCATAGAGGTCCTTGCCGTCCATGTCCGGCATGATCACGTCGGTGAGCAGGAGATCAAAAGGCGTCTCAGCGCTCTGCATCACTTCAAGGCATTCCTGTCCGCTGGCCGCGGCATGCACAGTGTACCCCTGGTCTTCGAGCACACTGACCGCGAGCTCACGGACCATTTCGTCATCCTCGACCACGAGCACGGTTTCCCGCCCCCTGGTCTGCATGGGCCTGCTCGGTGCAGCGGCTATGGAGCCTGACGGGGCCGGTCCGTCTGTCGGAAGATAGATTTTAAGGGTGGTTCCCTGACCGGGTTCAGAGTAGACCCAGATGCTGCCCTGGTGCTGCTTGACGATCCCGTAGACCGTGGCCAGGCCCAGACCGGTGCCTTCCCCGGGCTTCTTGGTGGTGAAAAAGGGTTCGAAGATCTGCTCCCGGGTTTCCCTGTCCATGCCGAATCCTGTGTCGCTGACCGCAAGCATGACGTAACGCCCCGGGACAACGCCGACATGCTGAGAGGCATAGCGCTCATCCAGGTCGGCCATTCCGGTCTCGATGGTCAGCCGGCCGCCTTCGGACATGGCATCCTGGGCGTTGACCGCCAGGTTGAGAATGACCTGCTCCAGCTGGCTGCGATCGGCATTGACGGTCGGGAGCTGCGGGGCAAGATCGAACTGGATTTCGATGTTCTCCCGGATGGTCTTCTCCAGGAGCCTGGTGAAGTCGGAGATGACCTCGTTGAGGTCCAGACATTCCACCTGGAGGGTCTGCTTGCGGCTGAAGGCCAGGAGCTGGCTGACCAGGTTTCTGCTGCGCAGGCCGGCCTGGTACATGAGCTCGATCCTCTTGCGGTGATCGTCGCCCAGCTCTGCATCAGCCATGAGCAGTTCGCCGTAGCCGAGAATGGCCACGAGCATGTTGTTCAAATCATGAGCCACGCCGCCGGCCAGTCGGCCGACAGACTCCATTTTCTGGGCCTGGAGCAGCTGGGCCTGGAGCTGCTCCCGCTCCTCCTCGGCCAGTTTGCGCTCGGTGATGTCGGCGATGAACCCTTCCAGGAAGAGGAGCTGCTCATCGTCGAAAATGCCCACGCCTTTTTCCCAGACGTGTTTCTGGAGGCCTTCACGAGTGATGATCCGGTACTCGATCTCGAAGTTCCGCTTTCTGGTCAGAGCGTCCTGGACCCTGTTCCAGACCATTGCCCGGTCCTCTGGGTGGACCAGCTCGGCGTAGGAGCTCTTGGCGTTCCCGACCAGCTCCTCTGTCCAGTACCCGGTGAGCTCGATGCAGCCGTTGCTGACAAACTCCATGGTCCAGTCCCTGTCATTGCGGCAGCGATAGGCCATGCCCGGCAGGTTGGACATCAGGGTCGACAGCCGGCGTTCGGATTCCCTCAGGGCCCTTTCAGCCTTTTTGCGCTCCGTGATGTCGGTCTGTGTGCCGATCATCCTCAAGGCCCTGCCCTGATCATCCCGTCCAACGGCCTTGCCCCGACCCAGGATCCACCGCCACCCCCCATCTTTGCTCAGCATCCGGAACTCGATTTCGAAGTCGTCGCAGGCATGCTCGATGCAGTCATTGTTGGCCCTGATGGCTGTCTCCCTGTCGTCCGGGTGAATGTGATCCATCCAGAAGCTGGCCCGCTGCGGGACCTCTTCCGGGCTGTAGCCGAGCATGGCGGCATAGGCCGGGCTGTAGTAGACCTCACCGGTCTCCACATTCCAGTCCCAGAGACCGTCCCGGCTGGCCTCCATGGCCAGCTTGAACCGCTCCTCGCTCTCCAGCAGGGCTTCTTCGGCCTGCTTGCGCTCCGTGATGTCCAGGACGCTGCCCAGGAAAAAAAAGGGCTGGCCCCCGGCATCGCGCACGAGGTTGGCGTCCAGGATGCCCTGAATCACAGCTCCGTTCTTGTGGATGAACCGTTTCTCCATCCGGTAGTGGTCGATCACCCCCCTGGTCAGCATGGTCTGCCTGTCCAGATTCTCCTCAAGGACCTCCGGGTGGGTGATGTCGCTCAGGTGCCTGCCGATCAACTCCTGCTCAGAGTAGCCCAGCATGCGGCAGTAGGCTTCATTGGCGGCCTCGATCCTGAAATCAAGAGAGACCCTGGCCACGCCGACAGCCATGTGCTCATAGATCTTCCGGAACAGATCCTCGCTCTTTTTCAGCTCCGCGGTCCGGTCTCGAACCTTCCTTTCCATCTCCAGGGCGACCCTCTTCTGCAGCCTGGTCCGCCAGACAAGAAAGCAAAGAACAAGGAGGCCCAAAAGCAGCCCTGCTCCAATGGCCACCCGCTGCGGGGTCAGAAAGGGTTCAGGCTGTCCATACCATCTGGTGTAGATGCGGCGGTAGGTCGGCGTGTTCACGAACTGCTGCACAGCCCGGTCGAGCTTCCTGAGCAGCTCCGGATGCCCCTTGGCCACGCCAATGCCCCGTTTGATCTCCTGAAGGGGCTGGCCCACGACTTTGATGTGATCTTCAATTCCGGCCCGGCGGGCGTCCAGGCGGACGAGGGGCTCTGGATAGACCAGGGCGTCGACCTGTCCGGAGAGGAGCATGAACAGACCGTCCTGCCGGTCAGAGGCCAGAACGAGCTCCAGGTCATCCCTGTCCTTGATCAGGGCATAGCCAACGTTGATCTTGACCACGGCCACTCTGCGACCGGTCAGATCATTGAGCCCTTGAATGCTTTCAGTGTCCGAACGGACAAAGAGGACCACCGGGAAGGTCTCCACAGGAGAGGTGAAGTCCAGAAAGCCCTTGCGGCGCTCAGTGATCCCCACGTTGGGCAGCACGTCGGCCCGGCCGGTCTTCAGGGCTTCCTGGGCTTGAGCCCAGTTGTCCATGACCAGGAACTCCACCTCCAGGCCGGCCAGGCCGGCAATGGCGTTCATGATGTCGATGGCGAAGCCCTGGGGTCTGCCGGAGCTGTCCAGAGAGTACTGCGGGGGGAAGAAACCCGGGGTGGCCGCTGTGATGGTTCCCTGGTCGGCCCTGGCTGAAGCAGGCCCGGCCAGGCAGAGGAGCATGAGCAGCATCAGGGCCCGGATTCCTGGACCCTGGACGCAGCGCCCGGGCAGGCCATGACGGGGCCTGTCAGGAAGAGGTTTCTTGGCCCGAAGCAGTTCCGTCCATCGGGAAGAGAGGGGCATCCTTTGAAGATGTCTTGAAATCATTGAATTTCTAATTTGATGGAGTGTGGCCTGATTGTCAATCCTCGATCCAGGACCCTCGTGTGCCGTCCTGGCTCACCCGTCTCACGGCAACCCAGTCTGGCGCAGGATGACGTCCAGGAGCTCGTCGTTGTCCACAGGCTTGGCCACATAGTCGTCCATGCCGGCAGAGAGGAAGGATTCCCGGTCGCCGGACATGGCGTACGCGGTCAGGGCGATGATCTGATTTGACTCCATTCAAATCAGACTTGACTCCACACAGCAGAGCCAGGACCCAGGTCCTGGCTCGTCGATTGGTTTCCTGTCGCCGCAGGAGACTGATTCCGGTGGAGTTTGTGATGCCGACGTCCGGCCATCAGGCCTGATTCAAAACCTCCCGCACCTTGAGGCGCAGCTCCTGAACCGAAAACGGCTTCTGGAGAAAGTCCACCCCCTCGTCCAGGACCCCGTGGTGACTGATGACGTTGCCGGTGTACCCGGACATGTAGAGGATCTTGACCTTGGGGAAGCTCCGGACCACCTCCTCGAAGAGCGCTTTGCCGTTCATGTCGGGCATGATCACGTCGGTGAGCATGAGGTCAAAAGGCCCCTGGTAGGACTTGAGCAGATCCAGACACTGGGCCCCGCTGGCCGCCGACATGACTGTGTAGCCCTGATCCCTGAGGGCGCTGACAGCCAGGTTCCGGACCACCTCGTCGTCTTCGATCACCACCACGGTTTCCTGCCCCCGGACCTCAGGCTGGTCAACCCGGGGCTGGACACGCCTCTTCAAGGGAGCCTCGCCCGTGACCGGAAGGTAGATCTTGAACGACGTCCCCAGGCCTGGTTCGGAATAGACCCAGATGTTGCCCTGGTGCTGCTTGACGATCCCGTAAACCGTGGCCAGGCCGAGACCGGTGCCCTCCCCGATGTTCTTGGTGGTGAAGAAGGGTTCGAAGATCTGATCCTGGATCTCTTTGTCCATGCCCTGGCCAGTGTCGCTGACCATGAGCATGACGAAGCGTCCCGGGGTGACCCCCACATGGTGAGCCGCATAGTCCTCGTCCAGGTCGGCCATCCCGGTCTCGATGGTCAGCCGGCCCCCTTCAGGCATGGCATCCTGGGCGTTGACCGCCAGGTTGAGGATGACCTGCTCCAGCTGGCTCCTGTCGGCCTGAACGGCTGGAAGGTCCGGGGAGAGGTTGAACCGGATCTCGATGTCCTCCCGGATCGTCTTCTGCACCAGACTGGTGAAGTCTGCCAGGACCTGGTTGACGTCCAGACTCTCCATCTGCAGGGTCTGCTTGCGGCTGAAGGCCAGGAGCTGGCTGACAAGGTCCCTGGACCGCAGGCCGGCCTGATGCATGAGCTCGATCCGCCTCTTCTGCCGTTCGTCGAGCCCGGTATCGGCCAGGAGCATCTCCCCGTAGCCAAGGATGCCCACGAGCATGTTGTTCAGGTCATGGGCCACCCCACCGGCCAGACGACCCACAGACTCCATCTTCTGCGCCTGCTGCAGCTGCATCTCCAGCCTGTCCCGCTCCTCCTCGGCGAACTTGCGTTCGGTGATGTCCCGGATGACGAGCTGCGAGCCGACGAAGCGGCTGCCCCTGACGATCCTGGTGGCGTTGCACTCCACATGGGAGACCTTGTCAGGACCGGGCTGCATTCGAAACTGGACCGCCCTGACCTCCCGGGCCTCGAAGAGAGGGGACAGGACCTTGGAGTGGACAAAGGGCCGGTCCTCTTCGGCGACGAAGGACAGGATCTGTGCCTCCCGGGGCTCGGCTTCAAGGTCCATGGCCTGGCAGAAAATGTGATTGGCCCGGATGATCTGCCCCTGATCGTCGATCAGCACGACCATGTCGATGATGTTCTCATAGAGCTCCTTGTATCTGAGCTCGGATTCCTCCAGCTCCCTGGCCCTGCGTTCCACCTCGTCCTCCAGGTGCTGGGCGTAGTAGGAGAGCTGCTCCCTGGAGGAGTCCAGACGGGTCTTGAGATTGAACTCCCTGACCCTGGTGTCGGTCTCCATCTTGCTCAGAATGACCATGATCAGGATGAAAAAGACAAAGAAGAAGACATTGCTGGTGAAGATGGGCAGGCTGTCCGGCGCGGCCGTGTTCAGGGCCAGGATCGGCAGGACATACACGGCAAAGATGATGACCCCGGCCAGGACGGTCTGGGAGACCTTCAGGGGCAGCAGGACGCAGAAGGTGACCAGGAGCATGAGCAGCCCGGCGTAGTAGAACGAACTGTACCCGCCGTGCTGAACGATCATGGCTGAAATGGTGGCTGCCGCCAGGAGATAGGCCAGGAGGGCCACCCGGAACGGATGCCGCTGCCCGGGAGGCCGGTTGAGCACGATCAGCAGGAGGACGAAGCCGATGGAACAGAGCAGCCTGTAGACCAGAAACCTGGGAGCCAGACCGGGCAGGCAGGCGAAATCCAGAAGACTGAACATGGGGATGAGGACAACCCCCAGCACCAGCCCGACATGGAGCCGCTGGGCCAGGAGCATCCGGGTTTCCTCCTGAAACAGGTCCGGGCTCTCCGGAGCCGTCCGCTCATGGTGACCCGGGAGAAAAGGGGAGAAGAGCTGCTTCATGTTCCAGTCTCGTTGAACAGGATCCGACCTGCTCAATCCTTGAAGATGGCCACACCGTGCCCCGGCAGGACAACCCTGTCCCCCCGGGCCGAAACCCCGGCCTCCGAGGCCGCCAGGATGTGGGTCAAACCTGGAGCCGAAAAAGCCTGCTCTGCTTCGGACCAGTTGCTGGCCACGGTGATCCGCCCCCGTCTCATGATCAGCCTGCCTCTCTGGTCATCGACCTCCAGCTCGACCTGGGACAGCCTGTCGTCGGTCAGTTCAGGAAAGCTGCGCCGCAGCTCGATCAGGGTCTTGTGCCAGCGGAGCAGTTCCCTGGGCTCATGGTCCAGGCATTCGTCCCAGTCCAGCCTGGACCTGGCAAAGGTGCCCTCGGCCTGGGGGTCGGGGATGGCCTCAGGATCCCAGTCGAAAGCGGCGAACTCCTCCTGCCTGCCCCGCCGGACGGCTTCCCCGAGTTCAGGCTCCTGGTGGTCGGTAAAGTAGAGGAACGGGGTGGCGGCCCCCCACTCCTCTCCCTGAAAGAGCATGGGGATGAACGGGGACAACAGGACCAGCGCGGCCCCGATCTTGAGCTGTCCAGGGGTCAGCAGGCGGCTTGTGCGGTCTCCCCTGGCCCGGTTGCCGACCTGATCATGGTTCTGGAGGCAGGCCACAAAGGAGCGGCCTGGCAGCCCAAGCGCCGGCCGCCCGTGGCGCCTGCGCCGAAAGACGGAGTAGCGGCCGTCATAGGCAAAGCCCCGGGTCAGCACCCTGGCCAGGTGGGACAGAGGACCGAAGTCGGCGTAGTAGCCATGCCGCTCCCCGGTCAGGGCCGCATGCAGGCTGTGGTGAAAATCCTCGTTCCACTGGGCGTCCAGTCCGTGTCCTCCAGCCTCCTGGGAACGCACGATCCGGGGATCGTTGAGGTCGCTCTCGGCGATGATCAGAAAAGATCGGCCGGCTGATGACTCCAGTTGCCGGACCTCGACGGCCAGCTGCTCCAGAACATGGGTGGCCGAGGTGTCCAGGATGGCGTGGACAGCATCGATCCTCAGCCCGTCCAGATGGTAGTCCCACAGCCACATCAGGGCGTTGTCGATGAAGAAGCGCCGGACCTCGTCGCTGTCCGGCCCGTCAAAATTGACCGCCTGTCCCCACGGCGTGGCATAGCGGTCCGTAAAGTAGGGGCCGAACTGGCTGAGGTAGTTGCCTGAAGGTCCGAGGTGATTGTAGACCACATCCAGAAGAACGGCCAGCCCCCTGCGGTGGCAGGCGTCCACCAGCCGCTTGAGCCCTTCGGGTCCCCCATAGCCGTGGTGGGGGGCCCACAGGTCGACTCCGTCGTAGCCCCATCCGCGAATGCCCGGGAACTCGGCCACGGGCATGAGCTCAACATGGGTGATGCCGAGCTCCAGGAGGTGATCGAGCCTGGTGATCGCAGCCTCGAAGGTACCCTCAGGGGTGAACGTGCCCACATGGAGCTCGTAGATCACGGCCGATCCCTGAGGCGGCTGACGCCAGCCCGCGTCGGTCCAGGCAAAACGGTCATGGTCCACCCAGCGCGAGGGGCCGTGGACCCCGTTGGGCTGCCATGGCGAGCGGGGGTCCGGGAACGGCCCCCGGCCGTCGAGGCACAAGGCGTAGTCGATTCCATGAACCAGATCCGGATCCTCCACCGCCCACCAGCCGCAGTCCCCACTGGTCATCTCCAGCAGCCGCCCCTGGCTTTGAAGCTCCACGCGTGAGGCCTTCGGGGCCCAGACCCGGATCTCTGTCACGATGCTCCCTCCTCCACTTGGGCTGAAACCAGGAGCCCCACCGGAAAGCGGGCCAGCAGGTCCCTGAGCAGGATCTGCCCGGTCAGCCCGTCTTCAGCGGTCAGGACATTGCGCCAGGACCCGTCCGGGAGATCGACCACCGTCTCCTGCCAATCCCCCCCCAGTCCAAGAAGGAGCCTGGGGACCACGGTGATCGCCCCCTGGCCGCGGACAAAAGCCACCACATGGTCGGCTTTGGGCCCCCGGGCTGTCAAAGGCCGGTAGGATCCCCGGGATCCGAAGAGCTCCGGCCGGCTGCGGCGAAGGTGCAGGGCCTGGCGCACGGTCCACAGCTTGGGCCAGCCCTGGTCCATGCCGGCCAGGATGTCCTCCAGCGGCAGAGAGGCCATACGGTCCAGCATCTCGCTGCGCAGCGCAAAATCCACAGGCCTGCGGTTGTCCGGGTCCACAAGGCTCAGGTCCCACAGCTCGGTGCCCTGATAGATGTCCGGCACCCCGGGGGCCGTGAGCTTGATCAGGGTTCCGGCCAGACTGTTGATCCGCCCGGGGAGCTCGAGTTCGGCCACGAAGGACTCCAGCCCGTTCAAAAAGGCCCGGTCGTTCATGACCGCCTGGATGAAGCCCTGAACGGCCTGCTCAAAATCCTGATTCTGCTGGGTCCATGAGGTGTGGACCTTGGCTTCGCGCACCGCCTTTTCCAGATAGGTCATCATCCGCTGCGCATCCATGGGCCAGGCCCCGACCAGAGTCTGGTAGATGAGCATTTCCGTGTTTCGGTCGGGAAACGCTCCCCGGCGGTGCTGCTCGTTGCAGGCGGCCCATGTGTAAACCGCCTCGGCCCATTTTTCCGGGATCTCCGACAGCAGGGCCAGCCTGGAGCGCACGTCTTCGCTCCGCTTGGTGTCATGGGTTGTCGTGGCCAGCATGGACAGGGGGCAATCATCCTGGACCTGGATGCAGGCCTGATGGAAGAAATCCACGGAGACCCCGAAGCGGGCCGGGTCCCCCCCAACCTCGTTGAGGCTGACCAGCCGGTTGAAGCGGTAAAAGGCCGTGTCCTCCACCCCTTTGGCCATGGCTGGTGCGCTGAGCTGCTGAAAGCGCATGGCCAGCTCACCTTCGAGGGGACCTGAAGTGCGCAGCAGCAGGAGGTTCTTGAGGAAGATGAAGAGCTCGGGATCCAGATCGGTCCGGGAGTTCATGGCCTGTTCCAGGGCCTGGACCACGACGTGCTCGTCCTCCTGCCCGACAAAGTTCCGGGGCGCGGAGACATAGGAACGGTAGACCGGGAAGTGGATTGCCGTCTCCCCCAGGGCCTCTCTGAGCTCGTACCGGGTGTAGTCCCGGTGCCGCCGGTGCCGTTCGCAGATGTCCACGAAAAGGCTGGTCAGCCGATTGAGCTCGCTGCCCAGGAGCTCGTCCAGGACGAATCGCTTGCTCCGGCGGACCACAGCGGCAAAATCCGTGTCCTCCCCTGTCAGCTCGGCGTAGACCCTGGTCAGCCCTTCCTCGCCGTCCGGATCGATGAACAACCCGTCGACCCGATGCAAAAAATCGTAGCCTGTGGTCCCGTGAACGGGCCAGTCGTCAGGGAGCTTCTCCCCGCTTTCGAGGATCTTTTCGGCCACGATCCAGGCGTCGGGGCAGGCCTCGCGCAAACGCAGGAAGTACCTGGCCGGGTCCCGCAGCCCGTCAGGGTGGTCGACGCGCAGCCCCTGGACATGACCCTGCTGGACCCAGGTCACGGGCAGCTCGTGAGTGGCCTGGAAGACATCGGGGTCCTCGGCCCGAAGCGCCACCAGGTCGTTGATGTCGAAAAACCTGCGGTAGCCGAGATCCCTGCTGGCCGTGCGCCACAGGGCCAGCCGGTAGTTCTGGTGATCCAGGAGGGCGTCCATGGCCTCAGCCGTGCTGTTGACCCGCTCCACTTCACCGGCCACGGCCGCGGCCACATCGGGCTCCTCCCGGCAGAGCCTGACCAGCAGCCCCGCGAGCACGCTCTTGTCACGGTGACGGCGTTCCACGGCCTGTCTGGCCGTCACAGTGGGTCTGGGCAGTCGGGCGTGGCTCTGGGCAATGAAGGCCAAAAGCTCCGATCCGCAGGCTTCGGAAGCCCTGGTCAGCAGCTCCGCCAGGCTGGAAGGATCGATGGGGAAGCTGTGCTCGTGGTAGTGGAGCACGAACACCCCGTCCTGGCAGGAGAGCTCAAACTGCCCATCCTCCAGGATCCGCCCATAGTGATCCCCGAGAACCGGCAGGAGGACCTTGTTCGGCCACCGCTCCTCCGAGGCTTCCCAGTCAACGTCGAAAAAGGTGGCGTAGCGGCTGGAAGGCCCGTTCTCCAGGACGTCCCACCACCAGGGGTTCTGTTTCCCGGCGATGGCCATGTGGTTGGGCACCAGGTCGATCACGTGTCCGAGACCGTGTTCCTGCAGAACACGGCACAGTCTGGTCTGCCCCTCGCTCCCCCCCAGCTCCCGGTTGACCATGGTCGGGTCGACCACATCGTAGCCATGGGTCGAACCGGCCGCTGCCTGCAGATAGGGAGAGGTGTAGACGTGGCTGATGCCCAGGGCCCTGAGGTAGGGAACGACCTGGACCGCCTGGTCAAAGCCGAAGCCGGGCCGCAGCTGAAGCCTGTAGGTGGCCAGGGGTTCAGGAAACATCGCGCAGCACCATCAAGGACCGGGCCTCGGCCGTGATGCCCGACCCCGCCTCGAAGACCTCGACGCTCTCCGCCCACCCCGCATCCGTGTTCAGCTCCAGGCCCCACCGTTGCCCCCAGTAGGCTGCCGGCAGGGTAAAGGTCAAAGGTTCGTCATGGGCGTTGAAGATGAGGATGAAGTTGTCGTCCATGACCGGCTCCCCCCTGGGGTTCGGGTTGGGGATGGTCTGTCCGTTGAGGAAGACCGCCAGGGACCTGGCGTGTCCCAGCCCCCAGTCCTCCTCGGCCATCTGCTCGCCGTGCAGGGTGAACCAGGCGATGTCCTTGACCTCGCTGCCATGGATGGGCCGGCCCTGGAACCAGCGGCGGCGGCGAAAGACAGGGTGGTCCTTGCGGTAGTGGACCAATCGCTGGCAAAAATCCAGAAGATCCTGGTCGACCGACTCCCAGTCGTACCAGGACAGCTCGTTGTCCTGGCAGTAGGCGTTGTTGTTGCCCTTCTGGGTGCGCCCGATTTCGTCCCCTCCCAGCAGCATGGGCACCCCCTGGGACAGGAAGAGGGTCACCAGGAAGTTTCGCTTCTGACGGGCCCGCAGGCCAAGGATGTCAGGATCGTCCGCCGGTCCCTCGACCCCGCAGTTCCAGGAGCGGTTGTGGCTTTCGCCGTCCTGGTTGGACTCTCCATTGGCCTCGTTGTGCTTTTCGTTGTAGCTCACCAGGTCGCTGAGGGTGAAGCCGTCGTGAGCGGTCACGAAGTTGATGCTGGCATAGGGCAGGCGGGAGGTGTTCTCGTACAGGTCCGAGCTGCCGGTGAATCTGGCTGCCAGCTCCCCCAGGGTCTGATCTTCCCCCCGCCAGAAATCCCGCACGCAGTCCCGGAACTTGCCGTTCCACTCGGTCCAGACCGGGGGGAAGTTCCCCACCTGGTAGCCGCCCTCGCCGACATCCCAGGGCTCGGCGATGAGCTTGACCTGGCTGATGACCGGATCCTGCTGAATGAGGTCGAAAAAGGCCGAAAGACGGTCCACATCGTGGAGTTCCCTGGCCAGGGCGGCGGCCAGGTCGAAGCGGAACCCGTCCACGTGCATCTCCAGCACCCAGTAGCGCAGGGAATCCATGATCAATTGCAGCACGTGGGGATGCCGCATGTTCAGGCTGTTGCCGGTCCCGGTGTAGTCCATGTAGTACCTGGCGTCCTCGGTCAGCCGGTAGTACGAGGCGTTGTCGATGCCCTTGAAGCAGAGCATCGGGCCGTAGTGGTTCCCTTCCGCGGTGTGGTTGTAGACCACGTCCAGGATGACTTCGATCCCGGCCTGATGGAAGGCCTTGACCATCTGTTTGAACTCGGCCACTGCAGCTCCGGGGCGGATGTCAGCCGCATACTCGCTGTGGGGGGCGAAGTAGCCGATGGAGTTGTACCCCCAGTAGTTCTTCAGGCCCTGGTCCACGAGATGCTTGTCGTGAATGAAGGCGTGCAGGGGCATGAGCTCCACGGCGGTGACCCCGAGCTGTCTGAGGTGCTCGATGACCGCGGGATGGGCCAGACCCCCGAAGGTTCCCCTGAGCTCCGGCGGAACGTCGGGATGGTTCACGGTCAGACCTTTGACGTGCGCCTCATAGATGATGGTCTCATGCCAGGGAATATGGAGGCGCCGGTCCCCGTCCCAGTCGAAGTGAGGCTGGTGGACCACGCATTTGGGCATGAACGGGCCGCTGTCAGACTCGCTCGGCTCGTCAGGGCCTGCCTCGAATGGGTAGGGAAAGACCGACTCGTCCCACTGGACCTGGCCTTCAATGGCCTTGGCATAGGGGTCGAGGAGCAGCTTGGCCGGATTGCAGCGGTGGCCTCCGGCCGGATCCCAGGGGCCATGGACCCTGAAGCCGTAGCGCTGTCCGGGCTCGACCTCAGGGAGGTAGCTGTGCCAGCAGTAGCCGGTCACCTCCTCCAGCTCGATCCGGCTCTCCTCGTTCTGGTCGTCAAAGAGGCAGAGCTCGACCCGGTCCGCGACTTCGGAAAAGAGGGAGAAGTTCGTGCCAAAACCGTCATAGACCGCACCCAGCGGATAGGGATGGCCGGG
This sequence comes from uncultured Desulfohalobiaceae bacterium, assembly GCA_964573115.1. GTDB lineage: Bacteria > Desulfobacterota > Desulfovibrionia > Desulfovibrionales > Desulfothermaceae > CAYOID01. The sequence goes on along the minus strand of CAZNIP010000023.1, from coordinate 20,497 downwards.
CCAGACTTTCATGAGAGGCTCTCTCCTTGGACAGCGCCGGAGCCTGCGGGACACTCTTCCGCAGCAGCTTTTTCTTTGATTGAATGATCAGGGAGTTAGGGTTAGGATACCGTCTTCATCAAGAATGCACAACAGCAAAGAGAGCGGCATGACCCTGCAGATTGCCCTGCTCGCAGCTGGGCTCGGCCTCCTCCTGGCGGGCGGGGACACCCTTGTCCGGGGGGCCTCGGCCCTGTCCAGGAGCCTTGGCGTTTCCCCGCTGTTCATCGGGCTGACGGTGGTCGCCTTCGGGACCAGCGCCCCTGAGCTGTCCATCAACCTGCTGGCTGCCTTTCAGGGCACGCCCGAGATCTCTTTCGGCAACATCATCGGCTCGAACATCGCCAATATCGGCCTGATCCTCGGGATCTCGGCCCTGATCCGCCCTCTGTCCATCAAAGGCTTGGTCATCTCCAGGGAAATCCCGATGATGATCCTGGCCTCGTTCCTGACCCTGCTCATCGGGATGGACATGGCCCTGCGCCAGGCCCCGAACGAGTTCGACCGCGCCGACGGCCTTGTCTTGCTCCTGATCTTCTGTATCTTCCTCTACAACACCTTTGGCGATGTGATCCAGGGCCGTCAGCAGAGCGATCTCTTCCTGGAGCAGGTCCACGGGCTCAAGGCCAAAAAAACCTTTCAGGCCACCCTGACCAATCTGGGCCTGTTCGCTGGAGGCCTCCTGCTCCTGGTTGCCGGGGGCCGGCTGGCTGTCAACGCGGCTGTCAGCGTGGCCGGGATGCTCGAGATCCCTGAAGTGATCATCGGCCTGACAATCATTGCCCTGGGCACGAGCCTGCCAGAGCTCATGACCTCAGGGCTGGCCGCCTGGAGAGGGCAGACCGACATCGCCGTGGGCAATGTCGTCGGGTCCAACATCTTCAACCTGCTCCTGATCAACGGCCTGTGCGCATCCACCACCCCCGTCCCTGTCCCGGCGTCCGGGGGATGGCAGGACCTGACCATGATGGTCGTCCTGTCCCTCTTCCTGCTCCGGTTCAGCATCACGGATCACAGGAGAATCGTCCGCTGGGAAGGCGGGCTCTTGCTTTGCCTGTACATCGGGTTCACCCTCTGGAGGGTCGCTTCCGGGTGAGTCCCGGAACCCTCTC
>CAZNIP010000023.1:13116-19246 GCA_964573115.1 uncultured Desulfohalobiaceae bacterium | reverse complement strand
TCTTTCGCGGGCATCAACCTCGATCACGGCAGACAGCTCCCCTCCAAGCATCTTTTCCAGCCTGTCCAGAAAAGCGAGAGGATGCCGCTGCTTCTTGTGGCCATGGCCTTCCTCACCCGGCCGAGCCGCTTGACCAAGGCCAGGCATCCTGACCCGGCTTGGGGACGACATCGGTCCGGCTCTTCAGGCCGCTCAGTGAGACGACGGGTCGCCGACAACGACGCCCCGCCGTTGCAGGAGGCTGCCCTCGGCGAGGTAGAGCTCCACCAGGGCGATGCGGTACTCGATGATCGCCCTGACCTCCGCGATCTGGCTGGCCAGGAGATCACGCTGGGCCTGGGCCACGAGCAGCGCCGTGCTGGAGCCGACATCAAAGCGCTCTTCTTCAGCCCTGGCGGTCTGCTCCTCAAGACGGCGGGTGGCCTCTGAAGCCGAGATCTGCTGTCGGGCCCGCTCGACTTCGTTCACGGCCAGACTGACCTCCAGCCGGACGATCTGGCCAAGATTGCGGACCGCTTCCCTGGCCTGAAGAAAGGTTGCCCTGGCCTGCTCATCCAGGGCCATGGCCGCCCGGTTCCCCAGGGCATGGCTCAGCCGGATTCCGGCGGAGACATCGTAGGTGTCCGCATCCAGCTCCTTGTACGCGGCCGAGGTGCTCTTCCCGTAACCGGTCCGCCCCAGGTCCATGAACAGGTCGAGCCGCGGCAACAGACCGTTTCTGGTCACGATGGTCTCCAGACGGCCCTGTTGCATCCTCAGCCGGGCCTCGGCCAGGTCGGGCCGGGACTGCCGGGCCAGGGCCAGCCGCTGCGCCCGCTCCCTGATGGGTTCCGATGCGGTCCCGGGATCGCTGGCAGCCCTGACCTCCCGGTCCAGCAGACTGTCCTGGTCGACATTGATCACCTGCAGCAGCCGCAGCCTGCGCTCTTCCAGGAGGCTGCGGGCGTTGATCAGGGCCTGCTCCCGGAGGGCCACCTCCGCCCTGGCCGCAGCCCCCTCGGTCTCCGGCAGGAGCCCGACCTCGATCTGCTGCTCGACCTCATCCCGCTGCCGCCTGGCGATGTTCAGGGAGCTCTGAAAAATGGACAGCTCCTCCAGGGCCAGGACATAGTTCCAGTAGGCTGTCTCAGCCTGAGCGATCAGGGCCTCTGTAAAGCCATGCAGTTCGTAGATGGAGGCCAGGGTGTCCAGCTCGGCCTGGCGGATGCTGACCAGGTTGACCGCTGGTCCGAACCCCTGGAGCAGGGATTGGGTCACTGTCAGCCCCAGCCGGGCCGCCCTCTGGTCCGGGGCCCGGCTGGACTGGTCCCGCTGCTGCTCCACAGAAGCCTCGAGCGAGGTCCCGCTGGGCAGATCCTGCCTGATCCCGGCCGCCAGGTCGACATCCACGGACTCCACGGCGAACTGCTCCCCGGTGGCCCGGGACGACTCCGAGGCAACCTCCTCGGAGTACCTCAGCTCAGCGAACAGCTCGGGATCATAGACCCCTCGCTCGATGCGCTCAAAGGTTCCGGCAATGACCGGATTGAGCTGCTGGACCTGCAGGTCCTGATTGTTCCTCAGGGCCAGGAGCGTGACGTCCTCGATGGACAGCTCCAGAGGCCCGGTTCCTGCCGGCAGGTCGAGCTCAACCTCTTCGGAAATCTCCGGGCGAAAACGCTCCGCGTTTTTGACGTCGGAAGCAGGCCCATGCTGGAGGAGCCTTTCAAACTCTGGGTCGAAAACGGACCAGCGGTCCACTGGTGCGCAGCCTCCGGTCACCAGGACCGTCAGCCCCGCGAGCCACAGCCAGACACACCGTGATGCAGCTTGAGGTCTCAAGCCCGTCCCTCCTTTGGCTCCGGGTGAAACAGCGAGTACACGGCCGGGATGAGGACCAGGGTGATCAGGGTCGATCCCGCCATACCGCCAACCACGGCCCTGGCCAGGGGGGCCTGGGCCTCGGCCCCTTCTCCGATGCCCAGAGCCAGGGGCAAAAGGCCGAGTATGGTCGTCAGGGTGGTCATCAGAATCGGTCGCAGACGTCTCCGGCCGGCTTCTGCCACAGCGTCCCGGACAGACATGCCCTGCCGGGCCAGCTGCCCGGCCTGGTCCACGAGGAGAATGGCGTTGTTGACCACGATGCCTCCAAGCATGATGCATCCGATGGCAGACTGGACATTGAGCGTCGTCTGGGTCAGGAACAGGGTCACCAGCACCCCGACCGCGGCCACTGGCACGGAGAACATGACCACCAGCGGGGCGAGAAACGACTCGTACTGACAGGCCATGACCATGTAGACCAGGACCAGGGCCAGGAGCATCGACGTCACGAGCTCCTGAAAAGCCTTCTGCTGTTCCTCGAAGTTGCCGGCCACGAGCATGTCGTAACCGCCCGGCCTGGGAATGGCCTGCAGCCGTTCCTGGACCTCGGCAGCCACCGAACCCAGGTCGCGCCCGGCAATGTTGGCCTCCACCGTGACCACCCGCTGCTGATCCTTGCGTTCGATGAGGATCGGGCCCCGGCCGGGCTCCACGTTGACCAGATTGCGAATCGCCACCTGCTCACCTGTGGACGCGGTCAGGGTCAGGTCCAGGAGCTCGTCCAGAGAACGCTTTTCGGCATCCTTGAGCTGGACGAGGATGCGATAGGCATCGCTGCCGGACCGGTATTCACCGGCCTGCGTTCCAGCCACCGCTGTTTCGATGACCTCGGTCACGTCCCGGACACTCAATCCCAGATCGGCAGCCTTGTCCCGGTCCACCCTGAGCTCCTGCTGGGGAACACCCGCCTCCCGGCTGATATCGATATCCGTGATGCCCTCAACCTGCTCGATGGCCTCGGCGGCAAGCACAGCCAGCCGGTCAAGGGTCTGGAGATCGAACCCCCGAATGTCCACAGTCAGCCCTTCATCGCCGCCCAGCAGCCGGTCCAGGAGAAACTGCCCCTGGGGGGCCCGGGTCCGGATGTCCATCCCTGGAATGTTTCCGGCCAGCCTCTGGCGGAGCTCGCTGGCGATCTCCACGTTGGAACGCTCTCGCTGGGCCGAAGGCGTCAGGGCCAGCCGGATGCTCCCCTCTGCGGCATCCCCGGGATTCCAGCCCGAAGCTCCGACACTGACCACCCAGGACACGGCCTCGGGCACCGCCGGGAGGACAATGGCCTCCATCTTTCTGGTTTGCCGGTCCACAAGCCCCAAACGGGTCCCGACCTCCATCTCACCGGAGATTCGGACCTCGCCCTCGTCACTGGGAGGCAGCAGCTCTGTCCCGATCAGCGGCAGCAGGAGCAGGCTGGCCCCCAAAAGGGCGACAGCCGTCAGGACCGTCGTCCAGCGATGGTTCAGGACCTGGAGCAGGAGGTTGTGGTAGCCGCTGGAAAGTCTGGAAAAGGCGGACTCTGACGCGGAAAAGAATCGGTTGATCCCCCTCGCCTGTCTGGAGGTCCCCAGATCCTGAAGGCCCATGACCCTGGAGGTCAGCATGGGGACCAGAGACAGGGCCACCAGGAGGGCGCAGGCCAGGGAAAACATGATCACGTAGGCCAGGTCGGTGAACAGAACGCCTGACACACCCCGGACGAACACCAGGGGCAGGAAGATGACCAGAGTGGTGATCGTGGAGGCCACGATGGCCGGGGCCACCTCCCTGGCCCCTTCCACCGAGGCCCTGGACGGCTGTTCGCCGACCTCGTCCCGATGCCGGTAGGTGTTCTCCAGGACCACGATGGAGCTGTCCACCATCATGCCCACCCCGAGGGCCAGCCCTCCCAGGGTCATCAGGTTCAAAGTCAGACCCCCGAAATAGATCAGGGCAAAGGTGGCGATGACCGAAATGGGGATGGCCAGGGAGATGACCATGGTGCTCCTGATGTTGCGCAGGAACAGGAGCAGGATCAGGATGGCCAGTCCTCCGCCGTAGAGGACCGACCTGGCCACATTGGAGATGGAGCGTTCGATGAAGTTGCCCTGGTTGATGACCGGGATGACCTCGATCTGGGGGTAGGCCTTGTTGACCGCTTCAATCTCGGCCAGGACCCGCCTGGAGACCTCCACCGTGTTGGCATCGGCCTGCTTGCGGATAGCCACCCTCAGCCCCCGCTCGCCATTGACCCTGACGATCCGGGTCAGCTTCTCATAGGTGTCGATGACCCCGGCGACCTGGTCCAGGGTGACGGCTGCCCCGTCGCGGATCACGACCACCGTCTTCCGAATCTGCTCGAGATTGGTGAACTCCGCCGGAGCGCGGAGAACAACCTCGTATCGCCCCTGCTCGATCTTTCCGGCGGGCAGGTCCAGGTTGGCGTCTTCGACAGCCTCGACGACCCGGTCCAGAGGCAGGCCAAGGGCCTTGATCCGGTCCGGATCGAGCTCGATGCGCACCTCCCGGTCATAGCCGCCCCACAGATCGACCTGGGCCACGCCGGGTATCCGGGCGAAGCGATAACGAATCTGATCCTCGATGAGCTGGGTCAGCTCCACAGGATCGAGTCTGCTGGATATGCCCAGCAGGACCACGGGAAAGCTGGCAATGTCGAACTTGCTGATTCTGGGCCTGAGGACGTCGTCAGGCAGCTCCTCGATCTCGTCCTCGAGCTTGGCCTGGACATCCAGGGCCGCGATATCGAGGTCCGTGCCCCAGACGAATCTGACCCTGACCCGGCTGTTGCCCTCGGACGAGGTGGAGGTGATGTCCTCCACTCCCGGGACCGTGGCCACGATCTCCTCGATGATCTGGGTCACGGAACGCTCCATGACCTCCGGGCTGGCACCCTCGTAGCCGGTCCTGATGGTCAGGGTGGGCAGCTCGATATCCGGGAGCATGTCGATGCGCAGGCGGCTCAGGGACACCGCTCCGAGGACCACCACGATCAAGGTGACCATGGTGGTGAAAATAGGACGGCGGACGCTGAATTCTGCCAGGTTCATTCCGGGCCGGCCCCCCTGCCGCCGCTGAGATGGTCTTCCGCGATCCTGACCGCAGATCCATCGTCCAGCATCTGCTGCCCCAGGGTCACCACCCGCCCGGACAGGTCGGCACCCTCGACCTGGACCCGGCCGTTTTCGACAATGCCCGCCTCAACCGTCTGCCAGGACACGGTGGTGCCGTTTTCGTCCACCAGAAACACACCTGGCCGGTCGTCCCTCCTGGTCAGGGCCTGCTCCGGCACGATCAGAGCTCCATCCACTCTGTCCAGGACGAGGTCGACCCGAACGAACATTCCCGGCTTGAGGCGATTGGAAGGGTTGGCGATGGTCAGCTCAACCCTGGCCTGGCGGGTGCCTGTCCTGAAAACCGGGGATATCCTGGACACCCGGCCGGGAAAACGTTCCCCGGGGTAGGCATCTGTGGTCAGAGTGGCCGGCAGTCCCTGGCTGATTCTGGCATAGTCCTCTTCGGTGACGAACATGACCCCGGTGATGGGGTCGAGCTCGACAATGGTCAGCAGCGGAGTGTTGGCTGAAACCGTCTCGCCTTCGTCGACAAAGCGTTCGGCCACCAGCCGCTGGTCATTGCCCCCGGTCCAGTCGGCAGTGACTGAGGTGTAGCCGAGCTTGATCCTGGCTGTTTCCAGGGAAGCCTCGGCCTTGGTCACCTGAGCCGCTGCCACGTCGAGCCCGGCCCGGGCTGAAAGCTGCCTGGCCCTGGCCGCATCGAGCTGCGACTCTGAAGCCACGCCGCGCTTTCGCAGGGTCTGAACCCGTTCGAGCTCCCGGTTGGCGATCTCCAGGGCGCTGCCGGCCTCGGACCGGTTGGCCCGGGCCACGGCCAGGTCCGCCCTGGCCTGGGCCACAGCCTGGACATACTCCTCATTGTCCAGCCGGGCCACAATCTGGCCCCGCTGGACCCGGTCGGCCAGGTCAACGGCCAGAAGCTCCACCCGCCCGCTGACCTTGGGGGCGACGACAAACTTTGCAGTGGACTCCAGAGCCCCGCTGAAGGTCCGGTGCAGCCTGATCAAACCGCGACTGACCTCGGCCACTTCCACGGCCACGGCCCTGGATTCGCTGCCGCGGACCGAAGATCCATCCTGATCCTCAAGGCGGTCGGTCAGGGACCAGATCAAGGCGGTGATGAGGAGAAGCCCCAGGATCAGAAGCCACGCGCGAGAGCGGAAGATCATCGTCCCTGTCCTTGAATCTGAGGTGCT
>CAZNIP010000023.1:0-13016 GCA_964573115.1 uncultured Desulfohalobiaceae bacterium | reverse complement strand
GCTGAAGAGCAGAAACCGCAGGCCGGACGCGGCTGATGCCCATCCATGCTGAGCTCACTGGAACGACGATGCCGACTCCATGGCTTCTGCAGACCCTGAACCGAATGGTCTCATCGACCATCGACAACGAGAGTACTGGCTTGGGCCGCATCTGGCAACTGCGGGATTTTCCCCCGGACCCAGACAAAAAGCCCCCGGCGTATTCCAACCGGGGGCTTTCGAAAGCCGCTCTGAGAGTGTGGTGATGTCGGCAGAGGGATCCAGGATCAGGCCTGATGCAGGCAGCTCACGAGACTCGTGACGACGTCCTCCGAATCCTTTCCAAAAGCGGTGAGCTCGATCGTGCTGCCCTGTCCGGCTGCCAGAAAGAGAATGTCCAGAACCGACTTGGCATCGGCTTCTCGGTCGTTGTGCCGGATGGTGACATCGGAGGCATACTTCTGGGCCTCCTGGGCCAGCTTGGCAGCCACCCGGGCATGCACGCCGAGCTTGCCGTGCACCATGATCCGGGCGGAAAACATCGTCTTGTCCATGGTGACCTCGGCTCCCTGCGCTGAACACCTGATGTCGAGATGATAGAAGGTCAGGGTCTTCCCGCTCATTCCAGAGCCATCCTCCAAAAATTCCATCTTAGAGCCAGTGTACAACGTTGAAAACAAGCTTTCGGGCGTGAGAGGACTGACATAACTCTTTGATTACTCTGTCTTCTGGATTTTGTAATCTGACTTCTGCGGCTGCATCTTGAGTTTTTGCAGCCGCATCATCTTACTCCAGCAAAGGCCTCATGTCCTTCAACGGTCCAGCGAACCGTCCGGGTCAGGGTCTGGACGCTCCATGGCCATGGCCTGCCCAGACCACCACCGGGACGTCGACTCTAGACCAGTGAGGTCGATGGACACAATGAGCAGAACTCCCAATGTGCATAGGAAAAATTCTGAGGCCTGATTCAGGGATCGCGGCACCAGAAACGGGTGGGCTGTCCGTGGTCGGTGGAGGGTCAGAGCATGAACTGAACCAGCCTCTGGACCACAGACTGCGCATCGCTGCCATGGGCGCAGATTTCGAGCAAGGAGCCCTGCCCTGCGGCCAGGCAGAGGATCTCCAGGATCGACCGGGCATCGGCTTTTCGATCCCGATGCCGTATGGTCACCCTGGATAAAGACCCCTGTGCTTCCTGCACCATCCGGGCTGCGCACCGGACCTGAACCCCTTGCTTCATGCCCACACGCACCTTGGCGCAAAAAGTCTCCCTGTCCGCGCCTACTCCCTGGGGGGGATGATCATGATCGGACATGGGGCAAAACCCACAACCTTCTGGGCCACACTGCCGAGGAGAAAGTGCTTCACGCCTGTCCGTCCGTGGGTTCCGAGGACAATGAGATCGACCTTTTTGTCCTTGGCCTCCTTCAGAATGGACTCATGGGGCTTTGTCCCGGTGTGGATGATGGTCTCGCAGGCGATGCTGGCCTGCTCCACCTTCTTCCTGGCCTGCTCCAGATACCCTTTGGCCTGCTCGGTCAGCTTTTCCACCAGGTAGGGCGCGTCGCTGATGTGCTCAGGGTAGATGTCGATCACGCTGACGAGATAGATCTTGCTGTTGCACATCCCTCCGAGGCTGATGGCCTGGTCCAGGGCATGCTCGCTGCACTGGGAACCGTCAATGGCCACAAGCATGTGCTCACCCTTGGTCAGTGGGCAGCTCGTCTGGTTGGCGTCCATGGCTTGACCCTCCTTCACGGTTTGGGTGCGGCCAGAGCTCCTTGGCCCTGGCCTTGATCACTTCGATACTCCTGGCGTTCTTTTCCACAAAACAGACGTTGTTCAGCCCGGCCAGCATCTCCGGAAGCTCATTGAACATGTGGACCACAACATTCATGGACGGCCTCGCCTTGAGTCTCTCCCGGACCACGGCCAGGTTGTCGTGGATGTCCTGGAGCTCCAGGTCCAGAATCATGAGACTGAAGCACGACCCCGATTGCAGCAGGGCGATGAGCTCATGAAATGTCCTGGCAACGCGGACCTGATACCCCTCCTTTTGAAACTCCCTTTTCACGAGCTCCCGAATGTGTCTGTTGCGGTCAAAGACCAGAATGGGGAACGCTTCGGTCAAGGGATTCGGCGCACGACGGTGTCCGGGGTGTTGATCGTTCATGACGTCGCTGGCGTCCAGGAGGCCCCTGGGGGTTCATGGAGTGTGTCCGGAACGCCTGCCCTCAGGTCCGGGCATGGATGTCCCCGCGAATGCTCAGCAGGGGAACAGGGCAGTGCCGGAAGACCTTTTCAGCTGCGGAACCAAAGAGCAGTCCAGGCACATTGGACCGGCCCTTGGGACCGATGACCACCATCTGGACCTGCTCGTCCTGCACGGCCCGGATGAGCTCCTCGTATGGAATGCCGACCCGGAAAACGATCCTGCTGGGAAGGTCCTGGAGACCGAAGCGGTCGATGAGCTGGTTGATCCTCGAGGAGTACTCGACCTTCTTCCTCTCGACGACCTCCTCCCGCGACAGCTTGCATTCGGCAAGCATCTGCACGGTTGTGATGGCATCCAGCTCACGTTGATTGATGACATTGACGATCACCAGCTCGGCACCGGTCTTTCTGCACAGCTCGCCGGCATACTCGATCACAGCCGGCGAGTAGTCAGACAGGTCGACCCCAGCCATAATCCTCTTGAGCGTTGTCATGGCATCTCTCCGTCTTCAGGTTTCAACCTATGAGAAGCAATCCATGTGCCACAGGGGAAGGGGCTTCAGGGCCGCAGAGCCCCTGGGGCAGGATCAGCAGAGGGCCCCCTGGAGCCGGCATGAACCAGGAGGGAAGATGCCCTGAACACCCGGGCATCGCATCCTTTGCGGAGAGTATGGAAGGGAAGCGGGCCGGTTGCCGCCAGCGGGGCTCAAACACGGCAGCTCACAGAGGGGCCGCCTTGTCAAAGACTTTTACACTCTGTCAAATTCAACGCCGCGCCGTGGCAGGGCCCGGGCGTCGAATGTGCACGGAGGGCCCCCCGGGCCTGAACGGGTTGTGGGCAGGAGTCGGCCTGCGAGAACAGGGGGGAATGGCTGTGCTGGCGTGGACAGCAGGGTGGACACGCGTGTCTCTTTTCCGCTCTCAGTCCGCGGACTGTCACCCTGTCCAGAGCCTGGAAGGATTCCATTCTGCATTCAAAGTGACGGAAAAAGACCGTCACCGTACGGGATGCCGAATGGATGTATCGCTGGAGTGAGAGGCTCTTGATGACAATGTCAATCATCCAGGCCGCGAAATGGAATAACAACTGGCTACTCCTCGGAATCGCTGACGTGCGATTCGATGCGCAGGCCATACTTTTCCATCCGGTAATGGAGCGTCGGCCGGGAAAGGCCGAGGAGCCTTGCAGCCTGTGACTTGTTGCCGTTGGCCATTTTGAGGGCTTCCTGGATGAGCAGGCTGGCGAACTCGTCCAGGCAGGTGTCGAAAAGCTTGCCATCCCCTTTCCTGGCCAGGCAGGAGCGGATCCAGCGCTTCAGTCTGCTGTCGTCCCCAAAGGTTTCGTCCACGAGCATCCCGGGAGGGCAGGGCTTGACCTCCCGGTCCATGATGACCAGGTCATCCTTGCTGATCGGACCGCCGCAATGGAGGATCAAAGTCTTCTGCAGCACATTGGCCAGCTCCCGGACGTTTCCCGGCCATGTCCTCTGCTTCAGGATTTCCAGGGCCTCCGGGGTGATACCAGGGTTCTCGATGGCCATGTCCTGGGAAAACCGCCTCAGGAAGTAGTCCACGAGCAGGGGAACGTCGCTGATCCGCTCCCCCAGGGTGGGCAGCCGGATCAGGACCACATTGAGGCGGTAATAGAGATCCTCCCGAAAGGTCCCCTCTGACACAGCCTGTTCCAGATCGCGGTTGGTGGCCGCGATGATCCTGACATCCACCGGGATGACCTCCCGGCCGCCCAGCCGCTCGATGCTCTTGTCCTGAAGCAGACGCAGGATCTTGGCCTGGATGGACAGAGGCATGTCGCCGATTTCATCAAGAAATATCGTGCCCTTGTTGGCCTGTTCGATCTTGCCCACCCTGCGGTGCACGGCCCCGGTGAAGGACCCCTTTTCATACCCGAAGAGCTCGCTTTCAAGCAGGTTCTCCGGGATGGCCACACAATTGATGACCAGGAAATGATTTCCGGAGCGCAGGGAGTGCTGGTACACGGCCCTTGCCGCCAGCTCCTTGCCGGTCCCGGACTCGCCGCGAATGAGCACCGTGGCATCTGTGGGGGCGACCCGGCCGATGGTCTTGTAGACCTCCAGCATGGCCTGACTTCGGCCGATGATGGCCTCGCGGTCAATGGAGGCGACCTCCGGACCGATGTCCACGTGCTGGGCCATGAACCGGCTCGATTCAAGACCTTTTTCGATCAGCTTGAGCATCTCCGGAATATCAAAAGGCTTGTGGATGTAGTCGAAGGCCCCCATGCGGATGGTCTCGATGGTCGTCTCCGTGCTCCCATACGCCGTGATCATGATCACCGGCAATTTGGGGTGCAGCTCGTGGATGGCCTTGAAGGTGTCGATCCCGTTCATGCCGGGCAGGCGAATGTCCAGGATCACCAGATCGGGTGTCCTGGTCCGAACCTGACGGAGACCCTCCTCCCCGGAGGATGCGGTCCAGACGTCGTATCCCTCCTCGTCGAGCAGCTTGGCAAAGCTCCTGGAGAGCTGCTGGTCGTCGTCGATGATCAGGATGAAACTCATGGGCTCATCATTCCTGGTGTATGGGGATGAGAACGGTGAAGCTGGTCCCGGCCCCCTCAACCGACGAGACCTCCAGGCGGCCGTGGTGCTCCTCGACGATCTGGGCCACAATGGACAGCCCCAGGCCGGTTCCTTCCTCCTTGGTGGTGAAAAATGGCTGCAGGATCTTGCCCTCAAGGCCCGGGGGCACACCAGGGCCGGTGTCCCGAACCTCGATGGCCAGGGTCCTGGCGTCGCCCTCCATCCGGACCTCCTCGATGATGTCGATGGTCCCGCCAGATTCCATGGCTTCGCAGGCATTGATGACCATGTTGATCAGGGCCTCCTTCAACCGTTCCGGGTCGACCCTGATGGCCGGAAGCTCAGTTGAAACATGATGGTTGACCTCGATGCCGAAGGCCTGCAGACGATGCTTGAGGATCTGCAGCACCGCGTCGACCACCTCCGAGCTCCTGCAGACCTGGATCCTGATTTTCGGGGGTCTGGCGAACTCCAGAAAATTCTGGACAATGGTGTCGATGCGCCCGATCTCTTCAGACACGACCTCAAAGTCCTCCTTCTGGGTCTCGGTCATGTTCAGATTGCGGGACAGGGAAAACAGCCGCATCTTGATCGACGTGAAAGGGTTGCGGATGGAGTGGGCCACTCCAGCGGCCAGCTTGCCCACCATGGCCATCTTTTCGGCCTGCTCGAGATGCTCCCGGCTCCTGGCCAGCTCCCTGTGCGTGTGGTCGAAGTCCTCGATGAAGGTGTGCAGGCTGGAGCTCAGGGACTTGACCTCGTTCAGGGAGGTCTCGTCCTGGTCGCTCCCGGTCTCCCTGGCCATCATGCGGACCGGGCGCAGGACCTGTCGCATGAGGATGACGATGAGGACAACGGTCAGGGCCAGATAGGACACCACCGCCCCGAGCTCGATCATGCCCAGACGCCTGGCCTCTTCTCTGTCCCGGGCCCTCTTGGCCAGGATTCCCTGCCACTGCCGCCGCTTGTAGGATCCGCATGTGCCCAGAATGGCCAGAAGCCTGTCCCGATGCTCTTTGAGCAGGTCGGGAACATTCTCCATGTCTCCGCCGCGGTCGAGCAGGTCGAGGATCTTCTGCTTGAGGGGGATGGAGTCCCTGTAGGCCTGCTCGATGCCTCTCAAGACCCCTGTGCAGGCCGCGTCGTCGCAGTGCTCCGCGACCCAGTTCAGCTTGCTCAGGAAGAGGGCCTGCTGCCTTGAGAGCTCCTCCCGCCAGGAAGGATCCCTGTCAATGACGTATGAGGACAGGAGCCCTCTCTGGCTGGCCAGAGCCAGCTCCATATCCTGAATCGTCTTGTATTCCAGGATGTCTTTGTAGGCCAGCTCAGTGAACAGGTTGTTGGACCTGGCAGTGTGCAGGGTCAGCAGGGACGTGCCTCCCACGGCAAGGACGGCCATGCAGGCGATGACCACAAATATTCGAGAACGAAGGCTCCAGCGTGGAAACATGCCGACTTCCCCAGCTGTGGATGACACCGGCGTCAAGATTGCAGATTCACAGTACCTGGAAAACAGCTCTCGATGCAAGGCACTCGACTCGTGCCCTTGACGAACCGGGGCAGGCGACGGCCCCCCTGGTATGAATGTTGCTTGGTCTTTGATGCGGGCCTGGGGGCAGTCCGGCCTCTGCATGACCGCCCGCTTGGGAAGGAGGGATCAGGCTCCAAGGAGGTCTGGTATGGCGGAGCAGAAAAACATGACCTGCGCTCTGTGCGGCTACACTGCAGATGGACGATTCGAAGGGGACATCTGCCCCAAGTGCGGTCTGACCTATTGGAAGTGCCTCAACTGCAGCTTCATCCTGACTGCGGCCTCGCCACCTGATGTCTGCCCGGAGTGCGGTCAGAAGGTCGGTTTTGCCAACGTCACCTGCTACATCCCGGAGTGCGGCGGACCCGAGCACATCGACCCCCGCCTGGTCTGAGGCGCGGAGACCCGGGGGCGGCCCGTCAGGATGAAAAGGCGAAGAGGTTCCTCCTCTTCTCCAGCTCGGGAAAGTGCTCGTCTCGAACACTGAGCACAGGCACCGGGCAATGGCGGAACATCTTTTCAGCGGTGGTCCCCAGAATCGTATGCGGATGGTCGGTCTGCCCTTTCGAGCCCATGACCACAAGGTCGATGGCTCTGTCGGTCACCATCCTGATCAGCTCTTCAAAGGGGTGGCCGATGGTGAACGCGATGTCCACCGGCAGATCGTCGACTCCGGCTTCCCTGATCAGGGCCTTGATCCTCTCTGTTCTGTCCTGCTTGACGTTCTCCACGTGCGTGTCCACAGAAAAATAGGTCGCGCTGTACGGCGAGGCGTAATGGCCCTGAGACGGCTTGATCACGGACTGGATCGTGTCAATGTCCCGCTGATTGATGACATTGCCGATGATCAGCCGGGAATGCATGGGGTGAGCCAGTTCCCCGGCCAGGATCAGGACCTCTCTGGCATGAGGGGACAGGTCGATGGCTGCGAGAATCCTCTTGACCTCCATGATGACTTCCCTCCGGTTTCATCCACCATGAATGCTCACTGGCCTGAAACACATGTGATGCCCTGAAAAGCCGGGCTTGACAGCCTGTAAAGAAATTCGACACCGCACGGCCTGTCCCTTTTCAATCGACCAGGCAGGTGATGAAGGTCGGGGCGGTGCAGAGCAGCTTGTAGGCCTTGCTCCCGAGTCCGAAGAGGTCGATGGCCTTGGAACCTTTCCTGCCGATGACCAGAATGCCGTGATCCCCTTCTTCGACTTCCGTGATGATGTCCCTGGCGATGCCCTGCTGGAGGTACTGGATCTTCTGAACGATCTTTGAATCGGGAATACCGGCGGCAAGGAGCTTCTCTGTCCCGTAGTCCATGATGGTCTTCACCTTTTCCGAATACTCCTGGGCATTGTGATTCAGAAACGAGGACTGCTCCTCAAAGGGATGCTTGTTCAGGATGTGAACCAGCCGGTTGTCCTGGACAGGCAGAGGCGGGACAATGTGAAACAGGGTGAAGGTGACCTCCCTCAAGTGGCTGAAAACGTCGACCACGTGATCGATGACCCGATAGCTGGTGGAAGCGCCGACCACGCAGATCAGGATGTTCTGCGAACTGATCCGCGGATTGACGATCCAGACCGGGAAGAGGTCCGACATGCAGGCCAGCCGGTACGTTGCCGACCCGACCACGTGACGGCCGACGGTCGTCGCCCCCCACCGGCCCAGGGCCACGGCTGAGAAGCCCTCGGAGTCGGCCAGCATCGTCAGGCATTCGGCCGGGTCCCTGCAGTCCTCCTCCACCACCATCGACAGTCGGGAGTCCTCGAACCCGGCATCTGCAAGGGCCGTGCGGGCCTGCTCCATGAACTTGTTCGTCTCCAGTCTCCAGGCTTCCCTGTAGGCGTTGAGACGATCCTGGCTGAGAGGGAGCCTGGTCAGGACGGTGGTCGGGATGGTGCAGCCATGATAGAGGGTGATGGTCGCCCTGGCGTTGTCCTTGAGCACGCTTCCCACCGCATACAGAGCATCCCTGGAAAAGACTGAATCATCGATGCCGTAGAGCAGTTTGATCTCGTCACTCATGTCCGCCTCCATCTGCCTTTGGTCATGAAACAGCTGCCTCAATGCGCATCGCATCCCTGAACTCAAACGTGCACAGAGTATGCCTGGCCCTGTATTTGCTTAAACCTTCATGACAACGAATCACATCAACACGAGGAGGTGGGCCATGTTTGAGCAGTTTTTCCCTGTACTGCGCTCTCGGACGATGGAACCGCGAAGGAGGGATCCCTTTTCGCTCCTGGAGGACGTCTGGAATCAGAGCCAGGACTTTCCTTTCTCCCTCAGCTATCCCTCCGTGGACGTGAGCGAAACCGAGACCGAGGTGGTCGTCAAGGCTGAGCTCCCCGGCATGGAGGGCAAGGACCTGGAGTTGAGCGTCAACAACAATGTGCTGCTCATCAAGGGCGAAAAGAGGCAGGAGCAGGAAGACAAAGAGGAGAACTTCATCCGCACGGAGCGATACTACGGCCGGTTTTCCCGGGCCATCCCCCTGCCTGCCCAGTGTTCGGAGCACAATGTGACCGCCAGGTTCACAAACGGCGTCCTCAACGTTCGGATCCCCAAGGACGAGTCGGCAAAGACCAGGAAAATCAGCATCGAATCATAGCTGTCAGCACATGCTGCTGGCCGGCCTGACAGCTTGAGGGTTGAAGGTTCCAGGGGCGAGGAACAGGAATCGCCACCCATGGAGCTGCACGCAAAGGCCTGGCCATGTGAGCATGGTCAGCGGCGGCGACCGGTTCCGGTTCGACATGCTGACCGGCCATGCCCGCTTCAACCATCCAGGAGGATGTCATGTCATGGACAGCCAGAAAAACAGTCGTGGTTCCAGTGGATTTTTCCGAGGCCTCGATCAAGGCCGTGGACGTTGCCCGGAACTTTGTCCAGGACCTCTCGCAGATTCACGTCATCCATGTCGCCCGGGATCTGAATCCTGTTGATCCGGCCATCCTGCTTGGGAACGTCAATGTCTCGGACAGGAGGGAAACGCTGCGGGAAAATCTGGAGCAGAGATTGGCCCGGGACGAGTATCATGGCATCAACATCAGGCTGGAGCTCGGCAACCCGGGGCTTGAAATCGTGCTCTACGCTTCCAGGATCGGGGCGGATCTCATCGTCATGCCCTCCCACGGAAGGACCGGCATCAGCCGCATCGCCCTGGGATCTGTGGCCGAGAGGGTCACCAGGCACGCCACCTGCCCGGTGCTCATTCTCAGGGGTGAGGAGCGACAGGGCTGAAGAGCCGATCCGCTCCAGGGTCGCACAACGGCGGATGGCGCTTCAGGGCCCGGCATCTGTTCACTCATCTGCCTGGTTCCTGAAGGCGGCGGACTCAAGAACGATCGTGTGGTCGACATCCGGCTGGGTCAGGCCCTGGCCGATGTCGATCCTGAAGGGCATGAGGATGTCCTGGACCCGCTGGAAGTCGCGGTAGTGGAGGACCCCGGAATACGAGTCCATGAGCGCTCTCAGGGTGAACTCGACGTAGTCGACCCTCCTGGACCTGCTGTTGACGTAGACCAGGTATTGATCGTGGGTGTCCAGGTCCTGAATCGAGCCCTTTGTGGCCAAGAGGACCAGGTAGTCCGTCCCGCGGATGGTCCGCACCCCCTGCAGGGTCAAGGTCGGGTTGCGCAGCAGGGTCTGATGCCATTCCAGGTAGTTCTGCAGCGGGCCCAAATACAGGGCGACCCGCGAGCTCCGCTCATAGGTCTTTTCTGATCCCTGGACGCGGTAGCTCTGTCCGTCAAAGCCAAGGGTCCGGCCAGCGCTTTGGCCATTGAGAAAAGTGAACTCGATCCCTTGATCAAAGAGCTTCAGGCTGGCCTCAAAGCGCTGCCTGTTCTCATCCAGGGGGGTCAGCCATCGAATCACGGTGGATTCCCAGATATCGGCCCCGGTGACCTCCAGGATTCGGCCCTGCTGGTAGTTGCCCCCGGGGTCGATGTTCTGCAGCACGCTCCGGGTGACCTCCTTCAGGGTGACGTCATCGGGGACGGGCTTCAACTCCTGTCGCCGCTCTTCAGAAGCGAGATTGGCCGTGGCGCAGCTGGTCAGCAGAACAGCCAGCATGATCAGTCCCCAACCATACGCAAAGCGTGTCCAACCCGACATCATGGTCCCTCCGTATCGCCCAGGGGGCCAAAAGGTTTGCCGTACCCAGTGAGTTCGACGTAGCCTGTTCCGTTGACGCTGTCCTGTCCTCTGCGACCCTGGACCGAGACACTCCCCTCCCAGTAGATCCGGCCTGTCGTGCTCTCGGTGCGCATTTCCTGATTCTTCATCCTCGGCCTGACCACGGCCTCAAACCGGATGTCTTCCATGCTCAATCGCCAGCCACTGGGATAGACGATCCCGGTCTCTGGGCTCTGCCAGGTGTCCAGGACCTCGACAGAGGTGCTGCTCGAGGATATGGCCATGGTCCGGCCCGCCCTGGTGATGAAGGTCCCGGCCGAAGCGGGGTGGCGTCCCCCGTCCACGGTTCTGAGGACAAAGAACATGACCTCGGTCTGATCGCTCAGCTGCAGGCTGAACCAGTCCCACCCGACCATGTCCTCTTCCAGCAGGGCCGAGGAGAACTCGTGATCCATCCAGGCCTGCCCCGTGACCCCGAAGGTGGCCTCCCCCAGGCGGATCTGCCCGCCGGCCTGGAGTCTTGGAAAGGACACGTAGCAGCTGGCGCTGGTCGGGCGGGAACCTTTCCGGCTGTAGCCTTCATCCCCATGGAGTATCGGCCCTTTGGTGGGGATGAGCTCGAGGGCCAGCTCCATGTCTTTGGTCCGGGCCCGCAGGGTCTGGACCTGGGGCCCGATGACCATCCTCCAGTCGCGGACATTGAAATGCCAGGCTCCGTCCCGCGGTTCGGCCCCGGCAAGACCTTTGGCACCGCGCATCACCCGTTCGCTCTGATGAAAGCCACGGTTCTCGATGTCCGACAGGGCAAAATGGGCTGCCCAGACCTGATCGGTCCTCCAGTCTGAAACAGGTCCGGATCGTGTCTGTTCGCGGTCCGCGGAAAGCCTGGTCCGGAAAAAGGTCAGCTCAAAGCCGAAAGGCCGTCCGCGGTCAGCGGTCAGGTTGCCGGTGAAGTACCACCACTCGACGATGTGCTCAGGATGGGGGCCGTGGTCTGTGGGAAACTGCAGTCCGCACGGTCCGTCGATCCGCGGGACGTCAGGCCAGGCCCGGACCGGCACAGCGCCCTGGAGGAGGAGCAGCCCGAGAAGGAGCCGCAGCAAAGCTCGGAAAATCATGGCATCGCTCCCCCTTCACTCCTGTCGCAGGGCCAGCGCTGCCGGGAGCCTGCGGATGAGCCGCAACACCGGCATGGCGGCCAGGGCTGCGGCCACAAAGGCCAGGGGCACGGCCAGCACCAGCTCGGGCCAGTCAACAGCGTAGACAAAGGTCCAGCCAAAGGAAACCCTGTTGACGACAAAAATGAGAATGGCCGAGAGGATGAAGCCGCAGGCAAAGCCGGCCAGGATTCCGATACTGACCAGGAACCCGGCCTCCCAGAAGACCACAGCCCGAATCTGGGCTGCCAGGGCCCCAATGGCGGTCAGGGTGGCCACATCCCGCTTTCGCTCCAGAATGATCACGGCCAGAGTGGTCGTGATCCCGAGTCCGGCCACGATCATGGCGATGATGAGCAGCACGGTGGTCACGGCAAAGGTGTCCTTGAAAATGGACAGGACCGCTGAACGCAGGTCGGTCCCCAGGGTGATCTCCAGCCCGGACGCCAGAGAGGACTGTTCGACGAGCCTGCTCCGGAAGGCCCTGGCTTTGGCCTGGCTTTCCGGACCGGGGAAGAACATCCGGACACCGCTCCATTCGGACACGCCGGTCTGTTCCTCGAACCAGGGCCTGGACAGGAAAACCACCCCGCCCCTGGTCCGGTAGCTGCGGATCACGCCGGCCACCTCTGCCCTGAGATCCTGACCCGCCACCCGAAGGGCAAAAGGGTCCCCCACATCCAGACCGGCCTGGGTGGAGACGGTTTCGGACACCAGCACACCCTGACCGCGTTGGACCATCCGGATGGCCCGATCAGGGTCGCCCCTGCGGAAGAGAAAACCGCCGACATCTTGAAACTGACGCACATCCAGGGTCTCCACCTGAATGGGCACCTGTCCGTAGTTGAGGTAGTAGCGTTGATACGGCAGCAGCGTGGCCTGGCCGGCATGGTCTGAGATCCATGTCCTGGCCCTGGTCGTCATGGGGTCCTGGTAGGCGTTGCTCTCGGAGTTCAGGGGTCTGATGAACAGGTCCCCGCTGATGGTCTCCTGGATCCAGACCGTGAAGGTCTTTTCAAAGCTCGTGGTCATGATGGACAGGGCCACGAACAGGGCCATGGCCGTGATCAGCGCCCCGACGGAAACAGCGATCCGCGGTCCGGCCTGCGCCATGGTCCTCCCGGCCAGAAAGGCGGGGGTTCCAGCCACCCTGGACAGCCTGGGGCTGACGAACCGGCTCAGGGCCTGCAGGAGCACAGGGGCCGTGAGGGCAAAGCCGATGAACAGTCCGAAAACCGCCAGATAGGGAAAGACAGGCCAGGGTTGAGGGCTGGGGAGTTGGCTCACGGGCCAGGCTGCAGCGATGAGCCCCAGGCCGAACCAGGACGGGAGGCCGAACCCTGAGGTTCGGGCCCCCTGCTGGTGCACCGTGCGCATGGCCTCCCACGGCGGGACGAGCATGGCCTGGCGGGCCGGCTGAGCAGCGGCGAGCAGGGC
>CAZNIP010000022.1:0-35131 GCA_964573115.1 uncultured Desulfohalobiaceae bacterium | reverse complement strand
GACGCCATGGCCGACCTGGTCATCCAGGGAACGGCTTCACAGATCCTTTCTGAAGCACTGCACGCCTCGTGACCGCTCGCTTCAGACAGCACCTGTTGAGCACTGGAGAAATGCAGGGAGGACAACCGGCCGCCTCTCACAGCGGTCAGCTGCAGAAGTGGTCACTGCTGGTAGAGACTCGGCCTGAGGTGCTGAAGGGTTGGCACCTTGGCCCGGATCTGCCCCACCCTCGACCTGGAGATCTCGGCAACGAGCAGCTCCTCAGACTCCCCTGCTGAAGCAGTCATGACCCCGAACGGATCAATGACCGAGCTTCTGGCGCAGAAGCGGGGTCCTGTCAAATCCACTCCGGCTACGTAGGTCGTGTTCTCTATGGCCCTGGCCCGAAGCAGGGTCAACCAGTGATCCTCTTTCAGCGGTCCGCTGTACCAGGCTGACGGGACGATGATGAGCTCGGCTCCCCGTCTGGCCAGGGATCGAAAGAGCTCCGGAAAGCGGAGGTCATAGCAGATGGCCAGACCGATCGCGACCCCTTCGACCTGGAAGACCGGCGGCTCGGCCTCACCAGGTGCCATGACCTCACTCTCAGCGACGTTCAGGGCATCGAAGAGGTGGACCTTGCGGTAGCGATCAAAAAGCTGTCCTGATGGATCGAGGACCACCAGGGTGTTGTAGACCTTGTCCTTCCCGGGTATGGACTCCCACACGCCGGCCACGATATGCACCCCGTGCTCTCTGGCCGTCCGGCCAAGGTCCTGGACAAAGGGTCCATCCAGAGGCTCTGCCAGGGGAAGAAGATCAGACGAGGCCTCAGGCGAGGCCATGAACATTTCGGGAAAGGCCAGGACACTGACAGCACGTGTTGCTGCCCTGGCTGCCATCTCTCGTGCCATTGCGAGACTCTCGACTGGGGAACTCCTGGGTGCGACCTGAGCCAGTCCGATTTTCATTGCGACGCCTCTTGCTGTTGTCTCTTGTGGTCGACGATTTCAAGGATTGCCCCTCGTATGAAACTTCGGAAGAGAGAACCCCTCAGCCTTCGGCAGCCCCCCTGAGTACAGGGGAGCAGTCAGAGGAGCCAGCCCGAAAGTTTCTGCCATGATCAAACCGGCTCATGAGAGCCGGCGGCCGGGCTGAAGAGCGATCAGGCTCAAAAGATGGCCATGTCCTGGTCTTTGAGGTCGGAAACGAACATGTGGCCTGGTGAATGGGTGATCAAGAGCGGTGGACTGGCGGACATGGCCCCCAGAGTGGACGTGACGCCGCAGGCCCAGAAGACAGGAATTTCTCCTGGCTTGAGCGGAACCGGATCCCCGAAGTCCGGCCGGTTGAGGTCGTTGATCCCGATCTCCTCCGGGGAGCCAAGATGGACCGGGGCCCCATGAGTGATATGGAATCGAGTGGTGATCTGAACTGCGCGGACAGCGTCCCGCGGGAGCATCGGCCGCATGCTGACCACAAGGTTGGTTGAAAAGGGCCCGGCTGAACGGCACGGGATGGTGGTGCGATACATGGAGACATTCTTGCCTTCCTCAATGTTCCTGACCGGCACCTCAGCCTCCATCAAGGCCTTTTCAAAAGAGAAGCTGCAGCCGATCAGGAATGAGACCGTATCTGGGGTAAAGAGATCGGTCACATCGCCTTTTTCCATCTCGAACTGGCCGTCCCTGAAAACACGGTACTTTGGAAGATCAGTCCGGATATCGGCCCCCGAGGCTATGCCCGGGCTTGTTTCCCCGGGCTCCAGAACATCGAGGATGGGACAGGGCTTGGGATTCCTGGTGCAAAAGAGCAGAAAATCAAAGGCCAGACTTTGCGGGAGCATGACCAGATTGGCCTGGACAAAACCCTGTGCCGCCCCGGATGTCTGGCCGGTCCATTTCCCGGCCCGAATCTCATTTCGCAGGCCCTGGGCATCGAATTCATGCGCTGACACAAGAGACTCCTTTTGGAATTGGATTGCAGGGCTCAGACATGCTGCGAAAGAACGCGCACGTCGTAGCCGTGGTTGATCGTCCTGCCCATGACAGGGTCATGGATCTCAAAATCGAAATGTTCCCCGCAGACGATCCCGCCCAGGGATGGAAATGTCCCGCAGAAGAGGCACAGCGTCTGCCCTTCAAAGGCTTCCGGGGCCCCTTCCAGGAGTTCCATGGGGGATCTGTTCACCCCAAGGCTGCCCTCCTGATAGAGGTTCCGGCTTCCACCAGAGGTCATCCAGGATCGCAGCACCAGCCCATCCAGGTGCGACTCCACCTCTTCGACCTTCCAGAGCAAAGGGGCCAGGATTTTTGAGCACATCTGCTTCGATGTCGGGATGTCGTACTTCTCGACCTCCCGGTCGGTGTGATCGCTGCCTGCCCCCAGATAGAGCCGTCCCTCGTGGCGAATGAGCACGCTCTCCACTTCGCCTGACGAATTCGGGCTGATGACCTCGACAGTTTGGGCTGTGGTCAGGAGGTAAGGGCTCAGGTTCATGTATGTCGGAACCCTCTGAGGGGCCGGTACCCCCAGCTGCACCAGTTCGTCAATGTGTTCCTGGACCGCTTTCCTGTCCTTGCCGACCCAGCCGGCAACGACAAGACGGTGGACCGGGATGTGCAGATCGGTCCTTCCTTCTTCGGAGACCACGGTCATCGATATCACGTGTCCGCTGTTCATGTGTCCGCCTTCAGATCAGGGTTGAAGATCATGGTCCTGCCAGGCGAAACCTTCCTGGGTTATCTCCAAGACGACCCGGCAAGGCCCGTTCCCGGCAACGCCACCTTGAATCCAGGACCAGAGAGCCGGCTCACCCTGCAAGGGTTGAGGACAGGATGAGCGGAAGCCCCGGGAAGACCATCATCAGGACGATCATCATGATGATCATGACCACAAAAGGGAGGCTCCCGACCATGACCTCAGAGATGTTGCCCCGCTGCCGCACCCCCTGGACCACATAGAGATTGAGCCCCACCGGTGGGGTGATCAGGGCCATCTCGATGAGCAGGATGAGCAGGACCCCGAACCAGATGGGGTCGAACCCCAGATTGATGACCACAGGGGCTACAATGGGGATGGTGATGACCATCAGGGACAGGGTTTCGATAAAAAAGCCCAGCACGATGTAAATCCCGATGATGACGCCCATCATGCCCATGGGGGGCAGACCGAGATTGTCGAGGAACGTGGTCAGCCTCTCTGTCAGGCCGATGGAGGCCAGGATGAAATTCAAAAAGTAGGCGGCAGTGATGATGATCATGATCATCGCTGTCGTGCGCATGGTCCCCTCAATGACCTCCCTGAAGAACTTTATGTTCAGGCTGCCGTAGGATGCCGCCAGGGCAAGGGCCGCAATGACGCCCAGGGCTGCTGATTCGGTGGGCGTTGCATACCCGGCATAGATGGAGCCGATGACGATCACGAAGATGAACAGCACTGGAAGAAGGTCCCGGAGGCTGATCAGCCGATCTTTCCAGGAAGCGCTCCGGCGATCGCTGCCAAGGACCGGATAGATCGAGCAGAGGATCAGGATGCAGAGCATGAAGATGATGGACAGCAGAATCCCGGGAACGATTCCGGCCATGAACAGCTTGGGAATCGAGGTGTTTGTCAGAAAACCATAGACAATGAGATTGATGGAAGGAGGAATGAGGATTCCCAGGGTTCCACCGGCAGCGATGGAACCTGCGAACAGGCTTTCGTTGTAGCCGAGCTTGCGGGCCTGTGGCAGTGCTACGGTCGTGACGGTCGCGGCAGTGGCCACGCTTGATCCGGACGTGGCCGAAAACATGGCGCTGGTCCCTATGTTGGCGTGCATGAGGCCTCCTGGCAGCCAGGACAGCCATCGATCCAGGGCCTTGTAGGTGCTCTCGGCGATGCCCGCCTTGAGCAGGATTTCCCCCAGCAGGACAAAGAGCGGAATGGCCAGGAGGATGAAGTCGGTGCTCGCGGTCCAGGAAATCTCGCCAATGGACTTGAAGAGCGGGAAAGGGGAAAAGATGCTTCCGATGGACAGACCGAGAATGGCCAGGGTGGCGGCTACTGGAATGCTGAGGAAGAGCAGGAGGAGAAGGACAAGCAGGGCGACAAGGATTGGCATGATTCACCTGTCTGGAAATGTTTGGGATTCAGGATGATGTTCAGAGGTCTTTTTCGGCTTCGGCCGTGGAGGTAGAGGCCAGGCTCAATGCTGACGAGGTCTGGCCCCTGACTTGATAGAGGACCGCTCCTGCCAGGACCCCGAGAATGATCACCGTAAAGAAAACAAGGCCCAGAAACCAGATCCCCTGCGGTATCCACAATGGGGTCTGCAAAGGGGTGTTGGCGGTCGACCCCCTGTCGATGGACCTCTTGAGGACGAAGAAGGCAAAGTATGAGAGGGTGGACATGTAGATGAGAAACATGAGCAGCGCGAGTGCATCCAGGAGGGCTTGCACTCGAGCCGAGAGCCTGATGTAGATGAGGTCGATCCTGACATGGGCTTTCTGAAAAAGGGCGTAGCCAAGGGACCAGCTGCAGGTCACGGCCAGGACATAGCTCGAAATCTCGTCCGCCCCGCCCATGGAAACCGCAAAGATCTTGCGCAGGAGGACTTCCACGGCAATCATGAAGGCCGTGGCAAAGAGGAGGATCCCGGATATCCAGACGCTGACCCTCGAACAACATTCCATGTATTTCAATAACCTGTTCATAGTCGAACCTGTTGAGCGCTCACCGTGGCCCGAATGGGTGTCTGGCGGGGAAAAACCTGCCGGAAAGCAGGACCGCATCCATACGTCAAACGATCAGGTTTGGAGGTGCTGGAAATGTCGACACTCCCGGCACCTCCGGCATGAGCCTATTCGGCTTTGAGGTTGACCACCCTGCCGGTGGTCTCATTCCACTCCTGAACAACGGTGTCACTGACCTTTGAGGACCATGCGGGCAGGACATGCTCCAGGAGAATGTTCCGGGCGGTCTGGATATCCTCTTCGGTCACCTCGACCTCTTTGAGCTCATTGGGTTCGCCATGGGGGCAGCTCTTGCCGGTCAGGCAGGCAACGCCTTCAAGGGTTTCATCCTCGGTCACCTTCCAGGCCGGCTCCTCGAGTTTCTCCTTGATCAGGTCCTTGATGACCTTCTGTTCCTGAGCACTGAAGCTGTTCCAGGTATCGAGGTT
Organism: uncultured Desulfohalobiaceae bacterium; assembly: GCA_964573115.1. GTDB lineage: Bacteria > Desulfobacterota > Desulfovibrionia > Desulfovibrionales > Desulfothermaceae > CAYOID01. The sequence goes on along the minus strand of CAZNIP010000022.1, from coordinate 29,991 downwards.
CATGCATCCGATGACATGATCCCATCCCCCCATGGGCAAGGGGTAGATGTAGTCGGAGACCTCGCCCCAGCCGGCTGAATACCCTGAAAGGCTGCCGGTGATGGCGCAGTCCACGACCCCTCGCTGCAGAGCCTGGGGCACCTCGCTGAAGGACAGCGTCACCCCGGTGGCTCCCAGAGCCTTCACGAACTCTGCAGTCGTCCAGCCGCTGGCCCGGATCTTTTTGCCCTTGAGATCGTCCAGCCCGGTGATCCTGTCCCGGCTGAAGAGGACCTGCGCCGGGTAGGGGGCAATGCTGAGCAGCTTGGCGTTGAAGTTCTTTTCTAGATACTTGGCCACAACCGGTCTGAAGGCATCGGCAACCTCTCTGGCCTTTTCGATGTCAGGAGCCAGGGCAGGCAGATCAAGTCCGGCCAGTTCAGGAGAGTCGGCCACAACGTAGTCGGCCACGGTGTGGACCACGTGAAAGACGCCCATATCCATCTGACGAAGAACAGCAGGACCTTTGAGCTTGACCTGCCCCAGAGAGGTCATGCTCACTTTCAGCCCGCCATCCATGGCTTGGGGAAGCTCTTGAGTCCAAAACGGCTTTTCGAAATTCTTGAACATTGTCAGACTGCTCCAGCTGCCGACGACTCTGAGCTCCTTGTCAGATGAAAATGCCAGGGAACTCGTCAGGAGCGTACATGCCAGCAGAACCACTACCATGAACATGAATCTTTTCACCTTTCTCACGTCCACCTCCGATGTTTGCGATTGAATGAACACGGCCACACAACAACGTCTGTCAGAAATTCGGTCAATGCTCTCTTGGGCAGGAAGGGCTCAACCCCTTGTCCAGGAGTCAACAATATTCAATCCCTTAATCCGGGTGATTCCCAGGTGTTTCTTCATGGCCTCCCTGGCCAGATCGGGATCATGGGTCCGTATGGATTCGACAATGAAAATGTGCTCATGGATGACCTCTTTCATCCGACCCTTCTCGCTTAAAGGATAGGTGCCCATGAGCTGAATCAGGTCCAGGAGATCCTTGAAATGCCTGATCAGCCTCTCATTGCGGGTCAGCTTGCAAATGAGCCCGTGCAGCAGGCGGTCCTGGTACAGAAAAGCGTTGCCATCGCCATTCAGCTCATGGTCTCTCTGTTTTTCGATGATCGATTCCATCATGGCAACATCTTCTGCCCTGGCCACCCCGGCGACTTTTTCAACGGCTGCTACCTCCAGGGCCTGCCGCAATTCAAAGATGTCCTGCCAGTCCCTGCGTTCAAAGGTTTTGACCTTGATCCCCTTTCTCGGCACCAGGACGACCAGGTCCTTGGCGGCAAGCTCAAGCAGAGCCTCGCGAACCGGAGTCCGGGAAATGGAGAGCCGTGTTGCCAGCTCCCTTTCAGTATAGACCTCGCCCTGGATCAGCACCCTGGAAAAGATGGCCTGGTGCAGGTTCTCATAGGCAACCTGCTTCAAGGACTTAGGCTGATCAACCGGTCCGAGATGGAAGACTTCTTCGGTTTCGTGAGCAGTGAAAGGGTCCAAAGCATTCATACAGGCATCAGTGTTCGAGGAAAAATTGGTATGTGGCATACCTCTTTCCAAAAGAATGTGTCAACCTGGATTTGAAATCGCGCAAACGCGAACACCCTGCCGGACTGAGTTCAGCAAGATCTTCCCTGGTGATGGAGAGGTCCATGCTCTGATACTCCTGACGGACCACTCCCAGCCCCTGGCTCTCAGATGAGCTGAAATCTGGTCATGACATCCCGGAGCTGCTCCTCGGGCTCTCTCGAGCGAACACAAGAGCAGCGATCCAGGTCATGGTCCCCAGCCAGGTCGGGGTTGGTGGTCAGCAGGATCCGTTTTTCCCCTGCGCTGATCCTGGCCAGATCCTCGGTCGAGGCCTGCGGCGGGCAGCTGCAGTCATGGCCCCTGTCCTTCAGAAGATCGGCCAGAGCGGTCAGGGTCCTCTCGGCAACGAACTTCGGGGTTCGAAGCGGCCTGTCCCGCAGGGCGCTCACACCACGAATGTCCAGGGACTCGAACTCCGGGTAGAGGCTGATCCGGTCCTGATCGTCCAGGGGGTGAAGGAAAGTCGCGGATCTGGAGTTGATCAGGGCCAGGTCGACCTCCTCGGGATTCACCCCCAGAACAGCCAGGAGATTCAGCAGGCTTGAGCCTGCAGGCAGAACCCGGAGGACCGGCCTCTTGCGCTCGAATTCAGGCAGAACCCTGTTCAGCTCTTCATAGAGCCGCACACTGACGGTCATCATTGCAGGCCCTGCAGAAAGACTCGGTCTTGACCGCTGATCATACCGTCATCCATGCATCGCCAGACGATTTGCTGAATCATGAGCAGTTGACTCATGCTCAAAGAGACGCCGGCGACGGCCTTGACGATCTCTATCAAACACTCGCTGGACGTTCCCCCGACATTGGCCGTCTAGGCGTTCTTTGCACCTGGGGCCGCCAGGGACAATTGAAACCCGCCATGGAAAAAAACTCTGAATCACCAGATCACCTCCTCCAGTCAAGCGTGTTCAAACACTCCCTGATCGATGACCACCTCCTGGGTCTGGACGTTGACCACCCGCCAGACGGCCCTGCCCTGGGCGACAACCCAGATCCTGGTCTGGATCGGGACCCCCGGGTACAGCGGCCTGGAAAACCGGCAGGCAATCCTCCTGACCTTGTCCGGCTCACCCGGGACCAGGCTGTGGATGCAGGCCCGACAGGCGAAGCCGTGGGTGCACAATCCGTGCATGATCGGCTTTTCGAACCCGGCGCTGCGGGCGAACTCCGGATCCACGTGCAGGTCGAACGTATCCCCGGAGAGGCGGTACAGCAGGGGCTGGTCCCTGGAGGGCCGGTCGTTGACCGCAAAGTCCGGCGCCCTGTCCGGAATCTCCACTGTCCGCCTGGGGGGTCTTTCCCCGCCGAAGCCGCCGTCCAGCCTGGCGAAGATGGACATGGTGTTGCTGAACAGCTTTTGCCCGTCTTTCCCCCGGGTCACGCCTTCGGCCCTGATCACGGCCCCCTTGTCACTGCCGAGGTCATAGACCTCTTTGATCTCCCCCTGGGTGACGAGGGTCCCCTCGACAGGGAGCGGGCAATGAAAAATGAGCTCCTGCTCACCGTGAAGGATGCCGGCCAGGTTGACATTGGACTTCGCCCCGGCCTCGAACAGGAAGTCGAAGACCGCTGCAATGGCAAAGCTGGGCAGGACCTTGAGGTCCTTTTCATACACGAAGTCCAGCTCGTCGCTTCCGGCCCCGACCCCCAGGGCGTAGAGGATGACGTCTTTCCAGGTGTAGTGCGTGGTCAGGGGACCGATCTCCTGACCGACTGCCTCGAGGTTCAAGGCCATGCTCGTCTCCAGATGCTTTTCAGCCCGGCCGCTGGCCGGGCTGAAGGTCGAGGGTTGAGGGTTGAAGGTGGATGGGAGAAAAGAAAGATCGACTCTTCATTTGATGACACCCAACTCGGCCAGTTTGATCGGTGAAGAAACGTTCGAGGCTGCTCCTCTGACTGCTCCCCTGTACTCAGGGGAGCTGCCGAAGGCTGAGGGGTTCTTTCTTCCGAAGTTTCATACGAGGGCGGTCTCAAAGCAGGTCGGCGCACTGTCCCTGCCCAGCCCCTGAACAGGGGCCTGCGAGGAGTGATGCCGGGCGAACTCCCGACGCATTTCTCCCATTGGCTCCACCGGGGAAGGCCCGAAGGTCTCATCCTGCCTGAAACAGTCAGCTAACGCCACTCGACCTTTGGCTTGTCCCTGGGCGGAATCCGCCGGTACGTGTATTTGGGGTAGCCGAGCATGAGCGCGCCAAAGACCTGATGATCACGTGGCAGGTCGAGAAAATCGAGAATGGGCTGGTGCTCTTTGGCCGCGGTCATGAAGAAGCCTGCCCAGCAGGCTCCGAGCCCGAAGGCCGGGGCCGCGGCTTCAATGGTAAGCTCAAAAAAGTGACCATCGCAGGTGGTTCACTCCTCGTGTGCTGCCGGGCCGCCAGGGTGCTCCTTCATGAATGTCTTGTGAACCCTTGCCACCTGTTGGGAAAACTCTTTTTTGGTCATCACCCCTTTTTCAACCATGATCTGAGCCAGGGCTTCAGTCTGAATCATGTTCGAATACACAATGTCCTGCCAGGACGCCCTATCCTTGTTCGGATCCAATTTCTCGGCCATAATGCTTCCTTGTGTGTTTGAATTGTTCTGGAGACGGGGAAGGGCACTGTTTCATCCCTCTTCGCCGCCTGTCAACGCCTGCGGACGCTTCCTCGCGAACCTCTCAGCCCAATCCGGGAACCTGGCAAGGCAAATGGGTTGTGTCCGAACAGGGCCCGAACCAGGAGAACGAAGACATGGGAGCGCAAAGGCGGAAGATCATGCGAGACATCCAGGCCGAGCTGCGGACCTGCCGCAGGTGCCGGCTGGCTGGGACCAGGACCCATGCCATCCCGGGGGAAGGCCGGCTGGACGCTCGACTGCTGCTCATCGCCCAGGCTCCAGGCAAACAGGAGGACCAGGAAGGCAGGATGTTCGTCGGACCTTCGGGTCCGATCATCGACGAGCTCCTCCAGGGTGCAGGTCTTTCCCGGGGCGATGTGTACATGACCAACCTGGTGAAATGCCATCTCCCCAAAAACCGGCGGCCCAGGCAGGACGAAATCGGTGCCTGCACCCCCTACCTGGCCAGGGAGATCGCCGCTGTTCAGCCGGCTGTGCTCGTCCCCCTGGGGTTCTACGCCACCCGTCATATCCTGGACTGCTTTCAGGCCTCCAGACCCTCGGCCCGGGCAGACTTCAGGAATCTCTACGGCCGGCTGACCCTGGCCGGGGACCAGAAGATCTACCCCCTGCCTCATCCTTCAGCCCTGCTCCACGACAGATCCTTCAAGCCCTTCATGGTCAAAGCCTACCAGAAGCTGCGGGTCCTCTCCCGCCCGTGCCGCTGGGATCCCCTCTGCCCCATGCGCCGCTTTTTCCAACAGGGCCTGCTGGACCGCTTCTGGATTGAGGCATACTGCCATGGGGACTGGGAAAACTGCGTTCGATTCCAGATGGAAGAGAGCGGCCAGCCCCACTCTGACCTCATGCTCCCTGACGGGAGCTTGCTGAAGGATCCATGACGCCCATCAGGTCTGAATGACCGCATCGTGGCACAAACTGATCACATGGTTCGAACATGCAGCAAGTCGGACTCATTCTCCAGGTCTCTGCAATGTCAGCTTCAGCTCCAGCTCCTGCCCGTCCCTGACAACCGTTGTCGACAGCGGCTCTCCCGCCCGCATGGCCTTGATGGCTGCATGGTGAAGATCCATGATCTCGGTCAGGGGCTCGCCCCCGACCCGCTTCAGGACATCGCCCGTGACTATTCCGGACCTGGCTGCCCGGCTGTCCTTGCGGACCTCGACGATCTCAATCCCTCTGGCATTGAACTCCATGGTGAAACCCAGTCTGCTCCAGTGCTGCGCAGGGCAGAAAGAGAACAGATCTGCGGCCTGGTCGTCCGGTCTCTCGGCTCCCCTCCAGGGGATGACGGTCAGGACCGACGCCTCCGGATCCAGAAGGCTCAGGCGGTGGGGGATGCCCCAGCCGTTTTCAACATGACCGGTGCCGCAGAGAATGACCACGGGCTGCTGGGCCTGTCGGCGAACGTTCCTGGCCTGGATCGCCATCTGGGTGTCCCACAGGGCCTGGACCAGAAAGAAGCGTTCCAGATCCGCCTCAGCTTCCCTGTCGTGCATGAAGGACGTGTGCTCCTCGAACTGCTCGAGCAATGACGCTCTCTGCCCCTGGGGAACAGGGATGATCTCCTTTGGCATGCCCTGTCTCTCTTGCTCGCTCAGGCCTGAACGCCCCTTGTCCCGCAGGGACTGAAGCAGCCCCTTCCTGACGTTCAGCCCGTGAAGGCTGTAGCCGGCCTCATGGACGGCCTCCAGAACCGGCTGGTAGAGAGAAAAGTCATGGCCCCAGATGTGTCTCCAATCAAGGACCTGTCGCAGCTCGTCCAGACCGATCTCCCCGGAGTTGAACCTGTCCAGCTCGGGCTGCATGTCGGCCGGGACCATTTCCAGGCCCACGGCCACAGACAGACCCAGGCCTTGAAGGCGCTCGATGAGGTCGGTCTGGACCTGATGATCGCAGGGGTTGGTGTGGGTCTCCCCGATGAGGATGTAATCGGCCTGGCGGAGATTGTTCGTCAGGTCAGCGTCAGAGAGAGTGAGACCGCTGGAGTCCACAAAAGTCCCAGGGTCGAAGGAGGGGAAATCAGGCCTGGTGACCAGCTGTGTACACCCTGAAAAAAAGACCATCAATGCAGGAACACCCACGACGAGCAGAGCTCTTGGGGCCCAACCCCGGAACGTTGTGCAGAGCTGTCTGACATTCATGGCCTCGCCTCCATGCCGCTGGAATTCAGCTCTGCCAGCGACAAAGCTGAATTTCATTGACTTGATTTTAAATACCTCAACATTGGAATGCATCACTGCGGTGTGACACTGCTCCACTTTTCCAGGGGGAGCCCCAATGGGGCAGCAAGAGGAGCCAGCCCGAAAGCTTTTGCCTTGATCAACCTGGTCGAATGAGGATCATCATTGCACAGTTGAGGATCTCTTTTTTCTTCAACCATCCACCCTCGACCATCGATCTGTCAGGCCGGCACCTGAACCACCAGCCCGTCGGCCACGGCGAAACAGGCCTCCCCAGGTCCGACCTCCATCAGCCCCAGGCCGGTGAACTCCCCGAAAGCCGGGAGCAGTCCGAACCTCTGCCCGAAGAGGAAGCAGGGCAGCCTGAGCATGTCCCCAGTCCTCGATTCCCGGAGCCCGATGCCCGGATGGAGGTGTCCGGCCAGGACATAGCTCCCGTCCGCAGGCTCCGGCTCGTGCCGCAGAACAAAAGGCCCGATCTGCAGCGGGCTGATGTGGACCCCAATGTCCCACCCTGCCGGGAGCTCCCCGCTCCAGCGGTCGTGGCTGCCGGTGATGAGATCGATGACCAGCCTGGCATGCAGCTCCCTCCAGCCGGCAAAGGACCCTGTCATGGCCGCAATGGCCTGATCGCCGTGAAACAGGTCGCCCAGGACCACCAGCCGGGACGCTCGGGACCGGTCCACGGCCCTTGTCAGCCTGGCCAGAGTGTCCAGGCTGGGCCCCTGGGGCACAGGGATGCCGGCGCTGCGAAAGGTCCCCTCCTTGCCCAGGTGCAGGTCCCCGGCCAGCAGCATGTCCTGCTCCACCCAGAAGGCGCACCGCTCCGGCATGAGCCTCAGGGTCTGGCCGCACTGGAGGTGATGAACATCTGTGGATTGGGTCGGCATGTCAATGATCTCTCAAGACAGAGACAACCACCCCTGCCCCTCCTTGGAAAGGAGGGGAGCCGGAGGGCGGAATGTTTCAACTCCTGAAAAACAAAGCTCAAAACGGGCACATTCCAGGGGCAAAGCCTGTCTCGGTGTTCTTCAAGCGACAGTCACGCTCTGGCTGCCTTGTTCTCCAAAGACTCCACCAGCCGCTGAATCCGGTCCTGGAGCTTCTCCGTGCTCAGCTTCTCCCGCCAGCGATCCACGAGCAGGGGAAAGGCCAGGGGCGTGGTCTGTTCCGGCCTGGTCAGGACAAGCTCCGAGGATTGCAGCCGTTCCAGGGTCCGGCTCAAGCGGGAGGATTCCAGCTGTCGCTCCAGGACCTCCCGGGTGGCCTGCTTGAAGAGCTCGTTGTCCGGGTCGTAGCGGGCAAAGACGTCATAGATGAGCGAGCTCGTGGCCTGAATCTGGCGCACGGTCTTTCCCCGGCCCGGGTAGCCCTCAAACACGAGCCCGGCAATGCGGGCGATTTCCCGGAACCGGCTTCTGGCCAACTCCGCGGCGTTGAGACTCTCCAGGATGTCATCTGTCAGTGAGCTGGCAGCAAAGAGACCCTGATCCAGGGCCGCGTCCAGAGGCGGCGTTTTGGACGACAGCAGCTCCAGACCGTAGTCGTTCACGGTCCAGGTGAAGGTCAGGGGCTCGATCCTGGCCAGCCGCATGGCCAGCAGTGCGGCCAGCCCCTCGTGGACCAGTCTGCCGGCAAAGGGGTAGAGATAGATGTGCTGGCCCTCCCTGGAGCTGATGCGTTCCAGGAGCACCTCGCCCTCACGGGGGATCCTGGACCATTCAGCCTGAAGCTCCAGCACAGGGCGTACGGCCTCCATTTCCTGACCCACGAACATGTCCCGGGCCGCCTCATCGAGCCGGGTGCGCACCGCTGAGGCCAGCCGGCTGGAGAGGGGCATGCGGCCGCCGTACCAGACAGGCACCGCCCCTGCCGTGTTCGACCGGCGGACAGTGGCGGTCATGTTGTGCACCCGGACCAGCTCCAGGGCCTTGCCGGCAAAGAGGAACCTGTCCCCTGGCTTCAGTCTGGCGATGAAGCTCTCCTCCACCGTCCCCAGGCTGGGGCCGCGCACATAGCTGACCCTGACGGCGGCATCGCTGACAATCGTCCCCAGGGACATGCAATGCCGCTTGGCGATGGCCTGATCCTCCACCATGCAGCGCCCGTTTCTGACCACCAGCTTGCGGTACTGGGGATAGGCTGAAAGGGTCTTCCCGCCGCTGATCAGGAAGTCCAGGACCCAGTCCCATTCCGCCTGGCTGAGATTCCGGAAGCTGGCCGCGGTTCTGACCTCGGCCAGGAGGTCCCCCGGGGAAAAGCCGCCTCCCAGGGCCATGCTCACCGCGTGCTGGGCCAGGACATCCAGAGGGGTGTCGTAGGGCTGCCGGCTCTCCATCCGTCCGGACAGGGCCGCATCCCGGGCGGCAGCTGCCTCGACCAGCTCCAGGACACTGGCCGGGACGCAGGTCACCCGGCTGGGCCGTCCCGGTCCGTGCCCGCTGCGACCGGCCCGCTGGAGCAGCCTGGCCACGCCTTTGGGGCTGCCCACCTGGAGGACCCGTTCCACCGGGGAAAAATCAACGCCCAGATCCAGGCTGGATGTGCAGACCACCGCTTTCAGACTCCCGGTCTTGAGCCCCTCCTCCACCGACCGCCTCTCCTCTGGGGAAAGAGACCCGTGATGCAGACCGAGGGACCACTCCGGCCTGGCCTCGGACAGGGCCTTGTGCCAGAGTTCGCTCTGCGACCTGGTGTTGGTGAAGACCAGGGCCGTGGACACCCGCTCCAGCTCCTGCACAACCTGAGGAAGCATTTTCAGGCCCAGGTGCCCGGCCCAGGGGAACCGTTCCGAGGACCTGGGGAGAAGCGAATCGATGACCATCTCCTTGGGCACAGCCCCCTGGATCAGGCGCCCTGTACGGGGACGGCCCTGTGCATTCAGGCCAAGCAGGTGTTCCAGGGCCTGCTCGAGATTGCCCAGTGTGGCTGAGAGTCCCCAGACAGTCAGGTCCGGGTTGATCCGCCGCAGCCTGGCCAGGGCCAGCTCGGCCTGGACGCCCCGCTTGGAGCCCAGGAGCTCGTGCCATTCATCCATGATGACCACGGACAGGCAGGCCAGAGTTTCGGCCGCCCTCTTCCGGGTCAAGAGCAGGGTCAGGCTCTCAGGCGTGGTCACCAGTGCAGTGGGCGGGCTCTTCTCCTGGCGCTGCTTGACGTGGCTGGAGGTGTCCCCGGTCCGGGTCTGGACCTCAATGTCCGGCCCCAGCTCCTGAAGCGGCTCCTGAAGAGCCCTGGAGGTGTCCCCGGCCAGGGCCCTCAAAGGCGTGACCCACAAGAGACGCAGCCCTCTGGACGATTTCCGTCCAGACAGCCTGGCCATGGCCCCAAGCCAGACCGCCAGGGTTTTGCCCATGCCTGTGGGGGCATGGAGCAGCCCGGATTCACCATCGGCCATGGCGGTCCAGACCTGGCGCTGGAAGTCGAACGGCTCCCATCCCCGGTCCGCGAACCAGGCTTCGAACGCTTCGAACCGGCAGCTCATCCTAGCCTTCCCCGGGCGGCAGCAAGGCCTTGACCGTCTCCAGGCTGTCGGCCTCGGCAGGAGGCTTGTCCTTCCGCCAGCGGACGATCCTGGGAAAGCGAACGGCAACACCGGACTTGTGCCGCGTTGAGGTCCGGATGTCCTCGAAGTGCAGCTCCATGACCAGCTCAGGGGGCACGCTGCGCACCGGGCCGAACTTGTCCAGGGTGTTGCGGCGCACAAACCGGTCCACCTCCTGAATTTCCGCATCCGTGAGCCCGGAGTAGGCCTTGGCAAAAGGCACCAGCTCATTGCCCTTCCAAACCCCGAAGGTGTAGTCCGTATACAGGCTGGCCCGGCGGCCGCTGCCTCGCTGGGCGTACATGAGCACAGCGTCCACGCTGTAGGGGTCGACCTTCCACTTCCACCACCCGCCGCGCTTGCGGCCTACTCCGTAGCTCGATTCACGATTCTTGAGCATGAACCCTTCCACATTCCTTTCCCGGCTCTGCTCACGCAGAGAGGCCAGTACTTCCCAGGTTGCCGGGTTCTCCAGGGGCGAAAGACGAATGACCGTTCCCTCCGGCAGGGCCTCTGTCAGCTGCTCCAGGGTCTTCCGGCGCTGGTGAAGAGGCCGGCTGCGAATGTCCTGGCCCTGCCACTCCAGGAGGTCGTAGGCCAGAAGGATGACCGGGACCTCGGCCAGGAGCTTTCTGCCCACAGTCTTGCGCCCCAGCCTGCGCTGGAGCTGGGAAAAGGGCAAAACCCCGCCGGCGGTCTCAGGTCCATCTTCGGCCCAGGCCAGAATTTCTCCGTCCAGAACCGTGCCGTCGGGCAGCTCGGCCCCGGAGGCCGCCACTTCTGGAAAACGGTGCGTCACCAGCTCCTCCCCCCGGGACCACAGGTTGACCTCTCCCCGGCGCTTGACCACCTGGGCCCGGACTCCGTCCCATTTCCACTCTGCAAGCCAGTCCTCGGGCCGCCCCAGGCTCTGGGGGCCGTCCTCCAGGGGATAGGCCAGGAAAAACGGGTACGGTCGGCTGATGTCAGCGTCGCTGGTGTCGGGATGCCGGAGGTCGTCGTAAAAGCCGTCGCCTGGCTGCCAGTGACCCATGAGCCGGTGGGCCAGCACATCCGGCTCTCCGTCCAGGGCTCGGGCCAGGGCCCTGGTGACCAGCCGCTGGGAAACGCCGACCCGCCAGGCCCCGGTGAGCAGCTTGGTCAGCACGAACCGTCCGGGCTGATCGAGTTCCAGCCACCAGGCCGTCAAGCGCTCCCGCTTGGTGTCTTCATCCACTCCAGCCAGGGGAATGAGGCGTTCTTCCACCCAATGGGCCAGAGACAGGTCAGTACCTGTCCCCTGGACCGGAAGGATCAGGGACACGGTCTCAGCCAGGTCACCCACGGCCTGGTAGCACTCGGCAAAGAGCCACTCAGGCATGCCGGCTGACAGGGCGGCCCAGGTCCGTATCTGAGCGACGTTCACCGGGGACTTGGGCCGCTTGCCCACCAGGAAAGACACGGCCCAGGCTGCATCCCGTGGCGGAGCCTGGTGAAAGTAGTCCGTCAAGGCCGCCAGCTTGGCCGAGGTCTTGTTGGTCTCGTCCAGACTGGTGAACAGCCGGGTGAACCGTTTCACTGCTCACCCTCCCCGGTCCCGTCCCAGGGGGCCAGGGGCAGGGCCTGAGCCTCCATCCCCTGGTCCTGGAGGTATCTGGCCAGCGTGGCCCCGCTGCCATGGGTGGCCAGCACCTTTTCAGCCCCGGTCTCGGACACGGTCTGCAGCAGTCCGGGCCAGTCTGCATGGTCTGAGAGCACGAAACCTCTGTCCAGAGCCAGCCTGCGCCTCCGGCCGCGAACCCGCATCCAGCCGGACACCCTGGCGGTTGCCGGGTTCTTGAACCGCCGCATCCAGGCCGTGCCCTGGGCTGAAGGGGGGGCCAGGACCAGGGCTCTGGAAAAATCTGTCTGGCCGGAGACCTGAACCGGGTTGGGAGCCGCTGGAAGAACGACCCCTGCCTGACGGTAGGCCTGGTTCATCTGCTGCATGGCTCCATGGGCAAGGACAGGGCCGGGAAGTCCGTCCATGCCATGCAACACGGACAGAATTCGCTGGGCCTTGCCCATGATGGTGGTCATGAGCACTGACGGCCGCCCGGCTTGGGTATTGGCTGCCCACCAGGAGACGATCTCGTCCATGACCCTGTCCGGGGCCTGCCAGCGGTAGACGGGCAGGCCAAAGGTGGATTCAGTCACAAAGGTGTGGCACCTGACCGCCTCAAACGACCTGCAGGTCGGGTCCGGATCCCGCTTGTAGTCTCCGGAGGCCACCCAGACCTCGCCCCCGACCTCCACCCTGACCTGGGCCGAACCCAGGACGTGACCGGCAGGATGAAGCGACACGGCCGCACCGCCGATCTGGAGCCGCTGACCATAGGCCAGAGTCTGGATCGCTGCATCCGGACCCATCCGCTGACCCAGGGGGTGCAGGCCCGGTTCGGCACACAGGTACGCACTGGAACCTGACCGGGCATGGTCGCCGTGGGCATGAGTGATGACCGCCCGTTGAACGGATCCCCAGGGATCGATGTGAAAATCACCTGCCGGACAGAAGAGGCCCTTGTCGTCAGGAATGAGCACCATACGTGGAAAAATAATGCCGGCATGGCTCCCTGTCCACGTTCAAGGCCGGCTCTCCCCCGGATTTCCCCTGACTTCACATCTTCCCGATCCATAAGCCCATTGCATTTCAAGCCCTTGAAAGTTTGATCAAAAACTCAAAAAGGTCCGGCTTCTTGACCAGAAGACGTTCTGCTGATACAGATCATAATGAAAAATGGACTGGTAGACTCAATTTCTTCACGCCTTGTCGATGGATTGCATTGATGAGCAGAGGCATCAATGCTGTTTGATCAACGAACCTGGCCAGCAGGTTCCAAACTGTTAAAGAGGTGACCCATGCCGAGGGGAACGTTCAGCCACAATTACAGACCGGACATGCTCAGGCATCTCATCAAGCAGGGCAAAACCGCCAAGGAGATCATGAAGGAGCTGTCCATCTCCAGCTGGTCCTTGAAGGAACAGCTGCTCATGCTCCAGCACCAGGACAAGAAATACTATGAAATTCCAGGATTGCAGGACCTGAGCCGGGAAAAGCACCCCTCCTACACCCGGGAAGGGATCATTTTCTCCCCCAAGATGCTCGACCATACCGGATTCAAGCCCGGCGACGAATTTGAAATGATCGTGGAGAAGGACCGGATCATCCTCAAAAAGCTCTAAAACCATCAACGCAGGACACTACCAATGGCCACAGGAAGTTACTCCATCCGTTACGATCCTGACCTGCTGCGCAGGCTGATCCAAGAGGGCAAGACCGTACACGACATCAAGAAAGAGCTCTCCATCTCCACGTTCACGCTCAAGGAACACCTTTTCCTGCTCCAGCGCCAGGATAAGACGTATTACGAGATTCCCGGTCTCCTGGAAGACCAGGAAGCCTTCTTGAGAATCCTCCGGCGTCGCCGGGGAACGATCAGTTCGCCTTCCTCACTCTGTCTTCCCGACTTCAGACCTGCGGATGCTTTTGAGATGGAAGAGCGTGAAGGCACGATCATTCTGAAAAAAATCAACTAAACAGGGGGTGAGCATGGCCGAAGATCTGCGAAGCACCGAACAAAGGACTGCCGGGACGATCCAGAACCTGGAGAACAAAATCTTCAAGTACGACATCCACCCCTGGGTCTTCTTCGGCGGAGCCGGGGTGATCATCCTCGGCGTGTTGGTGACCATCGTCATGGGGGACACCGCCGAGTCCATCTTTGGGAACGTGCAGTCCTGGATCTCCAACTTCACCGGCTGGTTCTTTGTCCTGGTCATGAACGTCGTCCTCCTGTTCTGCGTCGGGCTCACGTTCACCCGCTACGGCAGCCTGCGCATCGGCGGTCCGGATGCCGAACCCGAGTTCAGCACCTTTGGCTGGTTCGCCATGCTCTTCAGCGCCGGGATGGGCATCGGGATCCTCTTCTACGGTGTGGCCGAGCCCATGTTCCACTTCGTGGGCAACCCTTTTACTGAAGCCGGGACAGCAGCCAGCGCCCAGAAGGCTATGGACCTGACCTTCCTGCACTGGGGCTTTCATCCCTGGGGCATCTACGCCCTGGTCGGCCTGGGTCTGGCCTTTTTCGGATTTTCCGAGGGCCTGCCGCTGTCCATCCGCAATGTCTTCTACCCCCTGCTCGGCGACAAGATTTACGGCCCCCTGGGCAACCTCATCGATATCCTGGCTACGGTGTCCTGCCTCTACGGCGTGGCCACATCCCTCGGCCTGGGGGTGCAGCAGGTCAATGCCGGTCTGTCTCACCTCTTTGGCATCCCCCAGAACCCCTTTATCCAGGTCCTGCTCATCGCCGGGATCACGGCCATCGCCACCTGGTCCGTGGTCCGGGGCCTGGACGCCGGGATCAAGTTCCTCTCTGAAGTGAACATGGCCTTTGCCGCGGCACTGATGTTCTTCGTCCTCATCCTGGGCCCGACCGTCTTCGTGCTCAACGGGTTCATCGAGAACATCGGCAGCTACATTCAGAACTTCGCCACCCTGGCCACCTACAACGAGACCTACACCGGGGGAACCTGGCAGAATGGCTGGACCGTGTTCTACTGGGGCTGGTGGATTGCCTGGTCCCCCTTCGTGGGCATGTTCATCGCCCGGGTCTCCTATGGCCGCAAAATTCGGGAGTACCTGCTCGGGGTGCTCCTGGTCCCGTGTCTGGTCACCTTTTTCTGGATGACCGTCTTTGGCGACAGCGCCATCTTCATCGAAAAGTTCGGCTCCGGAGGGCTGGCCAAGGCTGTTCAGGAGAATATCCCCGTGTCCCTGTTCGTCTTCCTGGAGAACTTCCCCTTGAGCACCCTGACCTCAATCCTGGCCATCATCGTGGTCATCACCTTTTTTGTCACCTCCTCCGACTCCGGCTCCATGGTCATCGACATCATCACGGCCGGCGGCAACCCGGACCCGCCCAGGCCCCAGCGACTTTTCTGGGCCATCACCGAAGGGCTGGTCGCAGCCGTCCTGCTCATGGGAGGAGGCCTGGTGGCCCTGCAGACTGCGGCCATCACCACGGGGTTGCCCTTTGCCCTGGTGGTGCTCATGATGTGCTGGGCCGTGCTCAAGGGCTTGCGCAACTATGTCGAGAAATACGGTTGGGATTGATCTCCAGGCGCATCCGGGAGGCACACCCTCCTGTGGTTCAGCTCGGAGGTCAGCCTGGCCCGGTTGAGATGATCGCTTTTGTCTGAATACCAGCGAAGGAGTTTGAACATGAGTCCCTTCAAGCACACAACGCTTCTGGCAGGTTTTGTGGCCATGCTCAGCCTGCTTGCCCTGGCCGCCCTGCCAGTGCATGCGGCCAGAGACACGGTCAAGCTGGCCTATGTGGAATGGTCCTCGGAGATTGCCTCCACCAACGTGGTCAAGGCCGTGCTTCAGGAAAAAATGGGCTATCACTGTGAGATCACAGCTATGAAGGCCGACGAGATGTGGAAGGCGGTGGCCGAAGGCGAGGTGGATGCCATGGTGGCCGCCTGGCTTCCAGGAACCCACAAGCACTACTATGAGCAGTACAAGGGCAGCTTCGTGGACCTCGGCCCCAACCTGGAGGGGGCCAGGATCGGCCTGGTGGTGCCCAACGTGACCCTGGGACGGCAGACCGCAGCCACGGGACTGCGCAACAAGCCCTACATCGCAGCGGAATCCATCTCCGACCTTGAGGAGTACGCCAACAAGTTCCACCGCATGATCGTGGGCATCGATCCCGAAGCCGGGGTGATGAAGAAGACCGAAGAGGCCATGCGGACCTACGGGCTGGACAACTACACCCTGATCAAGGGCAGTGAAAAGTCGATGACCAAAGCCCTCGGGGAGGCCATCAGCAAGCAGCAGTGGATCGTGGTCACCGGCTGGGTGCCGCACTGGAAGTTTGCCAGGTGGGAGCTCAAGTTCCTGGAGGACCCCGAGAATGTCTACGGGGCTCAGGAGCACATCAACACGATCGTGCGCCAGGGTCTCAAGGAAGACATGCCGGACGTGCACGCATTTCTGGACAACTTCTCCTGGTCCCCGGAAGCCATGGGCCAGCTCATGATCTGGATCCACGACGACGACGGCATGTTCCCCTACGAAAAGGCCCTGCGCTACCTCCGCACCCACGAGGACCAGGTCGAATCCTGGCTGCCCTGAACCAGGACGGACCATTGGACCTCATGCTGACATCCACGCCCCCGGGCCGTCCGTGCTCTTCGGCCCCGGGGGCTTCCCCGCCTCCACCTGCCTCAACTCTTCACGCCTGCTCCATGACAGGCCAAGCGCGAATCACGGATGAGCTATGACCACGGTTTCTCGAGCCCTTGTCCTCTGTTTGGCTGCGATCGTGCTCGCCGGGTCACAGGCCCCTGCCCAGGCCCCGGAGTCCATCCCCATCGCCGTGATCGGACCCATGTCCGGAAAGGACGCCAGGAGCGGGCAAGCCATGGTCAACGGCGTGCGCATGCAGGTCAAGAACATCAATGAGCAGGGAGGCGTTCAGGGACGCAGAGTGAGCATCGAGGTCTATGACAACAAGCACGACAAGCAGCTCGCCCGGCAGCAGGCCCTGAAGATCGCCCAACAGAGCCGCTGTGTGGCGGTGATCGGCCACTACTACAGCTCCCTGTCCCTGGAGGGAGGGGAAATCTACAAGGAACACGGCATTCCTGCAGTGACCGGGAGTGCCACGGCCCCAGAGGTGACTGAAGGCAATGACTGGTATTTTCGGGTCATCTCGGACAACAGGCTTCAGGGCAGGCTCTCGGCCCTGTACCTCTCAGGGGTCCTGGGACACTCCTCGGTGAGCATCGTCTATGAGGACGACGCTTACGGCAGGACCCTGATGCGCTCTTTCCGGAGGGCGGCTGATGAGCTGGGTCTGAGTGTGCTCGACACCTGGCGGGTCAACTCCCTGAAGGATGACGTGGGGCAGAAGCTGCAGTCCTACTGCTCACGGCTGGCCGAGGGACCGTGCCCTTCGGCTCTGTACCTGGGCCTTCTGGACCAGGAGTCTGCGGATTTCGTCCGCCGGCTCCGGGATGCCGGCCTGGACCTGACCATTCTGGGGGGGGACTCTCTGGGGCTGGGGACCTTCCCCCAGGAGATGGCCTCGGTTGTCGACGATCCGGACACTGTCGGGGATTACACGCATGGGATCTACGCCACGACCTACTTTATCCGGGACATCGCCAACAGGGAGGCCCAGCAGTTCAGCAGGGAGTTCGTCCACCGCTACGACCGGGAACCCGACGCCCTGGCAGCGACCTCCTTTGACGCTGCCGGCATCGTGATCCAGGCCCTGGCCGAGACAGACCTGAATCAAAGCCTGGACGCCGTCCGCGACCAGGTCAGGGTTGGTCTGCACAGGTTCTCCAGCCCTGAAGAGATCTACACCGGGGTGACCGGGCCCATCTACTTCGACCCCCAGGGCAACGCCATCAACCCCTCCCCCTTTGGCACCTATGTCCGGGACACCCTGGTTTCAGCCCCGATCCAGCTGACCCCGGTCCTCAGGCCGGACAGAATCCTGGACGTCGCCAGTCAGCTCGAGCAAGGGGAGCTGCTCCAGTTCCAGGACTCCCTGTACTACAAGACCAACGTGGTCTACACCGGCATCGACATCAACGAGATCCTGCACATCGACCAGAAAAACGAGGCCTTTACCGCTGACTTCTATGTCTGGTTCCGGCACAAGAAGCCCCTGAACTACTCCAAGATCGAGTTTTTGAACTCCGATCTGAGCATGACCAGCTCCCGCGAGCCGATGATGGCCTCCACCGTGGACAACATGGACTACCGGGCTTACAGGATCAAGGCCGAGTTCCGGGAGCCCTTCGATTTCCATCACTACCCCTTTGATGTCCAGACCCTGCGCATCCGATTTCGCCACAAAGAGCTCAACCGGGAGCGGCTCATCTTTGTGGCCGACGACATCGGCATGCAGCGGTACAGGGGGGGCAGCCTCTCCAAACGCCTCCAGGACCACTCTGGCTTCAAGGGGGACAACAAGTGGGAGCTCGAGGACATCATGGTCTATGCCGACATCGGGGCTGCCGACTCCACCCTCGGCAACCCGCGCCTGTTCAGGGCCGGGTCCGAGACCGGCATCACCTACTCCCGATTCAACGTGGTCACCGAGATCAAGCGCAATGCAGCCAGCTACATGTTCAAGAACATGGTGCCCCTGTTCTTCATTTTCCTGCTCGGCTACGCCATGTCCTTCATCTTTCCTGAAGGGCCGCCGTTTGCCGCCAGGCTGAACCTGGGGGTCATCCTGCTCCTGACAACCGTCTCCCTGAGCCTGATGACCTCCAACCAGCTCCCGAACATCGGCTACCTGGTGACCCTGGATTACATGTACTTCTTTGTCTATTTCTGGCTCCTCCTGGGGATTCTGGTGACCATCGCCGTCCGCAGCGCCTACTATCACGGACGGGAAGCCCTGCAGGTCAGACTGGAAAAGATCATCCGCACGGTCCAGCCCATCCTGCTGCTGATCATGCTGGGGGTCATCGCCTGGATTTACGGGTGATCTGTTTTCCATGCTGCCTGATCGACGATCAGGCAGCATGGAAAACAGACGGGTTGAGCTCGTACAGGGGGGAGCGATGGGCTGAGACCGAGGACAGGGAGGAGAGCCTGGGGCTGATGACCCCGGCCCCTTTCCAGTGGGCGATCAGGGTGTCCATGGGACGCTGGATTCCTGTTTCCCGAAAGGCGGCCCGAAGCTCGTTGGCACTGATGACCTGCCCCGGGGCGTACTGCAGGATCGTCGAACACAGCTGCTCCATGCGGCCTGCATCGTCGTCCAGAAGCGGCGAGGTCCGGTTCAGGACCCTGTCCGGCTGCCAGCTCCCGCTGGAACAGGCCTGCTTGACGAGCAACCGGACGACCTGGGGCATTTTCAGACGCTCCCTGTCGTGCATGGGCATTCTGGCGTCCTCCCAGGCCATGCTCCCGCTCCCCATCGGGAGGACCATCCGCCAGGAGAACCCCAGCAGGACGACGTCCCTGGCATCCCGGTCCAGGAGATCGAGGAGCTCACTCATCCGGGCTGTCCTGGCGTCCGCAAGGGTGACCAGTCCAATGGCCAGTTCAGGGACGAGCTCGTCCTGGACAAAGGCCAGACCGTTCTCCAGCCGCTGGATGGCCTCGGCCATGGCCCTGGCCTGTGAACATGGGTTGAAGCGTTCCGAGTCAGCAGGCATACGTCCTGGTCAGGTACGAGCCCAGCTTCTGGCAAAGCTGAAACCCGTCAAATCAGTGTCCACCCCAGAAGCTGCATTCAGGGCATCTCCCCATGTTCGGGTTCCTGCAAGCGGTTGAGCTTTGATCCCGGGCAAAAGGGCTCTTTTTCTTGTTCTGGCTCTTCAAGCCTTGGCAAGACTCTCCGGCCGATTTATTTTCTGAATGGATGCCTGGTCATGAAAACCTGGCCAGAGCAAGCTCTGGGCAGCAAACTCCACAATTCCTGAAAGTCCGGCTGACCTCCCCGCAACTTTTCGAGGTGCGGGGTTGAGTCTCCGGTTGCGCTTGCGCACGCACGATCCGATATCTGTATCTCTCCCTTCAACTCAAACGGTTCAGCTTTGCCAGAGGCAAGGCTGAAAGGAGGCGCGACCATGCAGGACCAGCAATCAAAGGATTACTTCCGGACACTGTACGAAGTGGTCAAGGCAGTCAACTCCAGCCTGAACCCCAAAACCGTGCTCAAGCAGGTGGCGGAAAAGATCAGCTGGGCCATGGACGTCAAGGCCTGCAGCATCCGGCTGCTCAGCGACGACAAAAAGTTTCTCCTGGCCGGGGCCACCTTTGGCCTGAGCCAGCAGTACCTGCGCAAGGGCAAGATCGAGGTTGCCAAGAGCGGCCTGGACCAGGAAGTCCTGGAAGGTCAGAACGTCTACGTCTGCAACGCCTGCGAAGACGAGCGTTTCCAGTATCCGGACGCCGCCAGATCCGAGGGCATCGCCTCGGTCATGGCCGTGCCCCTGTCGTTCCTCGGGCAGGAGGTCATCGGCGTGCTGAGGGTCTACTCCAGCTCCGTCCGTGAGTTCAACGAGGCGGAAATCGAATTTTTGAACGCCATTGCCGACCTGTGCGCCATCTCCATCAAGAACGCCATCCTCCACGACAAGGTCCGGTACGAGCATGAGCTCCTGAGCCGCTATACCTATCAGCTCTTTGAAGACTAAGAAGGAGAAAGATCCATGACCAAGCTGAAAATAGGCATCAACGGATTCGGGCGCATCGGCCGCCAGGTCCTCAAGGCCCTGCGCACCAGGCATGCAGACACCGTGGAGGTCGTGGCCGTGAACGACCTCTTTGATGCGGCCAAAAACGCCAATCTCTTCAAATACGACACCACCTACGGCCGGTTTCCCGAACCAGTCAGCGTTGACGGGGACACGATCCATGTCGGTGACTGGGCCATTCAGAACTATTCCCACACCAACCCCAAGGAGATTCCCTGGGGCGACCATGGCGTGGACATCGTCATTGAATCCACCGGGATCTTCCGCTCCGGCCCCCAGGCCCAGGCCCACATCGAGGCCGGGGCCAGAAAAGTCATCATCTCCGCCCCTGGCAAGGATGTCGACCGGACCATCGTCCTGGGAGTGAACGAAGGCGACTACGTCCCGGACACGGATCACATCGTGTCCAATGCCTCCTGCACCACCAACTGCCTGGCGCCGGTGGCCCTGGTCCTTCACCGGGCCTTCGGGATCGAGCGGGGATCCATGTGCACGGTGCACGCCTTCACCAATGACCAGCGAATCCTCGACCTGCCCCATAAAGACCCCAGACGGGCCAGGGCAGCAGGCCACAACATCATCCCCACCACCACCGGGGCGGCCAAGGCCGTGGGTCTGGTCATTCCTGAGCTGGCCGGACGGATCGACGGCTACTCCATGCGGGTCCCGGTGCCCACAGTTTCGGTGGTCGACCTGACGGCCCAGGTCACGACGCCCACCAGCACCGAAGAGCTGAACTCGACCCTTCAGGCCGCGGCCGAAGGCGAGCTCAGGGGCATCCTGGCCTACAGCCGGGAACCTCTGGTGTCTTCGGATTTCATTATGGATCCCCATTCAGGCATCGTGGATCCCGAGTTCAATTCAGTCCGCGAGGGGACCTGGGTCAAGGTCATGGTCTGGTACGACAACGAGTGGGGCTATTCCTGCAGGGTGGCCGATCTGGCGGAGCTCATGCATCAAAAAGGTCTCTGATTCGATGTCATCCGGAAGACCGGATGACATCGAATGTTCCTTTTCTTTCCCAAGAGCGGGATGGACAGAGACAGGGTTTCGCAATGTTCTGCAACGCCGGAGCAGCAGCGTAAACCCTCGAATTGAGCCGATGAAAAAGGTCCAGCCGGCACATTCGTTGAGTGAACGGCAACCATAACTTTTTTGATTGTATTGGCCCCTCGTATGAAACTTGATTTTGGAGTCAAGTTTCTTTTTTGATCAAACTGGCCGAGTTGAGTGTCATCACGCGACAAGTCGTGGCCTTTTTCCGCCCTCAACCATCTACCCACAACCCTCGACCTGTCAGCCCAGCCAGAGGCAGGGCTGACTCCTGGATCCTGAATTCTTGCGGCTGCTTCAGAGTTTTTGCAGCCGCATCTTGATCCTATGACCGGCCCCGCGCCTTGACCCGTTTCAGGATGGCTTCGATCTCCGCATCCGCTTCCGTGGTCAAGGGCAGGGGGTGGTGTTCGTCCAGAATGGTCCTGATCCTGTCCTTGACCCTCTGGCCCATGGAGCGGCCTTTGCCGCTGTCCTGCCAGACCTCGAAGATGTTCCTGTCCGTGAGCTCCGGGGTCCAGTTGTCCCGGAAATGGTCAAAGGTGTGGTCGTCGCCCAGGAAGTGCCCCCCAGGGCCGACCCTGCGCATGGCCTCCAGAGCCAGGGTTTCCGCGTTGACCTCAATGCCGTCCATCAGCCTGAGCACCTGGCCGATCATCTCGTTGCAGAAGACCAGGAGGTCCAGGGAGTAGGTCAGTCCGAACTCCAGGTAGCCGACATCGTGGACCAGGTTCGTGCCCATGTGCGCGGCTGTGTAGAGGTAGCTGTAGGCCTCGTACACGGCCTGCTCGTCGCACAGCTTGGAGGCGCTGCACCCTGTGAACCCCCAGGTGGGCAGGTTGTAGAGATCTCGTCCGATCTGGGTCAGGCCGGCCTGGCCGATGATGGCCTCCGGGGCCGAGTAGGTCGGCTGCATGCTGCGCATGTCCATGGGGGAAACCCCCGCCCCATGCACGAATGGCGCCCCTGGGCGCTTCAACTGGTGAATGGTCAGTCCGGCCAGGATTTCGGCGTTGGCCTGGGTGATGGCCCCGGCCAGGGTCACCGGACTCGTGCCCCCGGCCATGATCCCTGGTGAATAGTTGGAGGGCAGCCGGTGCTCGGCCATGAAGAGGAGCTTGTCCAGGGCTTCGAAGCTGTGGGTCAGGGGGGAGGTGGGCTCGTCGTAGAGCACGAACAGCGGCCTGCTCCGGAGCTGCTCCAGCCCGCCGACCACGGCAGCGGCCATCTCGGTCTGGTCCTCCAGGGACTGCCGGTCTCCGGCCGTGATGACCTGGGGCTTGGAGGAGTGCCTGAGCATGGCCGCGTACTCGACCTGGTACGAGGCCTGGTCCCCGTGCATGGGCAGATGGCCCATGGACATGCAGAAATCGATGTGCTCCAGCCCGTCCACCAGCGTCACGGCCTGATGGACGTCCTCCTCCTGAAAGGGACGCCGCTCTCCGCTGAATGAGTCCAGAAGATAGGGGCAGTCCGACCCGGTCCCGAAAAAGGTCCGGCGTCCCTCCAGATACATGGCCGGATTCCCCCGGCGGTCGTAGATCGAAATTCGGGACGGGGCCGATCGCAGGGCTGCTTCCACCACATCGGCCGGGAGATGGACACGATTGCCCTCCACGAGCCGTGCCCCGGCCTGAACCAGAAGCCGCCTGGCTTCGGGGTGGTGGACGACCGTGCCGACATCCTGAAGCACCTGCAGGGATGCGCTGTGGATGTCCCGCATCTGTTCCTCTGTCAGATAGGCCAGCGGCCGGGCCTTGAAGCGGTGTCCTGTCAGATCCATGCCAGGGTTCCTCATTGTGCGTGCTTCTGAAGCCGAATGACATCGGAAAAGGGATCGCGACCCTTTCCGATTCCATCTATCATCCTCAAATTTTTATTTATCCTTGTACTCTGCCTGGGCCGGTCACGTCAATCGTTTCACGATTCGAATGAGATCCCGTCCCCAACCAGGGACCACCTCGAGGCACAAAGACTGTGCTGGAGCCTGGTGGACTGTGATGGCCGAAGATGGCAGATTCAAGTCCCGGTGCAACCGCTTGAAGGAGAGTGAGAACATGCATGACGACACGCCGTTCTACCTGCGCGCCCCCTGGGTCTTCGATCCCACGGCCAGGCCGGTCAGAAGAAGAGACCAGGATCTCGGCTTCGACACCAGGTCCCTGCATGCCGGGTTCGACCCCAGGCAGGACATGGAGGCCTTCCGTTCCTTCGTGCCCCCTCTGGTGCCCTCCATGACCTATCCCTACATGCATTCTGGAACGGTTCCCTGCCCGGTCTACGGTCGAACCCGGACGCCGACCAACACAGTGCTCGAAGAGCGCCTGGCCGCCCTGGAGGGAGGCCAGGCCTGCCTGACCTCGGGTTCCGGCTCCCAATCGCTGTTCGAGCTCATCTTTACCCTGGCCAGGCCAGGGGACAACGTGGTCACCTCCCTGAACGTCTTTGGCGAGGGCTACAAGCAGGCCGCCTCCATCTTTCCAGAGCGCTGCCAGGTCGAGTTCAGGTTTGTCCAGGATCCGGGAAACGTCCAGTCCTGGTCCGAGCTCATCGACGAACGGACCAGGCTCGTCTGGGTGGAGACTCCCAGCAACCCCTGCCTCTTTGTCACCGACATCCAGGCAGTGGCCCATGTTGCCCATGCCCGAGGCGCCCCGCTGCTGGTGGACAACACCACAGCCACGGCCGCCCTGCAGCGCCCCATGGACCTGGGGGCGGACATGGTCCTGCTTTCGATGACCAAGTTCATGGTCGGCAACGGTTCGGTCATCGGCGGGGCGCTCATCGGCCCGGAAGGCCTCATTGAGGACATCCGCTGGAACACTACGGAGTTCACGGGATCCATCATGCCGCCCTTTGAAGCCTGGCTGGCCCTGCAGTTTCTGGAGACCCTGTCCATGCGCATGCAGCGGCACAGCGCCAACGGCCTGGCCATTGCCGAATTTCTGCAGGCCCACCCCATGATCAGCCACGTCAATTACCCCGGCCTTGCCGACCATCCTCAGAAGGCTCTGGCCGACAGGCAAATGCGGGCCGGGGGCGGCCTGCTCTCCTTTGTCGTCCCAGGCGGCAGGCAAGGGGCGGTGGAGGTCATGGACAGGCTGCAGCTCATTGTCCAGGCCGTGACCTTCGGGACCAGCCGCACCATCTGCATGCATCCGGCCACCATCACCCACGAGCACATGAGCAGGGAGGAGCGGGAGGCAGCCGGGATCGACGACGGCCTGATCCGCCTCTCGGTGGGCTTGGAGGACGAAGAGGACCTCATCGCCGACCTGAACCAGGCCCTTTCACCGACGTGATATGGGCGCGGCCAATGGCTGCGTTGACAGCCCGGGGCTGCTCCCACATGACCATGTGGCCGGCCTCGGGGATGATCTGCAGGCTCGCCTGGGGGAGGCTGTCGGCCAGGTAGAGCGAGTACTTGACCGGAGTGAGCCGGTCCTCCTGCCCGCAGATGACCAGAGCCGGCACCTCGATCTCATGGACCCGGTCCATGACATCGAAGCGGTCGCAGGCCAGAAAGTCCTGGTACCGAACCTCCGGGTCGGTCAGCCCGAACTCCTTTTCCGCCTCCTGGACGAGCTTTCGGTCGGTGTTTGGAGCGTAGGCCGCATCAGCGAAACCCTCCCCCTTCCTGACAGCCTCGAAGACCTCACTGGCCACCCGCAGCCTGGCCCCGGTACCCACGAGCACGATGCCCTCCAGCAGATGCGGGTGGGTCAGGGCAAAGGCCTGGGCCACGGCCCCGCCCATGGAGTGTCCGACCAGGATGAGTCGTTCCCATCCGGCAGCCTGGACAAAGTCGAGGATGAAGTCGCGGTAGGTCTCGATATGCCCGGCCCCCCGTCCTTGAGACCGAGCATGGCCTGGAAGGTCCACCGCAACCCGCAGGGTCTCCGGCAGCGGAGCCTGGATCTGGTTCCGCCAGACGTGACTCGATCCCCCCGCCCCATGCACAAAGAGGAGCGGTGTTTTGTCTGCATCGAGCTCTTCGCTGGATGCAAAGGCGATCTTCTGATTCCCAACTTTCAAAAAGTGCATCCTCCCTCCCTTCTTTCAACGACAGTGCACTACGTCCAGGAGACTGTTTTCTGACCCCTCCATGCAAAGTGCAAGTCTTCGATTCTGCTCGACTTCTGGTTTCTCGTATGAAGCTCAAGCTCATCAGCGGATCAAACGTTCCAATGTCAGCTTTTTTCCTGGTCAAACCGGCCAAGTCGAGGCCTTCTCGACACGTCGGGGAGCTCTCCTTCCCTCAACCATCCCCCCTCAACCCTCGACCTTCAGCCCGGCCTTGAAAATGGTCTTGACTTTTTATTCCAAATAAAATTAATACTGATTATAATACGTTGGATGAGCTGAGTTCGGCCTTGTTACGACCTTTCCCGGGATGCTGTCCTGATCACCGATTGTCGGCTTGAGCATGGAGGCAGCATCAAACAGAATCATGCGTGTCCTGCAAACCCCAACAGAGGAGGAGTTCAGTATGAGGCGTTCTTTGATTCTTTTCATCAGCTTGGCTGTGGCGTTTTTAGGATTCACCGCGACCCCTGCTCTTTCGAAAACATACGTGGCCGTTGGCGGGGGGCCGACAGGAGGGACCTTCAACTATTTTGCCAATGGAATATCTTTGTACGTCTCCAAGGTGTACGACGACATCCAGGTCTCCACTGAAGGCTCAGGCGGCTCCGTGGAGAACGTGCGCAGAGTGCACAATGGGGACTTCGATTTCGGCATTTCCTACGCCGTGGACCTGGGACTCGGGGCTATCGGACAGCTGCCCCAGGACGACAGGTCCTACGACAGTGTCCGCAGCCTGGGATACCTCTATGGCGCCCCGGCTCAGCTCGTGGTTCGGAAGAAAAGCGACTTTGAGAGCGCCAAGGACCTGAAAGGGCACGAAGTTGCAGTGGGCAATGCAGGGAGCGGAGCGGCCACCTCAGCTGAACGCTTCTTCCGCCACCTGGATGTCTGGGACAACTTCTCCCCCCAGTTTCTCGGCTACTCGGCTGCAGCCAGCGCCTTCAGCGATGGCAAGATCGATGCCTTCTGGGTCCTGGTGGGCTACCCCAACGCATCGATCATTGAGGCTGCCACTCGAACCGACATCCGGCTCATCAACGTGGGGAACGACGCTTCAGAGTACGGCTTCTACGATGCCTACGCCTACGCCCCGACCACGATTCCGGCCAAAACATACTCTGGCCAGGAGTCTGACTGCTTGACCTTCCAGGACTCCACGTTCCTGACGGCCAGGGAGGATGTGGATGCCGACCTGGTCTACCGGCTGATGAAAGCCGTCTGGTCCCAGGAAGGGCTTCAGGCCATGCAGCAATCCCACAAGGCGGCCAAAAGCATGAGTCTGGAGAACAACTTCCAGAATGCGGCCGTGCCCCTGCATCCAGGAGCAGTCAAGTTCTGGGAGGAACAAGGCATTTCCGTCCCTGATGAGCTCCAACCCTAAAACGATATCCTCTGCATCGGCTTTTCCGGGTTGCCCAGTCCTTGGGCAACCTGGAAAGCCATTCATCTCTCGTGCTGTATTCATCCTGGCTCGACAGTCAAAAGGCTTTGGACACTCCTTTGCTTTCTTAAACATCGCACCTGAATCTCTGACTGCCTGTGGCCGGGGTTGCCTTGTCCATGTAAAAGTATCGCCATCACCGTAAGCGTTGGGCGGTGAGCTTGAACACATCACGGCCTGAACACGACCTTGAGGGAACCAGGACCATGCCTGAACAGCACAACCACAAAGACCAGCACATCAACTGGCAGGAAGCTGCCGGCGACGACAATTCCGAGCAGCTCAAGGATATTGCCCGAAAAGAAGCCAAATTCGGTCGCTCCCTTTCCGGCTTCTGGGACATTGTGACCAAGGTCCTGATCGTCTTCATGGTCGCCTTTTACATGTACAACGCCGGCCTCAGCCCGGTTGCGGCTCAATACCATCGCGGCGCTTACGTGCTGATCACCTTTGTCCTGGTCTTCCTCATCTACCCTTCACGCCCTGGTTCCAGAAAAGACCGCCCCACCTGGCTTGATGTGACCCTGGCCTGCATCGCCTTTGTGGTCACCGGCTACTGGATGATGGAGTTTGAAGCCCTGAACTATCGCATGGGAGCAGAAACCCAGCTCGATTTTCTGGTCAGCACAGGCGGCATTCTGATCTCCCTGGAAGTCTGCAGGCGGGTCCTGGGCTGGTCTCTCACCCTTGTTGGGGTGGCCTTCCTCGCCTACTGCTATTTTGGGCCCTATATGCCGGAGGTCATCGCCCACCGGGGCTTCTCCTTCGAGCGGATCGTCAACCATGTCTATCTCAAGCAGGAAGGCGTCTTCGGCATCATGGCCAACGTCCTGGTCACCTATGTCATCCTGTTCATCTTTTTCGGCTCTTTTTTGAAAAAGTCAGGGGCCGGCAAGTTCTTCCTGGACCTGCCCCTTGCCCTGGCCGGCCAGAGCACCGGGGGCCCGGCCAAGGTCTCGGTCATCGCCTCCGGCTTCTTCGGCTCGATCTCCGGAAGCGCCATCGCCAACACAGCCTCGACCGGGTCCTTCACCATTCCGCTCATGAAAAAGGCCGGCTTTCGTCCTCACGTTGCCGGAGCCATCGAGCCCGCAGCATCGGTGGGAGGCATGTTCATGCCGCCCATCATGGGGGCCGGGGGCTTTCTCATGGCCGAAATGACCGAGACCCCCTATGTGAAGATCATGCTCATGGCCATCTTCCCGGCAGTGCTCTACTTCCTGGCGGTCTTCGTCATGGTCCATTTCGAGGCCAAACGCCACGGCCTGTGGGGCATGATAGACCCTGACGCGCCCACAGCCAAAGACATCTTCAAGAAAGAATGGATGATGTCCCTGCCTCTGATCATCATCATCGCCATGATGCTCATTGGCTACAGCCCTGGATTTTCTGCTGTCCTGGCCACCCTGTCCTGTATCCTGGTCAGCTGGCTCGGCCCGGACAAGAGTGTAAGAATGGGGCCCAGGCAGATCTACGAGGCCATGATCGAGGGCGGGCGCAACACCCTGATCATCGGGGCAACAGTGGGCGTCATCGGGATCATTGTCGGGTCCATAGCCTTGACCGGGATCGGGCTTCGTTTTTCCGAGCTCATCTTCAATCTCTCCGGCGGGCATCTGCCCCTGGCCATCCTGTTCATCGGCATCGCCTCGCTCATCCTGGGCATGGGCGTTCCTGTGACCGCCGCCTATCTGATCACGGCCGTCCTGGCTGTCCCGGCCATGAGCTCTCTGCTGTCCATGAACTCCTTTGGAATGGATTTCGGGCAATTGCAAATGTCCCTGCCAGAGGCTGCCACCTGGACCCTCCTGGCCTCGCACATGATCGTCTACTGGTTCAGTCAGGACTCGAACATCACCCCTCCAGTCTGTGTTGCCGCCTATGCCGGTGCCGCCATCGCCAACTCCGACCCCTGGAAGACTGGGTGGACATCTTTCAAATTCGCCAAAATGCTCTACCTGGCCCCTTTCATGTTTGCCTATTCCCCGGCCCTTCTGCTCAACGGCACCCCTTTGGAAATCATCATCACCTACGCGACCTGCGCATTGGGAACCATCACTTTTTCCGCCCTGACCATGGGCTACATGCTCTGTCCCACCAACGTCTATGAGTGGATCATTGGTGCTGCAGCCACCGTTATTCTTCTCTTTCCCAAAGTTTTGCAGGCGGTGACCGCCGCCGACCTGAACCGGTTTCTCATCGACGGTCTGGCCATCGGTCTCTTTGCGGTGGTCTATCTCTCCCAGAAATTCCGGGTCAAGAAAAACCCCGATCTGCTGCTCCCGCTGGCCGAGCGATTGGCCAAAAAAGGCAAGCCTTCATCCCCGGCTTGACCAGAAGAAGAGTGTCCTTGAGCACCTGGGCAGTCTCCGTTGCTCTTACCCAAACCGTGATGAAGCACAAAGGACGTTTTCAAAAAGCCGCACATCCGTGAAAAACAATGCATGGACCCAGAAAGTCTCTCATCTGCGGCTCCCGGGCATATGAGCAGACAGCCTGCAAAACTCAATGGTCATTTCCAGCATAGATCCGCATGGCCGCGAGCAGCTCGACCGGCTTGTCTGCTGCAGACCAGCCATCGGCACTGCAGAGGGCGATGACCTCTCCAGCTTCCACCCTGTCCTCAAGGCTGATCGCAAGGTCCCTGTTGTTCTCTGCGACATCCTCTTTTCCAGGTTCCATACGGCCTTTGTGCACAGCCTGTCAGGCCACTTCGTGCACCTTCCACTGCGCATCGACCCACAAACCGATCATCTCTAGACCCTGAAAGCGTTCCTGCAGAAACTGAAGGGACTGCCGGATCTGTTCCAGCTGCTCCTCCTTTCCCGCAGGATTGCCGGCGCAGTCGTGATGTCCGGCAACAGCCACCCCGGAAGATCCGTGTTTCTCAATGGAGATCTTCAGTCTGGTCACAATTGACTGTACTGCGGCATGGTCGTCCTGTCGGGCCAGGATCCTGATCGGTCCTGGCTCGGTGATGGAATCGACATACTTGGCCCTGAAGCGTTGCTGGAGAAAGTCGATGACCGGAAGCTGAACCCGGCCATCCATGCAGTTGACGACGGTGCAGAATGACATGGCACCTCCTGACTCTTCAGACCCACCCGCGTGGGTGCTTCAAAAAAACCGAAACGACTTTGTATAGATCATCAATCATCGCTCAGAAATTGACGATTCCTGCTCAGATT
>CAZNIP010000021.1:0-37713 GCA_964573115.1 uncultured Desulfohalobiaceae bacterium | reverse complement strand
GACTTACAAAGTGCGGTTGGCGGCGAAAACGCCAAACTGGACTTTTTGCACCGGCGTCCTCTTGGGCAGGGACAAAAAACAGATCAGAGCATGTCGGGGTGAGGATGTCCAGGCTTGAAATCCGGACGGGATGACAGCACACTGGCCGCTTGGGGTTGCAGTGCCGTGACGTGACACAGCCCGGACACTGTTTCATCACTGATCAGACTGGCCGCGTTGGGTGGCATCACGTGATGGCCTGACCACCTCTACTTCCATCAATTTTCAACCCTCAAGCATCGACCTGGCCGGCCGGCCAGCGGTTGCGCTGAAGAGCGAGGGGAAATGGGGTTTTTTCCCAGGACATTGCCCGGAACATGGTTCGGCTGGTGCCTCTATGACTGGGCCAACTCGGCCTTTGCCACAGTCATCCTGGCTGCGGTCCTTCCGGTCTACTTCGTCCACCTGGTGCCTGAAACAGGAGCGCCGGTGTTCTGGAGCTCGGCCACGGTGCCGGCGTCCGTGCTCTGGAGCTATGGGGTCTCCCTGTCCATGCTCCTGGTGGCTGTGGCAGCCCCATATCTCGGGGCGGTCGGGGACCGCCAGGGAAACCATGCCGCTTTCCTGGTCCTGTTCTGCGGTCTGGGAGCCGTCTGCACCATGGCCCTGTTCTTTGCCGCAGATTCCCGATATGTCCTGGCCCTGGTGCTGTTCATCTGCGCCAACTTCGCCTTTGCGGCGGGCAACATCTTCTACAACGCCTTCCTCCCGGCCCTGGCAGGAGGGGAGGCTGAGCTGGACCGGCTCTCGGCCTATGGATTTGCCCTGGGCTACATCGGCGGAGGTCTGGCCCTGCTCGTGGTCGTCCTCCTGGTCTCCTTCCCGGGCTGGTTCGGCCTGAACGGCCCAGGCATGGCCACCAGAATCGGCTTCGTGTTCACTGGCCTGTGGTGGGTGATCTTTGCCACGCCCGCCCTGTGGCTGCTCAGGCGGACCCCGCCCAGGCAGCGTCAGTCGGCCTTGCCTCGCGGCCTGAAAGGCTATGCGGCTATCCTGTCGGAAATCAGGGCCTACCCGGACCTGCTCCTGTTCCTGGTGGCCTTTCTGCTCTACAACGACGGCATTCAGACCATCATTGCGGTCTCAGCCATCTTTGCCAGGGACGTGCTGCAGCTGCCCAGGGAGTCGGTCATCGGGTGCTTCCTCATGGTTCAGTTCATGGCCATGCCCGGGGCCCTGTTCTTTGGCTGGCTGGCCGGGAAGTGGGGGGCCAAGAGGGTCATCCTGCTGACCCTGGTCCTGTTCATGGGGGTGACCGGCTTTGCTGCCACGATCACCACCAGCCTGCAGTTCTGGGTCCTGGGCTTTGTGGTCGCTCTCATCCTGGGGGGCAGCCAGGCCGCCTCCCGGTCCATCTTTGCCTCGCTCATCCCGGCCGGGCGCAATGCCGAGTTTTTCGGGTTCTACGCCCTCAGCTCCAAGTTCGCTTCCATCCTGGGCCCTTTCCTCTTTGCCCTGATTGCCCAGATGACAGGGGCACCCAGACTGTCCATCCTGATCATGATCGTCATTTTCGGTCTCGGAGCCCTGCTCCTGGGCCTGGTCGACGTCGAACGCGGCCGGCGCAGGGCACACCGGGCGTCAGGATGAATGGGTGCCCAGACAAAGGGCCAGTGAGATGTCCCGGGCTTGTTTCCTGCCGGAAAAGGCCGCAAAGGCATGGGCTGCTCGCATGAGCGCCAGTCTTCAGCCCGGCCGCTGGCCGGGCTGAAGGTCGAGGGTTGAGGGTTGAAGGTGGATGGGAGAAAAGAAAGATCGACTCTTCATTTGATGACACCCAACTCGGCCAGTTTGATCGGTGAAGAAACGTTCGAGGCTGCTCCTCTGACTGCTCCCCTGTACTCAGGGGAGTTGCCGAAGGCTGAGGGGTTCTTTCTTCCGAAGTTTCATACGAGGGCGGCCATGAACCTGGCACAGGTGTCTGGCCCGATCTGTGGATCGACCTTCTGCTGAATCCGATCACATGTCCTTTTTGAACATTTTTCCAAGGAGGAAGAGGGTGAGGATCGAACGAATCGATGTCTTTCAGGTGGACCTGCCATACTCCGGCGGGGTGTACAGGCTTTCCGGAGGCAGGGAGTTCCGCAGCTTCGACGCTACGCTTGTCAGGATTACGGCAGACAACGGCCTTGAGGGCTGGGGGGAGTCCACGCCCTTTGGCTCAACCTTTGTGGCCGCCCACGCCAGGGGGGTCAGGGCGGGCATCGCCGAGATGGCCCCAGCCCTGATCGGTCTGGACCCGCGCCATGTGGACCGGGTCAACGAGGCCATGGACCGCTGCCTGGCCGGTCATCTCCATGCCAAGACCCCGATCGATGTGGCCTGCTGGGATCTCTTCGGCAAGGCTGCGGGGATGGCGGTCTGCGATCTCCTGGGTGGCAGGACAGGGGACGGACTGCCGATCATCTCCTCCATCTATACTGGAGACCCGGAGGACATGCGGCGTCGGGTCAGGGAGCACCGTCAGCAGGGCTACCTGGGGCATTCCCTGAAAATTGGCGACGAGCCCTCCCTGGATGCAGCCAGAATTCAGGCTGTGCTGGAGGACCGTCAGCCAGGGGAGTTCTTTCACGTCGACGCCAATGGGGGCATGACAGTGGAAACCGGCCTGCGCATGCTCCGGCTCCTGCCCAGAAGGGTGGACATCGTGCTCGAAGCCCCTTGCTCAACCTGGCGGGAATGCATGTCCCTGCGGCGGCGGAGCGACATCCCGATCATGTGGGATGAGCTGGCTGCAGGGGATGAGGCGGTGATCCAGCTCATCTCTGAAGACGCGGCTGAGGGCATCAATCTCAAGATCTCCAAGGCGGGCGGATTGACCCGGGGAAGGCGGCAGCGGGACATGTGCATCGCTGCCGGATACACCATGTCTGTTCAGGAGACCACTGGCTCGGACATTGCTTTTGCCGCCCTGGTCCACTTGGGTCAGACCGTGCCCGAGCACCTCCTGCGCTGTGTTCTCGAATGCCGGGATATGGTCAGCGTCACGACTGCAGACGGAGATTTTCCGGTTCGTGACGGCAGGGTGCAGGCC
This sequence comes from uncultured Desulfohalobiaceae bacterium, assembly GCA_964573115.1. Taxonomy (GTDB): domain Bacteria; phylum Desulfobacterota; class Desulfovibrionia; order Desulfovibrionales; family Desulfothermaceae; genus CAYOID01. The sequence continues at coordinate 34,640 of CAZNIP010000021.1, read as the reverse complement.
CCAGGCGCTCCGGGCCTGGGCATCACACCCAGGCTGGAGGTGCTGGGTGAGCCCAGAGCCAGCTATCATTGAAGCCCTGATGACCCATGCCTTTCGAGTCTTCAGTGCCGCAGGTCACGGACCCACCCCTGGCCCCTCCCTCGCCCTGCTCGTATAAAACTCCATCATGAGGACTCAGGTGTCGGTGTTCAGGAAGAAGGCCTTCAAGTGCAGTGACTGGACAGAGTTTCTTCCCTGATCAGACTGGCTGAGTCGATGCAGGCTTGACGCGGCCCTACCGGATGGCGAGGCGGTTGTCGGGTCCTGGCGCAGAGTAACTGCAAATTGGTCCGACCACCTGTTGACACGATCTTCGACACAGCGTACGATCCGTCCAGGAAAATGAGGACTTGGGGACCGAGTGCTGACGAGGCCTCTGCTCCGGCAGCTCATACCGGGCAGCGGGAGGAGCGTGCCCTGATTCAGAACGGCGTTTACAGAGGTGAAGCTGTTTCGAATCCCTGAGGTGGCTCATGATCCCTGGCCGTTCTCATGGCCTGAGGCGTTTCAGTGTCTGTTTCACTCCAGCCAACGACAAGGAGGATGTATGAACAAGGCCCGTCAATTCAAAACTGTGCTCGGAATGGTCGGTGTCTCGGTAGCCCTGTTGCTCATGTGCTGGCCTGCCGGGGCGGCGGACATGCCGGGAGAGGGCGTTACGGTCCAGCCTGGCAGGGCAACCTGGAACACGGGGTTCTTCCAGGCCGCCCTGGTCAATCAGGGGCTGGAGGACCTGGGCTACACAGTGAACAAGCCCAAGGATTTGAGCAACCCCATGTTCTACCTCTCGGTCACCCAGGGGGATGTGGACTTCTGGGCCAATGCCTGGTTCCCGCTGCACAACGAGCAGCTCCCCAAAGACAGTGAGGACAAGGCCTCGGTGGCCGGGGTCATGGCCCCCAAAGCCGGATTGCAGGGGTATCTGGCCTCCAAGGATGCAATAGAGAAGTACGACATCACCTCCCTGGAGGACTTCAAGCGGGAGGAGGTCAAAAAGGCCTTTGACGGCAACGGCGACGGCAAGGCCGATCTGGTGGCCTGCCCTCCGGGCTGGGGCTGCGAAAAGGTCATCACCCACCACATGGAGGTCTACGATCTTCACGAGCACATCAACCCCATCAAGGCCAACTACTCGGCCAGCTTCGGCGATGCCATCGGCCGGGCCCAGAGCGGCGAGCCCATCCTGTTCTACACCTGGACCCCGAACTGGACCATCAACCTGCAGAAGCCCGGAGAAGACGTCCTGTGGATCAATGTTCCGGAGATCATCACCAATGAAGGACAGCAGGGACTGGAAGAGTTCATGGTTGTCGAAGGCGTCCAGGGCGCGGTGTCCGATCCCCTGAAGATGGGTTTTGCCGCCAACGATATCTGCATTTTTGCCAACAACGAGTTTCTGGAAGCCAACCCGGCTGCGGCCGAGTTCTTCAAGCAGATCAAGCTCGGCGTGGCCGACATCGGGGCCCAGAACTATCTCATGCACCAGGGCGAGGACAGTGCTGAGGACGTCCAGCGCCATGCCTCAGAGTGGATCGAGGAGCACCAGGACCAGTGGAACACCTGGCTGGACAAGGCCAGGGCGGCGGCTGACTAGGACGGCGGCGGCAACAGCGAGCGTCCACGTGGGAAACATGCTCTCACACAACCTGCCATTACAGCGCTGCCCCACGGCAGCGCTGTAATGCAACCACGCTGCCGGCGCGGCTTCAGATCGCGCGGGCACAGACCAAGGAGTTGCTTGCATGGCTCAGGATTTTGAAACTCGGGTCAAGAACACCGGCATGGACCTCTTCAGGATGGTGGACAAGGAAAAGCCCTCCCTGTTCAGGAAGGATTTCTGGACCGGAAAGATGATGGACTGGTCCATGAAGGACGAGGCCTTCAAGGTGCAGATGTTCCGCTTTGTGGACGTCTTCCCATATCTGAACCGACCGGAGTCCGTGGCCGAACACATTCAGCAGTACTTCTGCCGACCGGAGCATGATTTCCCCAAAGCCCTGCAGTTCGGGCTGAAGATGGTCAGTCCCAACTCCATGGCCGCCAAGATGGCCGCCAAAACGATTTCAAAAAACATCAACAGCATGGGCAAGCAGTTCATTGTGGGCAACACCCTGGAGGAGGCTGCCCCGATCATGAAGAAGCTTCGGGACAAAGGCTTCCCCTGGGTGATGAAGATCCTCAAGGAAGAGGTCAAGTCTGTTGAGGAGGAAGAGGCCTTTGTTCAGGACCAGCTGACCTTTTTCGACCAGTTTCAGGAGATCCAGAAAAAGTGGCCCGCCCTGGGCCAGGGCAACGGGGACCTGGACTGGGGGGACGCCCCCAAGTGCGTCATGTCAGTCATGGTCTCCTCCCTCTATGCCCAGTACATGGACAAGGCCTGCGCCTTTGAACACTCCATCGACAAGGCCAAGGAACGTCTGCGCCCGGTGTTGCGCAAGGCCAAGGACATCGGGGCCTGCCTCATGCTGGACATGGAGCATCTGCCCCTGCGGGAGCTGACCCTGGAGACCTTCAAGTCCATCCTTGAAGAGCCCGAGTTTCAGGGCTACCCCCATGTGGGCATCGTCTACCAGGCCTATCTCCGGGATGCGCAAGGACCCTTCGAGGACCTGGTGCAGTGGGCCAGAAAGAGGGAGCAGCCGATCCATATCCGCCTGGTCAAGGGGGCCTTCTGGGACGAGGAAGTCACCAGGGCCCACCAGGACAACGTCCCGGTCCCGGTCTTCACCAACAAGTACGACACGGACGCGATGTTCGAGAAGCTGACCAGGAGGATTCTGGAAAACCACGACCTGATCACCTACAAATGCGCCTCCCACAACATCCGCTCCATCGCCTACACGCTGGAAACGGCCAAAGACCTGGGCGTCCCACAGGACAGGTATGAGTTTCAGATGCTCTACGGCATGGCCGAAAACCTGCGCACGGGCATCAGCAAAGCCGGGCACCGGGTCAGGCTCTACGCCCCGATCGGGGAGGTCATCCCTGGGATGGCCTACCTGGTGCGGAGACTGCTGGAGAACACCTCCAACGAGTCCTTTCTGCGCCAGAGCTTCGCCGAAGGGGTGGACAGGGCCACGCTGCTCAGCAACCCGGTCGAGCTGGCCAGGACCCATGAATCAGCCTGGGTTCCTGGTCAACAGGAGGCACCCGAGTACGGCGACAAAGGGTCTTTTGAAAACGAACCTCCCCTGGGCTGGACCAGGGAAGCCAGGCTGTCCATGCACAAGGCCCTGGAAACGATCAGGTCCGCGGGCCCGAAAAAGGTTTCCTTGAGGATCGGCGGTCAGGATGTGACCCCGGAGGCCATGTTCACGTCCACAAACCCCAATGACCCTGACGAAGTTCTGGGGCATGCGGCTTCGGCCGGGCAGCGGGAGATCGACAGAGCGGTTGAGGCGGCCGCATCGGCCCAGGTCAGCTGGGCTGAAACAGAGCCGGCCCTGCGCAGCGAGGTCCTGTTCAAGGCGGCGTCGATCATCCGCTCCACACGTTTCGAGCTGGCGGCCATGACCGTGCTGGAGGCCGGCAAGAACTGGAACGAGGCCCAGGCCGACGTGAACGAGGCCATTGATTTTTTCGAGTTCTACGGCCGGGAAATGATTCGCCTGTCCCAGGGGCGCTCGGTGAGCTCCAAGCTCGGCGAATCGAGCCGGCTCTCCTATGAGCCCCGGGGCGTGGCCGCGGTGATCACCCCCTACAACATGCCCCTGCCTGTCCCTGCCGGCACCGTGGCCGCAGCCCTGGTCTCGGGCAACAGCGTCGTCTTCAAACCAGCGCCGCAGGCCCCGGTCGTCGGGTCCATGCTCGTGTCGATCCTGGAGGAGGCGGGGCTGCCCCAGGGCGTGCTCAGCTTTGTGACCGGGGAGGGACCTGAAGTGGGAGAAGCTCTGGCTGGTCACCCGGACGTTGATGTGCTCTGCTTCACCGGCAGTGTCCAGGCTGGGCAGAAGGTGCTTCAGAGGGCACATCAGCTGGAGGGGGGCGGGCACGGCCTGAAAAAGACCATCCTCTCGCTGGTGGGCAACAACGCCATCATCATGGATTCCGACGCCGACCTGGACGCTGCCGTGGGCGGGGTCATCAGCTCGGCCTTCGGCTATCAGGGACAGAAGTGCTCGGCCTGCACCAGGCTGATCGTGCTGGAGGAGAACTACGACAAGGTGGTCGACAAGGTCAGGGCTGCGGCCGACAGTCTGGACATGGGACCGGTCGACGATCCCCGGAACGGTTTTGGGGCCGTGATCGACGAGGAGGTCAAATCCCGGGTCGAGGAGGCCGTTGCCCTGGGCAGGGAGGAGGGGACCCTGGTCCTGGAAAAGAGATCTGCCCAGCAGAGCGGTCATGTGGCTCCCCTGGCCATTTTCAAGGACATCCGTCCGGAGCACCGGCTGGCCAGAGAGGAGGTCTTCGGACCGGTGCTGGCCATCATGAGAGCCAGAGATTTCGATCAGGCCCTGGAGATGGCCAACGACTGCCCGTATGCCCTGACCGGCGGCCTCTATTCCAGGCATCCCGGAAACATTGAGAAAGCCTGCAAGAGCTTCAAGGTGGGCAACCTGTACATCAACCGGGGCATCACCGGTGCGCTGGTCGGGCGGCACCCCTTTGGAGGGTTTCGCCTCTCCGGAGACGGCTCCAAAGCCGGTGGGCCTGATTACCTGACGGAGTTCATGGTCTGCAGGACGGTGACGGAGAACACCTTCCGAAGCGGTTTCGCGCCCATGGAGTAAACAGTCGGGAAAAAACCTGCCTGCCGGCGAGCCGGGCCGGCCGGCACCCTCAGAGGACATCAACCATGAAGATCACCGCCATCCAGAAGGCATCGACCCCTGAGCTCGTGGTCCGGGAGCTGCTGCAGAACATCAAGGAGGGGTCCCTGCAGCCCGGGGACAAGCTCCCCCCGGAGAGGGAGCTGGCCCAGGCCTTTCACGTCAGCAGGTCATCGGTCAGGGAGGCCATCTCGGCCCTGGTCCTGGTGGGCTACCTCGAGGTCACCCAGGGCAAGGGCATCTTTGTCAAGAACGACATCCCCTCGCCCTACATTTTCTCCTCCACGCTCCGGGACGTCCTGGACGCCTACTGGACCCTGGACGTGATCGAGACCCGCCAGATCATGGAGTGCAGCCTGGTCAAGCTGGCGGCCGCCCGGGCCGACGGCAACGACATCAAAAAGCTCAGAGAGACTCTGGTGCACATGGAAAAGAACCTGGACAACCTGGAGGGCTTTTACCGGGCCGACTTCGAGTTCCACAACGCCATTTGCGAGGCCACGAACAACGAAGTCATGTCTGAGATGCTCAAGATCATCATCGCCAAGACCCATGCCCACTACATGAAGTTCATGCCCGACGCCCTGTGCAAGCCGGACGAGGCCGTGTCCACGGCCAGGAGGATCGTGGAGTGCATCGTGCAGCGCGATGCAGAGCAGGCCTGTCAGGAGATGGTCAAACACCTCAACCTGGTCTCCTCAGAGCTGGTCCGGCTGATCCCGGAGGCCGAGAACTACAGGGACCAGATCGACACCATGTTCTACTCTCTGCCCTCAAACGACCACTCAACCGAATCACCTTCGTGATGGAGGGGACCATGAACCTCAACACCCAGCTCTTCACCCAGTCCCACGTCGACTCCGGACAGCAGGGCAGCAACCCCTCCGCCTGGGAGTCCATGCTGCACATCAAGCCCCGGCAGCGCTTCCTGAGCACGGCACAGATCCAGGGTCTGCACGGGGCGACCCTGTCCCTGATGGAAAGGACCGGATTCAAGGTGACCCACAAGAAGGCCCAGGAGATCCTGCACAGCCACGGCTGCTCGGTTGACGGCGACCGGGTCCGCCTCCCTGGCTGGCTGGTGGAAAAGGCCCTGAGCACGGTCCCCTCCCAGGTCGTCTTTTTTGACCGCAACAGGACCGCCCCGGTGGTCCTCAAGGACGACGACACCTGGTACGGTCCCACTGTGGACGCCTACGACTACCTGGACCCCCACAACGGTGAGCGGCGGCCCTTCACCCTGGAGGACTGCCGGACCACGGCGACCCTGGCCGACGCCCTGGACAACTTCACCTGGGTCATGACCATCGGGGTCTGCTCGGACGCACCATCGGCCATCGCCGACCGGCTCATTGCCAAGCAGGTTCTGACGACCTGCCGCAAGCCGCTGCTCTTCTGCTGCAACAGCCTCCAGGCCATGAAAGACATCTACGAGATGGGGGTGATCATTGCCGGTGACGAGCAGCGCCTCCTGAACCAGCCGAACATCATCGGTTTCGAGGCCCCGATCTCTCCTTTGACCTATGACGACGCCCTGATCGACCGCCTCCTGTTCGCAGCGGAAAAAGGCCTGCCCCAGGTCTGCTATTCCGGGCCCCAGGCCGGGAGCACCTCCCCGGCCACCCTGGCCGGGACCGTGGTCCAGGGCAGCGCCGAGTCCCTGTTCGGGATCGTCCTGGCCCAGCTGGTCAGCCCTGGAGCCCCGTTCATCTACGGAGCCTTTGCCACGATCATGGACATGTCCACCACGGTCTTCTCCTACGGGGCCCCGGAGATGAACATCATGGCCTCGGCCATGGCCCAGCTGGCCCACTCCTACAACATCCCCTTTTTCGGCATGTCCGGGTGCTCCGACGCCAAGTTCCCCGATTCCCAGGCCGCTGTGGAGGCCACCTTCTCCTGCCTGTGCTCGTCCATGAGCGGGGCGAACATGGTCCACGACAACGGCTGGCTGGACCATGCCACCCTGATCTCCCCGGAGTACATGGTCCTGGTCAACGAGGTCATCGAAAAGGTCAACCGCTACATGAGGGGCATGATCGTGGACGAAGACCGCCTGGCCCTGGACGTCATCGACCAGGTCGGCCCGGGGGGCCACTTCCTCCTGGAAGAGCACACCATGACCTACTTCAGGGAGATCTGGTACTCCAGGCTCTTCGACCGCTCGACCACGGCAGACTGGCGGGCGGCCGGCTCCAAGCAGTTCCACGAGCGGCTCAAGGAGCACACCCTGAAGATCATGACCCATGACCCCGAGCCTCTGCCTCTGGAGACCCTGAAGGAGATCGAGAGCATGGCGGCAAAGTGGGGGACATAGTCGTCGAAGCAGCCAAGACCACATCAGCTTCTTTCTTGATCAGGCTGGCCGAGTTGGGTGTCATCACCTGACGTGTCGAACATGTTTTCTCCCATCAACCTTCAACCCTCAACCATCGATCTGTCAGGCCGGCCAGAGGCCGGCCTGACAGGGGACCGTTCCATGCGCATCACCAGCATTCATGTCTATCAGGTCGATCTGCCCGTTGTCGGCGGGGCTTACTGCATGGCCTCGACAACCGTGGCCTCACTGGACTCCACCATTGTCGAAGTGGTCACCGATGCCCGAATGTCCGGCTATGGGGAAACCTGTCCGGTGGGGCCGGTCTACCAGCCCCAGCACGCTCTGGGGGCCAGGGCCGGGCTGCAGGAGATGGCCCAGGGCCTCATCGGCCACAACCCGATGCACATCGAGCAGATCCGGACCATCATGGAGCAGTCCCTGAACGGCACCCGGTATGCCAAGGCAGCCGTGGACATGGCCTGCTGGGACATCCTGGGCAAGGCCACCGGGACCCGGGTCTGCGAGCTCCTGGGCGGATCGTTTCGGGAAGAGGTGCCCTCGTATTACTCCATTGACGTCATGCCCCCTGAAGAGGCGGTGGAGCGAGCCAGAGAGAAAGTCGGCCAGGGATTCACCCGCCTGCAGCTCAAAGTCGGGGGGCGGTCTCTGGAGGAGGATGTGGCGGCCATCAGGAAGGTGTCCGAAGTCCTGCGGCCGGAGGTGGGGCTGGCGGTTGACGCCAACCGTGGTTGGACCTCCCGGGACGTCAAGCTGGTCTCCCTGCAGTGCCGGGACCTGCCTCTGGTCCTGGAGCAGCCCTGCAGCAGCTATGAAGAGATTCTGGCTCTCAAAGGCCTCATCCACCACCCTGTTTTTCTGGACGAGTCGGCCGAGGACCTCAGAGTGGTGCTGCGGGCCGTCGGGGACAGGAGTGTCGATGGTTTTGGCATCAAATGCACCCGGGTGGGAGGGATCAGTGCCATGCGCACCATCCGGGACGTGTGCCGGGCCGTCAGGTTGCCCATGACCTGCGACGATTCCTGGGGCGGGGATGTCATCGCCTCTGCCTGCGCACATTTGGGGGCGACCGTTGAGCCGGGGCTGTTCGAGGGAACCTGGATCGCTGCGCCCTATATCCAGGGCCATTACGACGACCAGAACGGACCGCGCCTGAAAGGCGGGAAGATCGTCCTGCCTCAGGAGCCGGGGCTGGGGATCGTCCCGGATGTCTCCCGATGGGGGAAGCCGGTCATGAGTTTCGGCTGAGGCCATTGACCCAAGACATGACACAGGAGGCTTCGTGACCCAGGATATTCCAACCACCATGGCCGCGGTCCTGCTCACCGGGCACGGCGGTTTTGACAAACTGGTCTACAGGGATGACGTCCCGGTCCCCAGCCCCTCCGAGGGGGAAGTGCTCATCAGGGTTGGGGCGGCCGGTGTGAACAACACGGACATCAACACCCGCATCGCCTGGTACTCCAAGGCCGTGGCCGGGGAGACCAATGCCGGAGGAGCGTCCGGTTTTGCCTCTGCCGAAGACGAAGACGGAAGCTGGTCAGGCACCCCGATCACCTTTCCCAGGATCCAGGGAGCAGATGTCTGCGGACGGATCGTGGCCGTGGGGGATGGCGTCGACCCCGCCAGGATCGGTCAGAGGGTCCTGGTGCGGAACATGCTCAGGTCGTATGTCAACTGGCGGCCGTACGAGTGCTGGACCCTGGGCTCTGAATGCGATGGAGGTTTTGCCCAGTACGTCAAGGCCCCGTCAGTGGAGAGCCATGCTGTGCAGAGCCGGATGACTGACGCGGAGCTGGCTTCGTTTCCCTGTGCTTACTCCACGGCGGAAAACATGCTTCACCGCGCGGAGGTGGGGGTCAGGGAGAGAGTCCTGGTCACCGGGGCTTCCGGGGGCGTGGGCTCGGCCGCAGTGCAGCTGGCCAGGCTTCGCGGGGCTGAGGTCATTGCTGTGGCCGGGGCGGCCAAGGCTGCCGCGGTCTCCTCTCTGGGGGCCGATCAGGTGGTCGACCGGAATGAGAACCTGGTCGCAGCCCTTGGCCGGGAGTCCATGGATGCGGTCATCGACCTGGTGGCCGGACCCAGGTGGCCGGACCTCCTGGACATCCTCAAGCGCGGGGGCCGGTATGCCACGGCCGGAGCCATCGCTGGACCGGTGGTGGAGTTCGATGTCCGCACCCTGTATCTCAAGGATCTGACGTTCTTCGGGTGCACCTTCCAGGAGGACGCGGTCTTCGACAATCTCGTTTCCGCCATCGAGAGCGGGGGCATCCGCCCGGTGGTGGCCAGGACCTACCCTCTCAGGGACATCGTCCAGGCCCAGGAGGACTTTTTGGGCAAATCCCACACCGGCAAGCTCGTGCTCATCCCCCCCGGGGATTGAACCAGGCCATTTTGATCGGTGACGAGGCGTTGTCCGGGCCGGGTCACGTCAAAGACGTCTTTCTCGGATGACACTCAACGCGTGTGCAAGACCAGACCTCTTGACGGGAAACCTTGTTTTGGATAGAGAACTCATATGTTCATGTGTTCATAACAGATGAACGCGTGGCCAGGCTGAAGAGCCCACTGCCAGCAACCCGTACCCAGGGGGAGACATGGAAGAGACTGTTCTTGGGACCATCCTCGATCCCTTTCAGCACCTGCACATCCCTGTCGGGGTCTGGGTTGAAAACCTGATCAACTGGCTGGTGACCAATTTTCACGACTTCTTCCACCTCATCACCCTGCCCATCGACCGCATCCTGGAGGCCACCCAGTCCACATTGATGGGCATTCCTCCCTTGATCTTCATCATCGCCTTCTGGCTGCTGGCCTGGCAGGTGGCCGGCGTCCGCAGCGCCGTGCTGCCGACCCTGGCCCTGATCTTCATCGGCCTGTTCGGGGCCTGGGACAAGGCCATGGTCACCCTCTCCCTGATCATCACGGCTGTGTTCTTCTGCATCATCATCGGGATCCCCCTCGGCGTCGTGGCAGCCCGGAACGACAAGTTCGAGATCACCATCAGGCCTGTTCTGGACGCCATGCAGACCACCCCGGCTTTTGTCTATCTCGTTCCAGTGGTCATGCTCTTTGGGGTGGGCAACGTCCCAGGGGTCATCGTGACCATCATCTTTGCCCTGCCTCCGCTGATCCGGCTGACCAACCTCGGTCTGCGTCAGGTTTCACCCCACGTGATCGAGGCAGCCATGGCCTTCGGGGCTTCCAAGACGCAGCTCCTGTTCAAGGTCCAGCTGCCGCTGGCCACCAGGACCATCATGGCCGGCCTGAACCAGACCCTGATGATGTCGCTGGCCATGGTGGTCATCGGCTCCATGATCGCCGTGGGCGGATTGGGGCAGATGGTGCTCCGAGGCATTGGCAGGCTGGACATGGCCCTGGCCACGGTCGGCGGCATCGGGATCGTGCTCATGGCCATCTCCCTGGACCGCTTGACCCAGGCCCTGTCCAGGCCGCCGCGGGAAAAAAAGATCCGCCACTGGTACCAGCAGGGGCCGGTGGGCTTCATCCTCAGGGCTGCAACGGCCTCCCGGACTGACAAAGGGGCTCAGGCCCAGCCGGCATCGGCCGGGATGGAACCGAATCAGTGAAGAGCGTCAATGAAGCGGAGTGGTTGTGTGTCGCCCCGCAAGAACCCTTGAACAGGAGGAACATATGAGAAAAGGATGGCGAAGGTCTCTGGTGTGGAGTGCGGTTGTACTGGGGATGGTCCTGCTGGCCGGGCACGGCTGGGCTGCAGAACGTCCAGGCGAGGGCGTCCAGGTCCAGCCCATTGACCAGGGTCTCATCGAGGAGCAGTTTCAGTACGAAGTGCTCATCGCCGGGCTGGAGGAACTGGGATACGAGGTCAAGCCCATCCTGCACATGGCCGGGGAGGTGACCACCTCGCACCTGGCTGTGGGCAGGGGCAACGCCGATTTCTACGCTGTGCACTGGGATCCTCTGCACGAGTCCTTTTACAACAAGGCCGGCGGAGGCAAGACCATGCTCAGGGTTGGAAACCTGACCCCCGGAGCGGTCCAGGGATACCTCATCGACAAGAAGACGGCCGACGCGCACGGCATCACCAATATGGAGCAGCTCAAAGATCCAGAGCTGGCCAGGCTCTTTGATGCCGACGGGGACGGCAAGGCTGATCTGTGCGGCTGCAATCCTGGCTGGGGCTGCGAGCAGGTCATCGAGCACCAGCTGCCGGAATACGGCCTGACAGACACCGTGGAGCACAACCAGGGGACCTACTTTGCCCTCATTGCCGATACCATCGCCAGGTACAAGGCCGGAAAACCGATCCTCTACTACACCTGGACGCCCCTGTGGGTCAGCGGCGTCCTCGTGCCGGGCGAAGACACGACCTATCTGGAGGTGCCCTACACCAGCCTGCCAGGGGAACGAACCAATGTGGACACGACCCTGCCCAACGGCATGAACACAGGGTTTGCCGTGAACACGATCAAGGTCATTGCCAACACCGAGTTTCTGGAGGCCAACCCGGCCGCCAGGGAGCTCTTTGAACAGGCCGTGATCCCCATCAACGACGTCAGCGCCGAGAACAAGCGCATTCAGGACGGCGAAGACACTGAGGAAGACGTCAAGCGCCACGCGCAGGAATGGATTGAGGAGCACAGAGCCGAATTCGACTCCTGGCTCGAGGCCGCCCGGCAGGCAGCCGATTAACCCCGAAGACGACGGAGTGGACTGTGAGCTCAAAGACGCGAACCACTTCCGGCAGAAAGGACGCAACCAGCGGCCCGGCCTCGAACGGCCGGGCCGTTCCTCCCATCGAGTGCGTCAATCTCTGGAAGATCTACGGTCAAAGGGACCAGGAGGCTTTGAGGGCCATCCTGGAGGAAGGACTGGGCAAGACCGAGGTCCAGGAACGCTTTGGCTGTGTGGTCGGGGTTGTGGACGCCTCCTTCTCGGTGGAGGAGGGGGAGATCTTCTGCATCATGGGCCTCTCCGGGAGCGGCAAGTCCACCCTGGTCCGGCACATCAACAGGCTCATCGATCCCACTTCGGGCGAGATCTTTGTCGAAGGGACGGACATCAACAAGATGAGTCAGCTGGAACTGCGCAGGCTGAGGTCCGAAAGGATCGGCATGGTCTTTCAGAACATGTCCCTGCTGCCTCACAAGAACGTGCGCCAGAATGTGGCCTTTGCCCTGGAGCTTCGGAAAATGGACACCAGGAAACGCAGCGAGCTGGCTGACCAGGCCCTGGACATGGTTCAGCTCGCAGGCTGGGGGGATCACTACCCGGATGAGCTCTCCGGGGGCATGCAGCAGCGGGTGGGACTGGCCAGGGCCTTTGCCGCGGACCCGGACATCCTGCTCATGGATGAGCCGTTCAGTGCCCTGGACCCCCTGATCCGTCGCCAGCTCCAGGAGCAGTTTCTGAATCTGTCCTCGAAAGTCAAGAAGACCACGCTGTTCATCACCCACGACCTGGACGAGGCCATCCGGCTCGGTCATCGCATCGCGATCATGAAAGACGGCAAGCTGGTTCAGATCGGAACACCTGAGGACATCGTCACCAATCCGGCCGATGACTACGTGTCCGATTTCGTGGCCGGGATTTCCAGGCTGCACCTGGTCTATGCCCACACTGTGATGTGGCCTTACGAGGAGTTCATGGCCAAGCGGCCCGACGTCGATCTGGCCGGATGCCCCACGGCGACGTCAGAATCCGACCTGAACAGCCTGATCGACATCATGGTCACCACGGACTCAACCAATATCTGCATCATGGAAGACCAGGCCTGTCTCGGCGTGGTCACCCGGGGCGGCCTGCTCAGAGCCATTCAGGGACATGAAAAATCTGCGCTGAGCGAGGCTGAGGCGCAATGAAGTTTGAGGCCCTCCAGATTCACACAGCTCCAGAAGTCGTCGTGGAGCAGATCATCCAGAGCATCAAGGCAGGGGATCTGGCTCCAGGAGCACGAATGCCCTCTCAGAGGGAGCTGGCCAAGATGTTCGACGTGGGTATGGGCACGGTCCGCGAAGCGGTCAAGACCCTTTCAGCCATGGGCTACCTTGAAATCAGCCGGGGCAGGGGGATGTTCATTGCTGCCGATGCCCTGAACAGGGATCAGAAGCCCTCGGCCCTGGAAAAAGCCATCGAAGCGGTTTCTCTGGCCGAGCTCATGAAGGCCAGGGAGATGGTGGAGTGCTCCGTGGTCAAGATAGCGGCTGAAATGGCCGACCAGGAGCAGGTCGCCCGGCTGCAGAGAGTCCTGGACACCCTGCGGGAGAGGTCCCGGAGCAACGAAGCCTTTTATCCCGTGGACTTCGAGTTCCATCTGGCCCTGGCTGAAGCGACCAACAACAGCATCATCTATGAGATGGACAAGATGCTCGTGGACAAGGCCCACCACTACATTGAGTTTATGGCCAAGTCACTGAGGACATTCGAGGTTTTCAACATTCAGCGGGCTGTGGACACGGCCCAGGAGATCGTTGACGCGATCAGGGCCAGGGATGGGGAGCGGGCCGGCCGAGCCATGTCCGCCCATCTGAACATCGTCAACTTTGAGCTGGAGAGGGAATTTCTTCCCCCGGCTCAGTGAAAGAACGGCTTGGTCCCAGCGACTGCAAAGGCGGCCCGGGCCGCCGGGAGAGAAGAGGCATGTACAGCCATGACACTCAGGGGTCCCTGAACGGGGAAGCCCCTTACATGTGGCGAATCCACAAGGCCAAAGGCAGAGTCCTGGCCACCCGGCCGTCCATCGACCTGGAAAACGCGGTCATTCTGACCAGGAGCTTCATGGAGACCGAGAGCGACCCCCTGGCCATGCGCAAAGCCAAGGCCTTCCGGGATCAGTGCCGGAACAAGACCGTGGCTGTCCTGGAAGACGAGCTCATCGTCGGCTGCTCGGGAAGCAGGATCAGGGGAGGCATCCTGTCTGCGGACGTGTGCTGGCACATCCTGGACAACGAGCTTGAGACCATTGCGGCCCGCCCTTATGACCCCTTTGAGATCACTGCAGAGGACAAGGCCCTCTTTCGGGAGGTCATCAAGCCCTACTGGCAGGGCCGCTCCAACTATGAAAAATTTCTCTCCAGACTGCAGCCAGCCGCCCTGGCCCTCAAGGGAGCCGGAATCATTTACCCCGACCGCAAGGCTGTCCGGGGCCCCGGGGAGTTGACGGCCGGTTACGACCTCATTCTCCAGGAAGGGGTCGAGGGGCTTCAAAAGCGTATCGAGGCCAGAATGGCCGAACTCGACCCCACAGACCCGGAGAGCTTTTCCAGGCGGTCGTACCTCCAGGCCCTGCTCGTGGTTGCCGAGGGCATCCTCACCCTGGGCCGGCGTTACGCTGATGAGGCCTCCCGGCTGGCCAGGGAGGAGCAGGACCCCAGGCGCAGAGGTGAACTGGAGACCATAGCCCGGACCTGCTCCAGGGTTCCGGCCCAACCGGCCAGGACCTTCCTTGAGGCTGTGCAGTCCATGTACCTCTACCACATCTGCGTGTTCATGGAACAGAATGCCGCCTCGTACAACCCGGGCCGCATGGACCAGTACCTCTTTCCCTTCTATCGCCGCGACATCGAGTCCGGACGGCTGACTCCAGAGCAGGCTCAGGAGATCCTGGACTGCCTGTGGGTCAAGTTTTCCGAGCCCTGTCTCTTTCAGGATGGCAAGACCGCAGAAGTGGCGGCCGGGTACAACATGTTTCAGAACGCCTGTTGCGGCGGGATCACCCCTGAGGGCAGGGATGCGGTGAACGACCTGTCCTTCATGATGCTCCAGGCCACCCAGGACGTGCAGCTCAATCAGCCCTCCCTGTCAGTGCGCTACAACCCGGGAAAGAATCCGGATGCTTTCCTGCGCAAGATCGTGGAGCTGGTTTCCCTGGGGACCGGGTTTCCCGCCTTTCACAGCGATGACGTGGGCATCAAGATGCTCCTGAAGAAAGGGGTGACCCTGAGCGAGGCCAACGACTGGAACCCCTGCGGCTGTGTTGAGACGAATCTGATGGGCAGATCCAAGGAGCTGACCGCCTTTGTCGACGTCAATCTGGCTGGCGTGCTGGAGCTCACACTGCTCAACGGGGTCCATCGCCAAAGCGGGGCCCAGCTCGGCCCAGAGACAGGCGATCCCAGAGCCTTTACGACCTTCGAGGACTTCAAGGAGGCCGTCAAGACCCAGCTGCGGGCGGTCATCCGGGAGGTGGTCCAGGCCAATCACGTCATTGACGAGGTCTATGACGAGCGGCCTGTTCCTGCGGCCTCCCTGTCCTTTGCCGACTGCATCGAAAACGGACTGGACTACTCCTGGGGTGGGGCCAAGTACAACTCTGGAAACGGGGTGATCATGGACTGCGTGGCCGACTTCATCAACAGCCTCAGCGCGGTCAAGCACCTCATCTACACAGAGCGAGCCGTGTCCTGGGATGAGCTCCTCGAAGCCCTGAACTGCGACTTTCAGGGTCATGAAAGGATCCGCAAGCTCTGCCTGTCCGCTCCCAAGTTCGGCAACGACGATCCCCGGGTGGATGACCTGGTCTCGGAGATGTTCTGGTTTCTGGCCGAGGAGGTCCAGCAGTACCGCTCCAAGCACGGTCCCTTGAATTGCGGGATGTTGCCGGTCACCGCCCATGTGGCCATGGGCAAGACGGTCGGTGCCCTGCCGGACGGGAGACGGGCCTGGACGACCCTGACCGACGGCATTTCCCCCACAGGGGGGACAGATGTGGAGGGCCCGACAGCGGTCCTGAAATCGGTATCCAGGATCCCGCACACCATGTACACCTCGGGAACGCTCCTGAACATGAAGCTCGATCCGGTCTTTCTCCAGGAGGAGCGGGGGGTCAGGAACATGATGTCCCTGCTCAAGGGGCTGTGCGACCTGGACATCTATCATGTCCAGTTCAATGTCCTCTCCCCGGAGACGCTGCGGGCCGCCCAGGAGGACCCGGACAGCTACCGGCACCTGCTGGTCAGGGTTGCTGGATACACGGCCTATTTCGTGGAGTTGGGCAAGGATGTCCAGGACGAGATCATCGGCAGGTCGACCCAGTTCATCTCTGCGTCCGGCAAATGTGAACATGGCAGCTGAATGGTCAGCACGGCCAGTTCAATCCGCACTCCTGATCGTGTTCTGGTGATGAATCCACTCGGCACCATTTTCAAGATCGAGCGTCTGGCCATCCATGACGGTCCAGGTATCCGGACCGTCATCTTCTTCAAGGGTTGCCCTCTGCGCTGCAGCTGGTGCTCAAGCCCTGAGTCCCAATGGCCTCGCCTCGAGCTGGGTGTCGACCGGCACACGTGCCTGGGCTGCCTGGACTGCGCCCGGGTGTGCCCGCAGCAGGCCATAGCAGTCCTGGATGGGGGCAGCCCTGAACTGAACAGGGAGCTGTGCGACGCCTGCGGAGAGTGCGTCCGGGTCTGTCAAGGCCATGCCCTGGCTGTGATCGGCCGGACGGTTCATGTCTCCGAGGTGCTCGATGAGATTGAGAAAGACGAAATCTTCTATCACCGCTCTGGGGGCGGGATCACCCTGAGCGGGGGCGAGCCGGCCCATCAGCCTGAATTCGCAGGGAGGATTCTGGAAGGGGCCAGGTACAGGGGACTGCACACGGCCATGGAGACCTGCGGATTCGCCTCCCGGGAGGTCGTCGCCAGACTGACGCCACTCCTGGATCTGGTCTATGTGGACCTGAAGCTCATGGAGGCCGGCCGGCACAGGGCTGTGACCGGACAGGACAATGCCTGCATCCTGCAGGCCATTGCCGACATCGATGAACACCACCCTGAAACTGAACTCATCGTCCGGATTCCAGTGGTCCCGGGTGTGAATGACGATGAGGACAACGTCAACCGAAGCGCCGACTTCCTGAGGCGACTGCAGAGACTGACCAGGGTGGAGCTGCTGCCCTATCATCGCTACGGGACACGGACCTATGGGCTCCTGGGGAGATCCTATGCCCTGGCCGGGACCAGGCCCCCTTCCCTGGAAAGGATGCACAAGTTGGCAGACAGGTTCGCATCCAGCGGGGTCCCGGCGGTTGTTGGCGGTTGAGAGGTCATGGGTTTTTGAAGAGCGGTCTGTGGTCGGGAGATCAGCTCGATTCAGGATCGAGCTCAGTGGTGTTGGTTTGAGGCACGAGGGACAGGCGTCATGAAGCGATTGACAGGCAGGGTGGCCATGGTCACCGGCGGGGCCAGGGGCATTGGTCAGGCCATTGTGGAAAAGCTGGCGGCCGAAGGGGCCGATGTGGTCATTGGGGACATCGGGGCCTGCGATTACAGGGAGCACCTGCAGCAGTGGGCTGGAACAGAGGTGGAGTACGTCTGTTTTGACGTCACCTCCGGGGAAGAGGTGCAGGCTGCTTTTGAAGAGGTGCAGGCCAGGTTCGGACGTCTGGATATCCTGGTGAACAATGCCGGGATTGCCTTTGACAAGCCCTTGGAAGAGACCTCGGAAGGTGAGTGGGACCGGATGATGGCCATCAACGTCAAAGGCGTCTTCCTGTGCACCAGATCAGCCGTGGGGCTCATGCGCCGGTGCGGCGGGGGGGCTGTTGTCAACATCGGCTCTCTGGAGGGGCTGGCCGCCAATCCCATGAGGACGGCCTATGCGGCTTCAAAAGGTGCGGTCCACGCCTTGACCAGGGCCTCTGCCCTGGATTTCGGCCCGGACGGCATCAGGTGCAACACGGTGTGCCCCGGGTGGATCAATACCCCGTTCAACGATTCCTTTTTTGAGACCCTCAAGGACAGGCGGGCCGGAGAGGAGGCCATTGTCAAGCTCCACCCCGTGGGCCGGATGGGCCTGCCTCAGGACGTGGCCAACACGGTCTGCTGGCTCGCCTCGGACGAGAGCGGCTTCATCACCGGGCAGGAGATCGTGGTGGATGGCGGTCGGTTGTGTCGGTTGCCCCTGGCGGATTTTGCAGCCATGGAGAAGAGGGAATGAGGTTTGAGAACCGGGTCGTCCTCGTCACCGGCGGGTCCTCCGGGATAGGTGCGGCCGCCGCAGCGGCTTTTGCCCGGGAGGGGGCCAGGGTGGTCATCACCGGGCGGGACCCGGACAGAACAGAGCGCGCTGCCAGGGAGTCCGGGGCCTGCGGCACATGGATTGGGGACATCAGCAACCCTGACATGTGCCGGGATGCTGTGGCCAGGGTCATTGACCAGGAGGGGAGGATCGACATCCTGGTGAACAATGCCGGGACCATTGTCCGCGAGCACGCTGCGACCACCACAGACGAGCAGTGGCTTTCGACCATGGCCATCAATGTCAATGGGGTTTTCTTCATGAGCCGTGAGGTCCTGGGCTTCATGCGCAAGGCTGGCGGCGGAGCCATTGTCAATGTCTCCTCCACCTGCGGCCTCGTGGGGACAAAAGGCCTGACGGCCTACTGCGCCAGCAAGGGCGCCGTGTCCCTCATGACCCAGGCCATGGCCCTGGACGTGGCCTGTGAGGCCATCAGGGTCAATGCCGTCTGTCCCGGAGCCACGGACACCCCGATGCTCTTTTCGGCCCACAAGGTTCAGCCTACCCGGCAGGAGATGGAATGTGCCCAGTCTGACACAGTCCCCCTGGGGCGCATGGCCCGCCCGGAGGAAGTGGCCGAAGTCATCCTCTTCCTGGCTTCAGAGCAGGCGAGCTACATCACTGGGGCTCTGCTCCCAGTCGATGGCGGGTACTGCTGCCAGTGAGGACCTGCATCCCTTGAACTGCAGAACAGGGCGATGCTCGCTGTCGCCTGACCCGCTGCCAGGAGCTGAAATGCAACGATATGCCCTCCTTTCCCAGGAGCAGATCGAGCAGGTCCACGAGACGTCCCTGAAGATCCTCCAGAACATCGGGGTGAACTTCTTTGACGAACCGGCCAGGACCGTTCTGGCCCGCACCGGAGCCAAGGTGGACGGGCCACGGGTCAGATTCCCCCGTAACCTGGTGGAAGAGCAGCTGGGAAAGCCGCCCTCCAGGTTCACCCTGTATGCCCGGAATCCGGAGCACAACCTGGTCGTCGGCCATGGACGGCCCGCTTTCCTCCCGGCAAACTGCCCGGCCCTGGTGCACGACAGCGTTGATGGTCAGCGGTATGGAACGCTCAAGGACTACAATGCCTTTGTCAAGCTGACCCAGATCAGCGGGCAGCTGGACATGTGCAGCAATGTCCTGGTCGAACCTGTGGATGTTCAAGAACACCTCCGCCATCTGGTCATGACCGAGGCCTGCCTGCAGTACACGGACAAGTGCTTCATGGGCTCCTGCACGGGGAGGCAGGCGGCCAGGGACGTGCTCGAGATGCTGTCCATGGTCTTCGGCAGCCGGGAGGCCCTGATCAACGAACCCAGAGTGATGAGCATACCCTGCTCCATGACCCCTCTGTGCTACGACGAGTGCATGCTTGGAACCCTCATGGAGTATGCCCGGGCAGGTCAGCCGGTCATGATCAATGCCATCACCATGGCCGGAGCCTCAGCGCCCGTGACCATGGCCGGCGCCCTCAGCCTGCAGAATGCGGAGGTCCTGGCCGGCATTGTCCTGACCCAGGCTGTTCGGGAAGGGACCCCAGTGGTCTATGCCAGCGGATCGAGCAATGTGGATCTGCGCACGGGCTCCTTCAGCGTGGGGTCGCCTGAAATGGCCATCAACAACGTCATGACGGCTCAAATGGCCAGGTTCTACGGTCTCCCCTGCCGCGGCGCCGGGGCCTTGACCGATTCGCCGGTCCCCGATGCCCAGTCCGGGTACGAATCCATGCTCAACCTGAGCATGGCCGTGTCAAGCGGGGTGGACATCATCCTCCATGCCGCGGGGTCGCTGGAGACCCTGAAGTGCATGTCCTACGAGAAATTCGTCATGGATGAGGAGCTCATTGCCATGCTGAAGCGGGTCCATCAAGGCATCAATGTCCATGAGGAGTCCCTGGCCTACGAGGTCATTGAAGAGGTCGGGCCCGGCGGCCAGTTTCTGGATCATGAACACACCTTCGAACATTTCAGGGAGGAGATCTACCTGCCGACGTTGAGCACCAGGGAGACTTTCAACGACTGGATCTCCCACGGTTCATACGGCTCTGAGAAGAGGGCCAGGACCAGGTCCATCCTCCTGCTGGAGAATTACATCCAGCCGGATATCCCGGACTCGGTGCTCAACGACCTGAGGAAGTTCGTCGAACTGCATTGAGAGGAAAAGAAAGACGAAGGAGGTTGCTGTTGTGCAGCTGAGAGCCATTCACGAGAACTGTTCCGGATGCAGGACCTGTCTTCTGGCCTGCGCCCTGGAGAACTTCGGCCAGGTCCGGCCTTCCCTGGCGGTCCTGCGCATTCAGGGGTTGTTCCCGGCCCCTGGAGAATACCGGGTCCGCCTCTGCGACCAGTGCGGGGCCTGTGCCGAAGTCTGCCCTGTGGAAGCCATCACCCAGGACGACAAGGGCGTGGTCCAGATCCAGACAGAGGAGTGCATCCAGTGCATGGAATGCGTCGAGGCCTGTCCCCATGGGGTCATGCGCACCCATCCGGAGGTGGAAACCCCGTTCAAGTGTACGATGTGCGGGGCGTGCGTTGAGGCCTGCCCCAGGGGGGCCATCGTTCTGGTCGATGAAGAAGCACACGTGGAGGCATGATGCTTTACGGATACGCAGGGCGAGTGTTGTGGGTGGATCTTTCCAGCCGTCAGGTTGAGAAGAAACCGCTCGATGAGGACTTTGCTCGGAAATACATCGGCGGGCGGGGATTTGTGGCCAGGATGCTCTTCGATCACATCCCTCAGGGCACAGACCCTTACTCCCCGGAGAACATCATCGTCATCGCCACCGGGCCCCTGAGCGGGCACTACCTGCCGGGCAGCGGCAAGACCCATTTCGGGACCAAGTCCCCGGCCACCGGCATGTACGGCGACGGCAACATGGGCGGTCATCTGGGGCCGGTCCTGAAGTACGCCGGATACGACATGGTGGTCATCACCGGCAAGGCAGACAAGCCTTGCGGCCTGATCATCGAGGACGACCGGGTGGAGCTCCGGGATGCCGCCGAGCACTGGGGCAAGTGGTCCCTGAAGCTTGAAAAGGAGCTCAAGGACAGCCTGGGCGAGGAGTATGAGCTCTGCACCATCGGCCCGGCGGCCGAGAACCTGGTCAGGTTTGCCTGCATCTCCCACGACTTCGGGCGCCAGTGCGGACGAACCGGGATCGGGACCGTATGGGGAGACAAGAAGCTCAAGTACCTGGCGGTCAAGGGGACCGGGAGCCTCCCGGTCCATGACTTTCAGAAGACCCTCGACTCAGGGAAACGGTCCTACAGGGACATCTACGCCAAGCCGGGGTTCACCGGCTGGCAGCCTGAAGGCACGGCCGGGATCACGGACTTCATCAACCAGGTCGGGGCCTTCCCCACCCGCAACTTCCAGACCTCGTTCGCCGAGCACTATGAGCAGATCAACGGCAAGCAGATTCTGGACAAGCTGCTCATCACCCACAAGGGGTGCTTTTCCTGCCCCATCCCCTGCGGCAAGTACGGCAAGGCCGTGACCGACCTGGGGGAGGCCTATGTGGAAGGCCCTGAGTTCGAGACCATTTCCCTGTTCGGGGGCAACTGCGTCCTGCCGACCATCGAAGACGTTGGCTACGCCAACTACATCTGCGACGAGCTCGGGATCGACACCATTTCCGGGGGAGCGGTGGTCGGGTTTGCCCTGGAGTGCTTTGAAAAGGGGATGATCAGCCGGGAGGAGATGGGCCGCGAGGTCGAGTTCGGCGATCTTGCCTCGGCGGTCCACATCCTGGAGCTCATCGCCCACCGGGAGAAGATCGGGCATGTCCTGGCCGACGGGGTCAAGCTGGCGGCGGAGGAGATCGGACAGGGCTCGGAACACTTTGCGGTCCACGTCAAGGGCCTGGAGTGGACCGGGTATGAGTGCCGCAACGCTCCCGGCATGATGCTGGCCTACATGACCGCCGACATCGGGGCCCATCACAACCGGGCCTGGGTCCTGGGCAAGGATGTGACCGGGACCGATGCCGATGTCCACTCCCTGATCCAGGCTGGGGGCAGCGGTGAGCGGCTGCCCAAGTCCGAGGTCAGGGGCAAGGCCCAGGGCGTCATCGACTCCCAGCACCTGCGGCCCATGTTCGACGTTCTGGGCACCTGCCGGCTGCAGATGATGGAGCTCGGGTTCGAGGTCGAGCACTATGAGGAGCTCCTTGCCGCGATCACCGGCGTGGAACGCTCCTGGCAGGAGCTCATCTCGGTCTCGGAGATGGTCTGGCACCTGACCAGGGCCTTTTCCGTGCGCGAGGTGGAGGGCTTTGGGAGGCACATGGATTTCCCGCCCCCGAGGCTGTGCCAGGATCCGGTCCAGACCGGCCCGAACGAGGGGCACTTCATCTCCATGGACGAGGTGCAGATCCTTTTGGACGAGTACTATCAGGCCAGGGGCTGGAACGAGAACGGCATCCCAACCCGGGAGACCCTTGAACGGGTCGGGCTCGAAGATGTTGCCGAGGTCATCCAGGCTTGAAGGCGGCATCGGGGCAGGAGAAACGGCCGTTGTCTCTCTTGACACGGACCGCTGAGATGGTGACAATGCCTGCCTGGACGTGAAGACTGCATCCATTGACGCCAAGGAGTGACAGGGCATGTCACCCTCAAGCAAGGATCCACTCCGGGATCGCAAGGTTCGTTCCCGGAGTGGATTTTTTTAGAGGACTCAACCCGGGCTGAACGACCTCGCGACAATCATGGCCAAGACAGCTCAGCACAGTGACGACATCGGGTCATTCCTCCGGGACGTCGATTACTTGAGGGTTTTTTCTGACATTCCCCAAGGGGTGATCATCACAGATGTCCTGGGCCGGATCGTGTTTCGAAACAAGGCCCAGGCCACCATCGACGATCTTGGCGAAGACAAGACCCTGGGGAGGACGGTCACCGAGGTCTATCACTTGAGCGAGACGAACAGCATGATCATGCGCTGCCTGAGCACCGGGCAGCCGATCATGGGCCAGGTCTTCTACTACCGCTTGAGCTCAGGGCCGCTGAAGAAGGTCATTCACAGCGTCTATCCACTCTTTTCTGCCGAAAGCCTCAAAGGGGCCATTTGCTTCGTCTGGGACGAGGAGCTCCTCCAGAAGCAGATCGCCAGCTCCAAGGCCCTGATCAGGAGCGGCGACCGCGACCTGGGCAACAACACCCGGTTCACCTTTGCCGACATCGTCGGCGCTGACCCGCTCTTCCTGGGCACCATCACCAGGGCCCGCAAGGTTGCGGGGTCCAACTCGCCGATCCTCATCTGGGGGGAGACAGGGACAGGCAAAGAGCTGGTGGCCCAGGCCATTCACAATTTCAGTCCCAGGCGAGCCAGGCCTTTTGTGGCCATCAACTGCGCAGCACTTCCGGAGGGCCTGCAGGAGAGCATCCTCTTCGGCACGGTCAAGGGGGCCTTTACCGGGGCTGTGGACAAGCCAGGGGTCTTTGAGGAGGCCCAGAGGGGCACCCTGTACCTGGACGAGCTCGATGCCATGCCGGAACTGCTCCAGACCAAGCTGCTGCGGGTCCTGCAGGAGAAAAAGGTCAGACGTCTGGGGTCATCCAGGGAAGTGAACGTGGACGTCAAGGTCCTCAGCTCCCTGAGCAAGAATCCCAGGATTGCCGTTCAGGAGGCAACGCTGCGGCAGGACCTCTACTACCGGCTGGGGGTGATCATCCTCCATCTCACCCCCCTGCGGGAGAGGCACGGGGACATCAGCATCCTGGCCTGGCATTTCGTGGCCAAGCTGAACTGCATCCTGGGAACCGGAATCCAGTCCATCTCCGATGAGGCCATGGCCCTGCTGCAGAGCTTTCCCTGGCCCGGGAACGTCCGCCAGCTGGAAAACACCCTGGAGTCGGCCATGAACGAGGTCGGCGACGAGACGACCCTGGAGGTCAAACACCTGGAGCAGGGGCTGTTCTCCAGCGAGATGGCTGAGGAGGAGGCTCAGGCAGGCTCTTCAGAGCTGCTGGAGTTTGTCTCCAGCACCCGCCCGGATCAGGACATGACCCTGCACGAGTATCGCGACTGGCAGGAAGTGGAGATGATCCGCCAGGTGCTTGAGGAGACCCGGGGGCAGATGACCCTGGCTGCGAAAAAGCTGGGCATATCGAGGCAGCTCTTGTACTACAAGGCCAAAAAGATGGGCCTGGACCCGAAATCCTTCCGTTAGTCAGTTTTGCCGCTGGCAAAACTGACAGGTTCACCTCCCACAGCCAGCCTCAACCGTTTCCGGCCAAGGCTTTCAGCTCCTGGTCGAAGCGGTTCTCCCACTGGGCAAACGAGTCCACATTGGCCAGCGAATGGTCGGTGACCATGGGGTTCCCCCGCTCCGCGATCTCCTCAACGGCCTGCAGGGCCTGAGGGTCCTTGGGCAGGAAGTTGGGCAGGACGTCCAGGCCCCCGATGGCGTTTTTGCGGAAGTCGGCCCTGGACTCGGTCTCGATCCGGCAGTCTTCGCTGAACTTGTGCAGGCTGAAGAAGTTGAGGTTGCCCAGGGCCCCGAAGGCGTGCCGGATGATGTGAGTCCCGTACCTGCGCATGCGGTCCCGGTTGACCCGCGACTCCTCAATGGCCTCATCGGTGTCGTCCGAAAGGCTGGTGCTGCCGCCGGACTGGGCCGAGGGGTACCCGGTCACCCAGAGGTTCATCCTGGCCATGGCCTCGTTGATCAGGGCCTGGCTCTTGGAGCTGTAGCTCAGGTCGCCGCCGGGCCCGACCACGCCGGGGATGCCCCCATGGACGCAGACTGTCCCGGGGCGGATGGTCTGGGCCAGGATCATCATGAACAGGACCTGGGCATGGATATGGGTCAGCAGGGCTTCGGGGGAGTTGGGACCTGAAGCCCCGGCAATGGACAAATCCAGGAGCAGGAGGTTGTTGCCGGATCGGGCGCTGCGGATGAAGGACCGGACCATGGTGGACATGGGGGTCAGGTTGGTCATCAGGGAGGTCCCGTCCAGCCACTCGTCCCTGCCTGACAGGTAACGGGCCTCGTCGTCGGACATGTTCCGGGTGGAGATCATCTTCAGGCCCTGAAACCCCTTGTCCATGAGCAGGGCACAGTCATAGTCGGACATGCTCCTGTCGGTCTGGACCGGGACGCTGAGGAGCTCGACCACGTTGGTCCATTGATCGGCTTCGCTGATGATGGTCTCGAACTCCTGCCTGTTGGCCGGGCGGAGGGTGTTTTCCCCATTGGCTTTGTAGAACGGAGGCGTGCCGCCCGTACCAAAGGAGTTCGGCCCGGGGTCCCCGGCAAGTTCCCTGGGAACGAGCTCCAGGCAGTGCTCCACATAGTCGGCCTTGAGCGGCACCAGCCTGGCGGAGGCCTGCTCAAAATCGATGGCGTCAGCTTCCATCAGGATCTGGAGGATCTCCGGGCTGTCGCCGATGTTCATGCCTATGGTGGACAGGACCCGCCGGGCATTGCGGTCGATCCTTTCGTAGAGGGCTTTTTCGTAGATCAGGGTCTCCAGGGCCTCGGATCGCTCCCGGGCGAACTGGGCTTCCGGGGTCTTGGGCCGGTAGTCGATCAGCTTCTGATAGGTCCGGTACGCGGCCTCGAACTCGGCCCACCTTTCCCTGAGCAGAGCACTGAGCAGCAGGTCCACGGCAGCGGCTGATCGAGGTTTGAAACCTGCGGGGAACTCTGGGAAATCGAAGAGGGGGGTGGCCATAGGATCAACTTCTCCTGTCGACGCAAGGTGGATTTGGTGCTCGAAACACTGTTTACATATATGTATGCAAAAGTTGCGCCACAAAAGGGAAAAGCTTCAGGGCTTCGCATTTCTAAGCCCTTGGCATTCATGATTTTTGATTTTTCCCAGGTTGCTCTTTTCAGTTCCAACAGCCCGTTGTCAAAGGAATTTTCCTTGGCAGCCTCCTTTGGCGGTATTTTTTTCAGAAGTGTCAAAAAAATTTGACAAGCCGGCCACAGGCCGGGTTGGCTAGGTTTCGAGCCCCATGGCCTGAGCCACCAGCTCGGCGATGTCCAGGTCCTGGATGTCAGCCTCCTGGCTGGTCAAGGCGTCCTCGAGCATGGTCATGCAGAAGGGGCAGGCCGAAGCCACAAGGCCGCCCTGCCCGTTGCTCGATCCTGCCAGGGTCTGAGCGGCCTGGGCCATGCGATGGTCATTGACCCGCTTGCCTGACTCTTCCTCCACCCACATCATGCCTCCGCCAGCGCCGCAGCACATCCCGAACTCCCTGCTGCGGTCCATTTCCACGGTCTGCAGGCCGGGAATCATGTCCAGAATGGCCCGCGGGGCCTCGAAGATCCGGTTGTGCCGCCCGAGATAGCAGGAGTCGTGATACGTGGCCGTGCCCTGAACCGGGTTTGTGAGTTCGATGAGTCCAGCCTGGAGGAGTTCCAGGATGAGCTCCGTGTGGTGGATGACCTGGTAGTCCCCCCCGTACTCTGGATAATCCTTGACAAAGGTGTTGGTGCAGTGGGGGCAGATGGTCAGAATCCGGTCGAACTCGTAGCTGTCCAGGGTCTCGACATTCATCTCGGCCTGCATCTGAAAGAGGTACTCGTGCCCCATCCGCCTGGCCGGGTCGCCGGTGCACTTCTCCTCCTCTCCCAGAACAGCAAAGGACAGGCCGGCCTTGTCCAGGATAGCCACCATGCTCCGGGCGATCTTCTGATTCCGGGGGTCAAAGGCTGCCGCACACCCGACCCAGAAGAGGATGTCCACCTTTTCGCCTGCCTCGGCCGCTTCGGCCATGGTCTTGACCTGAAGCCCCTTGGCCCAGTCAAGGCGGGCTGAAGGGTGCTCGTTCCAGGGATTGCTCCTCTTTTCCGTGCCGGCAAAGACCTCCTCGAAGGTCTCCGGGTACTCGTCGTGAATCATGACCAGATTGCGGCGGATGTCCATGATCTTGGACAGCGGGTCGATGAAAACCGGACACGCCTCGACACAGGCCATACAGGTGGTGCAGGACTGAATCATGTCCCGGGTGATGCCGGAGGCTTCCAGGATCGACCGCTGTTCCCCCGGTGCCCCAAGCAGGGGGAGTTCCTGCTCGTTCTGGGCCTTGAGCTCCAGGATCACGGTTCGCGGCGAGAGCTCCTTGCCGGAGATGCTGGCCGGGCAGTTGTCCTGGCAGCGGCCGCACTCGGTGCAGCTGTAGAGGTCCAGCCCGTTCTTCCGGTCCAGCTGGGCCATGGATTCCAGCCCCAGAACTTCATCCCGGTCAAAGGCCCCTTCCACGTCCAGGGTGGCCAGCCTTCCCTGGGGGCGGAGGTCCCGGAAAAAGGTGTTCACCCCGGCCGTGAGCATGTGCATGGTTTTGGGGGCGAAGGGAATGGCCGCAATGCCTGCCAGGGCCAGCAGGCCGTGGGACCACCACAGCCAGGCGTGGCAGACGGTCTGGCTCTCCGACGCAGGACCGGGCCAGAGGGCGGAGACAGCCAGGCCCACAGGTGACCAGGCCGGATCATACCCCAGCTCGCCGGTCTGAGCGGCGATCCTGGCCCCTTCAACCGCGAAGCCGCTCAGGGCGATGAGCAGCAGCCAGGCCGGAAAGATGAGGTCTCTGGCGCACTGTTTGAGGTGCGGGGGCCGCAGGATGAACCGCCGGACCATGGCGGCGGCCAGGCCGATGACAAGGGCCAGCCCAAAGAGGTCCAGAATCAGCTCGAAACCGAGAAAGAACCCCCCTTTGAGGATGCCGTGCTCCATGCCCATGAGCTTGTGAAAGAGGTCGTACTCGATGGACACGATCACCGTGCCGATGAAGAGAACGATCATGGACCACATGATCAGGATGTGCATGGACCCGGCCAGGGGATAGCGGCGCAGGACGGCCCGGTTGGAGAGCACCACGCCCAGGGTCGAACCCAGCCGGGCCCCCACATGGGACCAGGAAAAAGGGGTCTTGAGCCCTTTGAGCATCCGCTGGACGTGCTTGACGATCCCAAAGGCCAGAATGGCCACGGTCACAAAGGCCAGGCCATAGAGCAGAAGCTCACCGGTAAAGGAAATATTCCAGAAAATTTCGCGGCTTGCCATGACAGTCCCTCCTGGTCTGGATCAATTTTCAGTGAGTATAGAGGAGTTAAATGTTTTTTGTCAAACCAAAATATTGGTTTGTAAAAATATAAAAAAAGTGATTGACAAATTAAAAAATTTTATTGATATTATCTGTCAACAAAGCAATATATCGGCTTGATGCGGCAGGCTGCCCGTTTTCCCGGCTTTGCCGACGGCCGGCACTCACTGGCCGGAAGGCTGGACAGAGCGCCGGGGAAACAATGTTTGCGGTTTGAAACAAAACTCAGTGTGAGGGAGGGACGTCTCATGAGTGCATTACCGGAGAAGGCAAAGGTGGTCATCATCGGTTCAGGGATCGTGGGCAACAGCGTGGCCTATCACCTGGCCAAGAAAGGGTGGAAGGACATGGTCATGATCGACAAGGGGCCTCTGCCCAATCCAGGTGGATCGACCGGTCACGCTTCGAACTTCATCTTTCCTGTGGACCATTCCAGAGTGAACACCCATCTGACCCAGGACAGCATGGACCAGTACATGGAGCTCGGCCTCTACAGGCAGTGCGGCGGGATCGAGCTGGCTCAGACAGAGGAGCGGATGAACGAGCTCAGGCGGCGCATGGCCTCGGCCAAGGCCTGGGGCGAGGAGTCGGTCCTGCTCGATCCTGAAGGGGTGAAGAACCTCTTCCCCTGGGTGAACACGGACAAGATCCTGGGCGGCTTCTACTCTCCGAGGTGCGGCGTGGTGGACTCCCTGCAGACCGGAACCATCTTTCGGGACCGGGCCAAGGAGATGGGCGCCCTGCAGGCCTTTCCCAACGTCGAAGTCCTGGACATCGAGGTCGAGGACGGCCGGGTCAAGGGGGTCAAGACGGACCGCGGGGACATTCAGGCCGAGGTCGTCATGATCTGCTGCGGGGTCTGGAGCCCGAGGATCGCCCGGATGGCCGGGGCTTCGATTCCACTCATGCCAGTGGCCCACCAGATGATCGACGCCGGCCCCATCCCTCAGTTCGCTCAGGCCAAGGGGGAGATCGAGTATCCCATCCTCCGGGACATGTCGACCCTGATGTACGAGCGCCAGGGCGGACACAACCTTGAAGTCGGGTCCTACGCCCACCGGACCATCATGTACGAACCGGACGAGATCCCGTCCATCGACGAAGCCAAGCTCTCTCCAACAGAGATGCCCTTCACCATGGAGGACTTCGAGCCCCAGCTGGAGGATGCCCTGGAGCTCCTGCCGGAGATGCTGGACCACGACACCGTGGAGATCCAGTACGCCATCAACGGCCTGATCTCGGTGACCCCTGACGGCGGCCCCCTGGTCGGCGAGACCCCCGAGGTCAAGAACCTGTGGTCCGTAGCCTCGATCTGGATCAAGGAAGGCCCGGGCATCGGACGCCTGGTGGCCGAGTGGATGACCGACGGAGCCCCGGAGATCGACCCCAATGAGCTGGACATCTCCCGCTTCTACGACTACGCCCGCAGCCCGGCCTATGTCCGGGCCCGGGTCAACGAAGGCTTCCCCAAGACCTACGGCATTGTCCATCCCCACGAGCAGTGGCTGTCCGCCAGGGACATCCGCTTGAGCCCCTTTCACTCCAGGACCAGGGATCTGGGGGCCGTGTTCTACGAGACAGCCGGCTGGGAACGCCCCCACTGGTACGAGTCCAATGCCGGGCTGGTGGAGGAGTTCGGGGACATGGTCAACCAGCGGCCCAACGAGTGGGACGCCAGATGGTGGTCCCCGATCATCAACGCCGAGCACCTGGCCATGCGTGAGCGGGTGGCCATGATCGACCTGAGCGCTTTTGCCATCTTCGACATCGTCGGCCCCGGGGCCCTGGACTTCATCCAGTATGTGTCCGTGGCCCAGATGGACGTGCCTGTGGGCAAGGCGGTCTACAACCTGCTGCTGAACAGGTTTGGCGGGATCAGGTCCGACTTGATCATGATCCGCCTGGGCAGGGACCATTTCCGGGTCGTGTCCGGGGGCGGGCATGGCGCCGTGGACAAGAAGTGGCTCCAGGACCACCTCCCGGACGACGGCACGGTCCAGCTGTGCGACAAGACCTCAGCCCTGTGCACTGTCGGGGTCTGGGGTCCCAGGGCCAGGGACCTGGTCCAGTCGGTGACCGAAGACGACATGTCGGCCGAGGGCTTCCCCTTTGGCACCGCCCGGGTCATCCACATCAACGGCATTGCGGTCCTGGCACTGCGCATCTCCTATGTGGGCGAGCTGGGCTGGGAGCTCTACGCCTGGTTCGAACAGGGCCAGAAGGTCTGGGACTCCCTGTGGGAAGCTGGACAGGAGTTCGGTGTTGTCCCGGCCGGCATCGGGGTCTACGGGACCACGGCCCGCCTGGAAAAGGGCTATCGCCTCTTCGGGCACGAGCTGGACACCGAGTACAACCCGGTTGAAGCCGGGATGCACCGCCCCAAGGTCAAGGCCCAGGACTTCATCGGCAAGGAGGCCTACCTCAAGGCCCGGGAAGAGGATCCGGCCGCGATGCTGTGCACCCTGACCGTGGACGACCACACCTCTAAGAGCGGCGAGAAGCGGTACATGCTCGGCAACGAGCCCGTGCTGAGCCTTGAAGGGGAGCCCATCGTGGACAGCAAGGGCCGACGCTCCTATGTCACCTCGGCCGGGGCCGGACCTTCCCTGGGCAAGCACATCCTCATGACCTACCTGCCCCCGGAGTATGCCCAGAAGGGCACCAAGCTCAAGGTGGAATACTTCATGGAGCAGTATCCGGTCACAGTGGAGGAGGTCGGACCGACCCCGCTGTTCGATCCAAACAACGACAGGATGAAAGGCTGATCCTGGAGGAGGAGTATGAACATTCTCGTTTGTGTCAAACGGGTTCCGGATATTGGGGCCAAGATCGAGCTGACCCCGGACCGTCAGTCCATCGTGACCAGGAACCTCGGGTTCACGATCAGCCCGCACGAAGAGTGCGCTGTGGAGGAGGCGGTCCAGCTTCGGGCCAGTCAGGGCGGGGAAGCCACCGTCCTTGCCCTGGGACCGGCCGCAGCTGAAGAGCAGCTGCGGGAGTCCCTGGCCAGAGGCGCGGATCAGGCCATGCTCCTGGAAACCAGCGGCGAGGAATGGGATCCCGGGCAGACTGCCCGGGCCCTGGTCCAGGCCATCAAGGACAGGCAGCAGCAGGATAAGCCCTTTGACCTCCTGCTCTTCGGCAACGAGACCGGGGACAGCGGCGACGCGCAGGTCGGCATCAGGGTGGCTCATGGGCTGGGCATCCCCTGCCTCTTCGGGCTCAAAGGGCTGGAGATCTCTGACGGCAAGGTCATCGGCAAGCGTGAGGTCGACAGCGGGTGGGAGGTCTTTGAAGCTGCCCTGCCGGCCGTGATCATGGTCAAGGAGGGCATCAACCTGCCTCACTACCCGAGCCTCAGGGGCACGATGAAGGCCAAGAAGAAGAAGGTCGACAAGCTCCAGCCCGCGATCTCCGAAGCCGGCCTGGCCATGCAGGCCCTGGAGAATCCCCCGGAGCAGAAGAAAGAGGTCCAGATGCTGGGCGAAGGCCCGGAAGCGGCCCCCAAAGTGGTCGAGATTCTCAAATCCCTGGAGGTGCTCTAGGTTATGATTGCCGCATTCATCGAACATGATCAGGGGGTGCTGAGCGAGTTCTCCCTCCAGATGCTGACCTTTGCCCGCCAGATGGCCGAAAGCTCGGGGTCCGAGGTCACGGCCCTGGTGATCGGCGAAGACGCTGAAGGGGTGGTGCAGGAGATGAAGCGGGTCCCGGTCAGCCGGGTGGTCTGGGCCCGGCATGAACAGCTGCAGGACTATGTCCCGCAGGCCTGGGCCAAGGCCGTCGTGGACTTCATGGACGCCCACAAGCCGGACATGGTCCTGGCAGCCGCCACAGACCGGGGAAGCGAGGTCATGGCCCACGTGGGGGCCTTGACCGACCTGCCGCTGGCAGCCAACTGCATCGAGGTCAAGGCGGGCGACCCATATCAGGTCACCCGCCTGCGCTGGGGCGGGAGCCTGCTTGAACAGGCCACTCTGGCTGGAGATCCCAAGCTGCTGACCATGGGGCTGCATGTGTTTGAACCCCTGGAAGCAGGTCAGGCTGAGGACAAAGAGGTCCAGACCTTTGAACCCGTGCTCACGGACCAGGAGTTCCGGGTCCGGCTCACCGAACGCCAGGCTATCGAGACCGAAGGCGTGACCCTGAAGACCGCTCCCGTGGTCGTTGGCGGGGGGCGGGGCGTGGGCAGCACTGAAGGCTACCAGGTCCTGGAGGAATTGGCAGAGCTCCTTGGAGGTGCCGTGGGCGGTTCCAGGGTGGCCACGAACAACGGCTGGCGCTCTCATGCCGACCAGGTCGGTTCCACCGGGAACCGGATCAGCCCTGACCTGTACATCGCCTGCGGGATCAGCGGGGCGATTCAGCATCTCGTCGGCTGCAAAGGGGCCAAGAACATCATGGTCATCAACAAGGACCCGGAAGCGCCGTTCTTCTCCAAGGCCGACTACGGCGTGGTAGGAGATCTGCATCAGGTCATCCCGGCCATTATTGAGGAAGTCAGGAAAAGTTGATGAACCGCCACTCAGCCCGACCCCTGGTCGGGCTGAGCGGGCTCAGGCTCGGACCAGACCAAGAAAGGCCAGGGCGGATGCACTGCCCAGGGCAGAGCTGACCCATGAACCATGACCAGGCAGGGCGAACATGGAAGACAGGAACAAGCGAGTTGTTGTCGAGGGGCTGTACAAGATTTTCGGTCCGGACCCGGACCGGGCTTTCAAGCTCATTGACGAGGGCAAGAACAAGGATCAGATCTTTGAAGAGACCGGGCTGACCATCGGGGTCCAGAACGCGAACTTCACCGTGTACGACGGGGAGGTCTTCGTCATCATGGGCCTGTCAGGGTCGGGCAAGTCGACCATCGTCCGCATGCTCAACCGTCTGATCGAGCCCACCTCGGGCCATGTCTATCTTGAAGGCAAGGACATTGCCAGGATGTCCAGGGACGAGCTCATCGATATCAGGCGAAAGAAGATCTGCATGGTCTTCCAGTCCTTTGCCCTCATGCCGCACATGACCGTGCTCAAGAACGCGGCCTTCGGTCTCGAGGTGGCCGGCATCGATGAAAAGGAGCGGGAGAAGCGGGCCATGGACGCCCTGGAGCAGGTAGGGCTCAAGCCCTATGCCCACAGCTACCCCAAGGAGCTCTCCGGCGGCATGCAGCAGCGGGTCGGACTGGCCCGGGGGCTGGCCGTGGACCCGACGATCATGCTCATGGACGAGGCCTTTTCCGCCCTGGACCCCCTGATCCGGACCGAGATGCAGGACGAGCTGCTCAAGCTCCAGCAGGAGAGCCAGCGGACCGTGGTCTTCATCTCCCACGACCTGGACGAGGCCATGCGCATCGGGGACCGCATCGCCATGATGGAGGGGGGGAGGATCGTTCAGGTGGGCACCCCGGAGGAGATCCTCAAGAACCCGGCGGACGATTACGTCAAGGCCTTTTTCCGCGGGGTGGACCCGACCAATGTCCTCAGTGCCGGGGACGTGGCCCGGGACATCTACCCGACCATCATCAGACACACGGGGGGAGGCTTGCGCTCGGCCCTGGAGAGAATTCTGGAGCAGGACCGCGCCTACGCCTATGTCCTGGATCAGCAGGGGAAATTCCAGGGTGTGGTCTCGGTGGACTCAGTCAAGGATGCCCTGGACAGAGAGGCCTCCAGCCTGGATCAGGCCTTTCTGGACAATGTGGCCACCGTGTCCGGGGACAGCACCCTTCAGGGCGTCCTGCCGGTGATCACCCGGGCAGACTGGGCCGTGCCGGTGGTGGATGAGAGCAACACCTATCTCGGGGCCATCTCCCGGAACCGCTTCCTGCGGACCCTGGACCGGCATACCGAGAACCATGACGAGTCCAGGTGAATGTCGAACGACCGTGATCGGCCTGAGGATCTGCTCGGATGGACTTCCGGGAAAGACCTGACCAGCTTCTCTTGGGCTTCACATGATGCGGGACTTTGAAGGGAGACGGAGTCTGGCCGGCGTGGAGCATTGAGCCGACGCGAGAGGAAGAAACCACTGGGGGCACCCCTGCTCACTCATCGGGTCTTGAAGCCTTTGTTCAGCGGCCGGGCTCGGATGAAACTTCGGAAGAAAGAACCCCTCAGCCCTACGGGCAGCTCCCCGTACCCCTCAGTCCTGCGGACAGCTCCCCTTGAAAAAGGGGAGCAGTAAGGGGAGCAGTAAGAGGAGCAGCCTCGAACGTTTCTGCCCCGATCCAACTGGCGGAGTTGGGTGTCACCACGTGATGAGTCGAACACTTTTTTTCCATCAACCTTTGACCCTCAATCATGGACCTGTCAGCGCGGCCAGAGGCCGGGCTGACACCAAGAACCTCCAGGCGTCGATCCGGCTGGAGGTCTGACCACCAGGGGCAATGAACTTTCCAGAGACGGAGGTCATGAGCATGGCGAATATTTTAGGTTTCGGCGATTTTTTCATTCCCC
>CAZNIP010000020.1:0-38842 GCA_964573115.1 uncultured Desulfohalobiaceae bacterium | reverse complement strand
CTGCAGGGCGCTGCTGGTCACAAGGTGCTCGGCTTCGGAATGCTGGCTCATTTCCCCGTCCGCGCCCCAGACGATTCCAGGAATGTCGTGTTCGGACAGGAAGCGGGCATCGCTGGCCCCGTGTTCGAACCCGACCTCCGTACCCGGAACAAGCTCCAGAAGGCGCTCCAGGTAGGGCGACTGGCCGCCGTGAAAGAGGGGCTCCTTGGTTTCGACGATGAGCTCGCTCTGGATCAGGGACCTGAACTGGTCCACGAGCTCGTCGGGGTCGTCGTGCTCGGTGTACCGGATGTCGAAGACCCCTTCAGCCAGGTCCGGGACCTGGTTGTGGGACTTGCCGGCCTGGACGATGCTGAAGTTCATGGTCCGGTGCCAGTGGTCGGACTCGTCCTGGGTGAAGAAGGCCTTGATTTTGGAATAGTCCTGAAACAGCTTTTCGATGGCGTTCTCCCCGAGCCAGGGCCGGGCCCCATGGGCTGCCTTGCCTCTTGAGACCAGCTTGATCTTGAGCAGCCCTTTTTCCTTGGACACGATTTTGGTCGGGCTTCCCCCGTCCAGGGCAATGCAGAAGTCGGTTGTGACCTCGTGCAGGGCCTTTTTCGCCCCGTTGAAACCGCCCACTTCCTCATCTCCTGTGATGAGCACCCCAAAAGGCAGCCCGGCCTGGGTCTTGTTCCGGTCGACATGCCTGCGCAGCAGGACCATGGACAGGGCCACGGCATACTTGTCGTCGATGCTGCCCCGGCCGAAGAGCCTGCCGTTTTCTTCCCGGGGAAAGAAGAGCTCCTCCGGGCCATCGACCACATCGATGTGCGACATGAGCAGGACAGGGGCGTGTCCACCCGAGGGCAGGACGATCAGGGAGGGCACGTAGCCGTTGTTGATGCGTCTGGCCTTCAGGCCCAGGTCGGCCAGGTAGCCCTGGATAAAGTCCATGCAGCGCTGGATTTCATCCGGTTCGGTGTGCATGGTCTTGAAGCGGATGAGCTCCTTGGTCAGATCGATGATCTCGTTCATGTCTTCACTGTCCTTGGGTGGTTGGCGACAGGTTCAGGGCAGGGGATTCTTCAGCCGCCGATAGTAGCTCTGGTACTGATAGATCGCAGCCAGGGGGTTGTGCCCCAGGAGGCGGTCCTTGACGGCCAGGACCGTGCAGTATCCCCTGGCGTGCTTGATGAACAGGGAGTCGTGGCCCACGCACAGGCCAAGGAGGATGTTCAGCTCGACCTGGTGATGGTTGGCGATCTCGGCCTGGAGAATGGGGTTGCACATGCTCTCCCGTCTGGCCTGGATGTCGATCTGATGGCTGCTGTCCAGGCCGAGCTCCTCTTTGGAGACCCGCCCGGCCTTGCAGAGGATGGACAGGGCTTCGAAATCGTTTGTCTCCAGGATCTCCTGGACAATGGCCGCTTCGCGGCGCAGTCCGACGCAGAAGATGATCCCCAGGCGGGTCATGCCCATCCTCCGGGCGAACTCGATGGTTTCCACGATCCGCGGCTTGATGGGTTCAACCCGGGCATAGCCCTGGTCCCGCCCCCCATAGCCCTCGGCTTCCTGAATCGAGGCCTGGCGGGCAAACTCAAAGACGTCCGGGTCCTTGAGGGCTTCCAAAGCCCTCTTCTTCAGCTCGGCATGAACAAGGGTCGGGCAGTTGTCCGGCCCCTTGCCGTCAGGACGTCTGCAGACGCGCTCGGACCATTCGTATGGGCAGGCTGCGCAGGTGGGGTAGCTTGGGTGCATGCAGCAGCTCCAGAAACAGCTCTGCACGATGCAGAGGTGAGATAACGGGGTGAACCTTCATTGATGCGGCTGCAAAAACTCAAGATGCAGCCGCAGAAGTCAGAATACAGAATTCAGAAGCCAGAATAATCAATGAATGATATACAGGAAGTGACGCCGGGAAGCCGCTGCATGGACTTTTTGCACTGGCGTCTTCATTGCCCGCCCTGTTCCCGAAGCCATTTCCAGGGAGGCCGGTTTTCGGGAACAATGGTCCAGAAACCGTTGTGGGCCGCCTTCGCTCTGCCCTGCAGGCGTTCCCAGCGGCCGCAGAGAACAGCCCTTTCGCAGGTGGCCTCCCAGACCCAGGCCAGGCCGTTCTGCAACAAAGACTCGTTCAGATTGCGGCCGCTTTGCGCGACCACGACCACCGCAGAAACCTCCGAGCCGGGTGGCGGAGGGCCTTCCATCTGCACCTCCTGTCCCAGGGCCCAGTCTTGGAGGGCTTTCAGGGCTTGCTCTCCAAAGGGTTCGGTGTCCTCGGGGACCCCAAGTCCATAGAGGGACACCCCGACCGTGCGGTCTGCGGTCTCAACCAGCAGGGTTCTGGCATCGATGACCTCGACCACCCGCCCCTGCCAGCCCCAGACGGACGATGTCCAGGCCGCGGTCAGCAGCGCGGCCAGAAGAGAGAAACAGACTGTTTTCAAGGCTCACCCTTTTCCCACGCCATTCATGAAACAGACCCAGGTGGCTTTCCCGGGTCACCATCCGTGGCCATTGAGTACCATCTCAGCTTTGATCATTCAACCATCCGGGAGTCTGATCGATTTTTGACATGAAAAAGGTCAAGAGCTGTTGACAAAGATGTCGGCAGCAATTAAAAAGGGGCTTTGGCCGAGGGGCCTTTTCCATTTATTTTTTTATTTTTCAGGAGTAGAGAAGTTATGTCCAAGAAGATGTATGTCGGGAATTTGCCTTTTTCTTCCACGGAAGATGACCTCAGGAACCTTTTCGCCAACTATGGCGATGTCAAATCCGCAAACCTGATCATCGATCGGGAAACTGGGCGTTCCCGCGGATTCGGGTTTGTTGAGATGAGCGAAGAAGATGCCAACACGGCCATGGAAGCCTTGAACGGAAATGAGTTTCAGGGCCGCAGCCTGAAGGTGAATGAAGCCCGTCCGCGCTGGTAGAATCCCGACAGGAATCAACGGCTGCTTGCCTGGTCAACAGCCGTCAGTGCAAAAACTCGAAAAGCCGCTTCGAATGTGAAGCGGCTTTTTTCTTCCCCGGTTGTCCGCAGGACAACACGTGGAATATTCTCAAACCATGTGGATGCAAGGCTGCAATCAAGCACAAAGGAGGCGACAATGGCCAGCAGGGAAGAGGTTGTCCAGGAGCTGAAGGACAAGCTGGATGAATGGAATGCCAAGCTGGACGAGCTCAAGCTCCAGGCCAAGCTCGGTGAAATGGAGAATCGGGAAAAGCTGGACATGGAGTTTGCCGACTATCAGGCCAGAAAAGACGACATACTGGCCAGGCTGGAAAAGATGAGGTCGTCGAGCGAAGAGGCCTTTACCGACCTGCGCCACGGGGCGGAACAGGCCTTTGAAGCCCTGAAGGAGTCGTTTTTCAACGCCAGGTCGCACTTCAAGAAGTAGACCCGGCAGCTTTCAAGACGTTCGGGCCCGGGGATGCTCAGGCCGTGCCGGCAAAGATGCCGGAGGCCTTTTCCCGGA
Organism: uncultured Desulfohalobiaceae bacterium; assembly: GCA_964573115.1. GTDB lineage: Bacteria > Desulfobacterota > Desulfovibrionia > Desulfovibrionales > Desulfothermaceae > CAYOID01. Next base: position 35,381 of record CAZNIP010000020.1, on the reverse strand, counting down.
GCTTGAATTTCTGGACCTTGCCCGAGGCAGTCATGTCATAGTCGCTGACAAAGGTGATGTGCCTCGGGATCTTGTATCTGGCGATCTTGCCCCGGCAATAGTCCTGGACATCCTCGGGTGTCAGGTCGAATCCCTCCTTGAGGATGATGAAGGCCCCGACCTCTTCGCCGTACTTTTCGCTCGGCACCCCGACCACCTGGACATCGTAGATTCCGTCCATGGAGTAGAGGAACTCCTCGATTTCCCGGGGATAGATGTTTTCTCCACCCCGAATGATCATGTCCTTGAGGCGCCCGGTGATGGCCAGATAGCCCTCGGTGTCCATGGTCCCGATGTCCCCTGAATGGAGCCAGCCGTCCTGGTCGATGCTCTCCCGGGTGGCCTCCTCCATCCTGTAGTACCCCGTCATGACGTTGTAGCCCCGGCAGCAGACCTCTCCAGGCGTGTTGGCCGGGACCTCCTCCCCGGTCTCGGGATCGACAACCCTGACCTCGATCTCCGGCATGGCCCGGCCCACGGTTTCCACCCGCTTGGCGATGTCGTCGTCCACCCTGGTCTGGGTCATGACTGGAGAGGCTTCGGTCAACCCATAGCAGATGGTCACGTCGCGCATGTGCATCTGATCGATGACCTGGCGCATGACCTTGATCGGGCAGGGCGATCCGGCCATGATTCCGGTCCGCAGCGAGCTGAAGTCGAAGCGGGGGAACATGGAGTGCTCCAGGATGGCGATGAACATCGTGGGCACGCCGTACAGGGCCGTGCAGCGCTCGATCTGGATGGAGGTCATGACCATCAGGGGATTGAACTCTTCAAGAATGACCAGGGTTGAGCTGTGGCTGACAGCGGCCAGAACCCCAAGGACGCACCCGAAGCAGTGAAACAGGGGGACAGGGAGGCAGATCCTGTCCTGCGGCGACAGGAGCTGGTTTTCACCGATCCAGTACCCGTTGTTCCCGATATTGCGGTGGGTGAGCATGACCCCCTTGGGGAAGCCGGTGGTCCCCGACGTGTACTGCATGTTGACCACGTCGTTGGGATCCAGGCTCTCCTGTCGGGCCAGGTAGTCCCCATCCGGAACCAGACGGCTCATGGCCAGCAGTTCGGGCATGGAGACCATGCCCCGGTGCTTCTCCTGGCCCAGGAACATGACCCTTTTGAGGCAGGGGAAATCAGGGCTTTCAAGATGGCCACGCTGCTGAACCTTGAGCTCCGGGATCAGGGTGTAGAGAATCTGGACATAGTCGGTGTCCCTGAAACCGTCGATGAGCACCAGGTTTTCGGTTTCAGACTGCTTGAGCAGGTAGGCCAGTTCGCTCTCTTTGTAGTGGGTGTTCACGGTGAGCAGGATGGCCCCGATCTTGGCCGTGGCGAACTGCAGGGCCACCCAGTGGGGCACGTTGGTGGCCCAGATGGCCACTTTCTCTCCCTTTTCCACCCCCAGGGCCATCAAGCCTTTGGCCATCTGGTCCACCAGGCGGCCGAACTCCTCATAGGTCATCCTGAAGTCGCGGTCGACATAGACCACCGCGTCATTGTCCGGGTGGGCGGCAATGGCTTCATCCAGCATCTGCCCCAGGGTGATGTCGCGAAGGGCGGTCTGGCTCATGGAGGCTCCTTGGTCAGTTGGGGATGTAGAGGACGGCATAGATCTCGGCAGGTTCCTCGCCCAGACAGGCCACGTCATGTGGGACGATGGAGTTGTAGTAGATCGAGTCCCCCGGGGAAAGGGTGTAGGTCTCCTCACCGTATTTCACCTTGAGCTGACCGGCGTGGACCACAATGAACTCCTCGCCTTCGTGGGACGAAAAAGGCCTGTCCCCGGACTGCTCAGGCATGAGGCGGACAAAAAAGGGTTCCATGTGCCGGTCGTTCTTGCCCTTGCCCAGGGAAAAGAAGCGCTGGGACACAGGCTGGCCCCTGCCCCTGTGCATGTTCAGCTCTTCTTCGCGCTCCTGGAGGCGGATGATCAGGGGGTCCTGACTGATCTTGTCGTCCATGAAGGTCCCGAGCCTGGTGCCGAGGGCCCTGGAGATCTTGAGCAGTGGGCCGAGGGAAGCAAAGGTGGAGTCTTCCTCCACGGCTTTGAGAAAGTCGGCATCCAGTCCTGTTCTTGCGGCCAGGTGATCCAGGGTCAACTCCCTGGCCTGGCGAAGTTTTTTGATCCTGGCCCCGATGGGTTTCGCGCTCATGTGCCTGTTCTCCTCTGTCTGGACGTCGCATAGGGTGCTGCTCGACCAAAGGCCGGGCTCGCGTCAACAATGCCCGAGGTTTCAGCGCAGCCTCTGGCCGGGCTGAAAACGTGCCCGCTGTGCTCAGCACGCGGCACAAAGACATACCTGGAAACACCTCAAAGATCAAACCCGGACCGGCATGCCCGGCCCTGATGGGGTTCGGGGGTCAAATCCGGCCATAGACCCTGTTCATCGTCAGACAGCCTTCAGCCAGTTCCCTGGAAAGCTGATCCGGGGTGATTCTCCAGAGCCAGTTGCCTTCCCTGGTGGCCGGGGTGTTCATGCGCGATGACTCGGGCAGGCAGAGCAGGTCCTGCATGGGCACGATCACCAGGTTGGCCACCGACTGCATGCCCAGCCTGATCAGGACCCACGGAAGGTCCGGCGCCTCGACATGCCGACCCAGATACGCGAACAGCCTTTCCCGCTCTTCAGGCGAGGCTTCGTTTTCAATCCAGCCGAGGACCGTGTTGTTGTCGTGAGTTCCGGTATAGACCACGCAGTTCCTGGTGTGGTTGTGGGGCAGGAAGGTGTGGTTGGGGTCGTCGGAATCAAAGGCGAAGGTCAGGATCTTCATGCCCGGGAAACCGAAGTGGGCGATGGCCTCCCTGACGTCCGGGGTGATCTCGCCCAGGTCTTCGGCAATGATGGGCAGGGAGGGGAACCGACGCAGCAGGGTCCGAAAGAAGTGGTAGACCGGGGCCGTCGTCCACTGGCCGTTGATGGCCGTCTCCTCCCCGCTGGGGACTTCCCAGAAACCGACAAAACCCCGGAAATGATCGATACGGACCAGGTCGAACTGGGTCAGGGTGTGCTGCAGCCTGGCGATCCACCAGGCGTACCCGGTCTCCTGGAGGCGGTCCCAGTCGTAGACCGGGTTGCCCCAGAGCTGCCCGGTCTCACTGAAGTAATCCGGGGGGACCCCGGCCACGGTCACGGGGCCGCCCATGTCGTCGAGCTTGAAGAGGTCCCGGTTGGCCCAGACATCGGAGCTGTCGTAGCTGACGTAGATGGGGATGTCCCCGAAGAGCTGGATCCCCCTGGTGTTGCAGGAGGCCTTGAGCCGTTGCCACTGGGAAAAGAAGAGGTACTGGGCGACCTTTTCCCGTTCAAGGTCCCTGGCCAGCTCATGCCTGATGTGATCCAGGGCTTCCGGGTCCCGGTCTTTGTGCTCCTCAGGCCAGGTGAACCAGCCCTGGTCGTGATGCAGCTTCTTCAGGGTCCTGAAGAGGGCGAAATCGTCCAGCCAAAAGGCGTTGTCCCGGCAGAAGCGCTCGAAGGGCCAGGAATGCCCATGGTCCTGGAAGCGCTGAAAGGCCCGCTCCAGGCAGGCAGCCTTGTGCTGTCCGGCCAGTTCGTAGTCCACCCGGTCCAGGGGCTGCTCCGTGGCTGGGGGCAGTTCGTCCTCGGTCAGCAGGCCGTCCTGAGCCAGGAGCTCCGGGCTGATGAGCAGCGGGTTGGCGGCAAAGGCCGAGTCGCTCGAGTAAGGGGAGTGATGGGAGATGGGGTTGGTCGGGTTCAGAGGCAGGATCTGCCAGAGGCAAAATCCGCTCCGGGCCAGGAAATCCGCAAAATCATAGGCTCCAGGACCGAGATCGCCGATGGTGTAGGGTGACGGCAGGCTGGTGATGTGCATGAGAATGCCGGCGGTTCTGGTGTTCATCGTGACGCTCCTCGATAGCGGGTTCGGCTGTCAGCCCTGCTGATGGCAGGACTGGATCATGGGTGATTGACAGCGGCAAGCCTGAAGGCTGCCCCAGGTTTGCCTCCGGTCCAGAACCCTTGAGGCCTCAACAGGTGCATTGCCCGGACCGGGATGACCCCGGGGGGCCCTTCAGCGCCAGCTCTGAACCGCCTGCAAACCTCGGATCAGAGGCGCGATTCGGTGCTGACGGCTGTCCAGGGAGTGATAGATTTCATGGAACCCCTTTTCCAGCAGGAAATGGGTCAGCAGGATTCTCAGCTGGGATCGCTTCCCGGGCAGAAAAGACGAGCCCTTGACCGCATCCAGATAGGCATTGAGGAAGACGCCGCTGACAGCCTTGTGCCACACGTTTACCCAGGGCAGCAGCTCTTCGATGTCCTCGGCCTGGAGGTTGGAGACCCGCGTCAGTGCGGTGTGGGCGGCGTAGTGACAGGAGCCGAGCACCGCGGCCACATCCAGGGCTGGGGAGCGCTTCAGCCGCCTCTGGCTCAGGGGGCGCGTGGGGTCGCCCTCGAAATTGAGGATGGCGAAGCTGTTCCCGGTGAACAGGATGTTCGTCAGCTTGAGATTGCCGTGAATGCGCGTTTTTTGGGCCTCGATTCTGTGCTGGGTGATCTGTTGGGCCAGGTTGAGGAAGCCATGCTCCTCCTCGAGGAGGCTGTCCACCAGGAAGAGGGATTCCGTGGGCATGGCGTGGTAGTGTTTGCGCAGGCCGTGGATGCAGCGTTTGATCAGGGTGCGGATGGATTGGTACTCGGAGCGCTGGTAGAAGAAGGTCAGCGGCTCGGGGCAGAGGTCGCCGGAATCCGTTGCCCGGGCCAGGGCCAGGTGAAAGTCGGCCACTTTTCGCCCCAGGAGCTGGAGGAGCTGCAGGAAAAAGACGCCGATGCATTCGGCCAGGGCGTCGGGGATGGTTTCGGTCTGAGTGCGGAAGATCGATCGGGGCAGGCAGGTCTGGGGATCGAGGTCCTGTCTCCTGGAGCGGATGTTCTCAAAGAACTGATGCAGGGCATCAAGGGTCAGGGCCCAGGCGTCCCCTTCGCCCTGGCTCTGGATGTAGCTCCTGAAGATGCCCAGAGTCATGGGCTCTTCGCCAAACGGCCTGTAGGTCACATCACCGGCGAACTCGGGCACAAAGTCCAGCCCGGCCCTCTGGCTGAGGTGCTGGAGGATTTCCTGGCCGGGATTGGGGCCCTCATCAGGGGTGCGGTAGATTTTCAGGCACAGCTTCGGGGGGTAGTGAATGAGCATGTTGTCTTTCTTCTCAGACACGAGGCTGGTTTCGGGCTGATCCCACTCCCTGATCAGCGAAACAAGGGGCTCCGACGGGGTGAACCGCAGGGTCCCCCGGGTGCCCATGAGCTTGTGTCTGGCTCTCAGGTGGTTGAGCAGTCCGATCTGCACACTGGGGTCGTAGAGCCCGTCATAGAGCAAACCCTGACTCATGCGGGACTTCAGCCTGGCCAGGGCGGCATGGGGAGGTCTCCGGGAGTCGTCCTGGCTGTCCTCCGGCTGGAAGGACAGGCACAGGACATGCTGCTCCGGGGGGCCCTCGGCAAACCAGCAGTGGATCAGGACCAGCCAGTGGTGGTTGCTGTCCGTGGACATGGGGATGCGGTCCCTGATGGAGACCTGGAGCAATCGTTTCGAGACCGCCCGGGACCAGTGGCTCCGCGTGAGGTACTCCGGGAGGATGGTCTGCTCCAGAACATCCAGGCAGGAGTTGTTGAAGATCTCGTCCCAGGTCTGGTTGACCTCCAGTTCGGGCAGCTCCTTGTCTGCGGGGAGCGAGGCCGGGGTGTCCTGGGGGAGCAGCTGAAACCAGAAGTAGTCATGGATTCCCAGGGTGAAGAGGTAGGGATCGGTGGAAATCCGGGGGAACCTGTTTCCGCTGAAGAGCTCCTGAGGCACATGGCCCGCATACCTGGAGAGGTCCAGGGACACCGACTGGGCGAACCGGGAGAGGTTGATGACCACCAGGATGGTCTCGTCCCGGGTCGTCCTGGTGAAGGCCAAAACCTTGGGGTTGTCCGGAAAGAGGAAGGTGGTCTCCCCACGGCCAAAGGCCTCGAAGCGTTTGCGCATGCCGATGACCCGCCTGATCCACCACAGGAAGGAGGACGGGTTGCGGTCCTGGTTTTCGACGTTGATGACTTCGTAGTGGTACTCGGGGTCCATGATGACCGGAAGATAGAGCTGCTGGGGGTTGGTCTTGGAAAAACCGGCGTTCCTGTCAGGGCTCCATTGCATGGGCGTCCTGACCCCGTTGCGGTCCCCGAGGAAGTAGTTGTCGCCCATGCCGATCTCGTCGCCGTAATAGATGATCGGGGTCCCTGGGAGGGAAAAGAGCAGGAAGTGCATGAGCTCGATCTTGCGCCGGTTGTTGTTCAAGAGCGGGGCCAGCCGCCTGCGGATGCCCAGGTTGATCCGGGCCCTGGGATCCCTGGCGTACATGCGGTACATGTAGTCCCGCTCCTCGTCCGTGACCATCTCCAGGGTCAGCTCGTCGTGATTGCGCAGGAAAATGGCCCACTGGCAGCTGTCTGGGATGTCCGGAGTCTGTTCCAGGATGTCGATGATCGGAAAGCGGTCCTCCATCCACAGGCTCATGAACAGCCTGGGCATGATCGGGAAATGAAAGGCCATGTGGCATTCGTCGCCCTGCCCGAAATAGGGGGTGGCGTCTTCAGGCCACTGGTTGGCCTCGGCCAGGAGCATGGTGTTGGGGTGCTTCCTGTCCACATGGGAGCGGAGCTTTTTCAGGAATTGGTGGGTTTGCGGGAGGTTCTCGCAACTGGTGTGTTCCTGCTCGAAGAGATAGGGCACGGCGTCCAGGCGCATCCCATCCACACCCATCTCGAACCAGAAATCCAGGACCTGGAACAGGGCCTCATGGACTTCGGGGTTTTCAAAGTTGAGATCGGGCTGGTGGGAGTAGAAGCGGTGCCAGAAGTAGGCCTGGGCCACGGGGTCCCAGGTCCAGTTTGAGGATTCGAAGTCTTTGAAGATGATCCGGGTGTCTCTGTACCGCTCCGTGCTCTGGCTCCAGACGTAGAAGTCGCGCTTTGAAGACCCCACCGGGGCCCTCCTGGCCTCCTGAAACCAGCGGTGCTGGTCCGAGGTGTGGTTGAGCACGAGCTCGGTGATGACCCGGATCCCCCGCTCATGGGCCGCATTGAGAAAGAAGCGGAAGTCGTCGACGGTCCCGTAGTTGGGGTGGACGCTGCAGTAGTCGGCGATATCGTAGCCGTCGTCCTTGAGCGGGGACGGGTAGAAGGGCAGGAGCCAGATGGCGTTGCAGCCCAGCTCCTCCAGGTAGTTCAGCTTCCTGACCAGCCCCCGGAAGTCCCCGATTCCGTTGTTGTCGGAATCGAAAAAGGCTTTGACGTGGAGCTGGTAGATGATGGCATCCTTGTACCACTGGGGATCGTCTCTGAGGTGGATGGTGTTCTGCATCGGTCTCAACCCATGGGCTATGACATGCCTGCCGAGGTTGCACAGGCTCGAATCTCGCGAGGAACTCAACTCCTGGGAAAGACCAGACCGCTTCTCTGCGGCTTCACATGGTGCGGGGCTTTGAAGTCACACGTGGCCTGGCCGGCATGGAGCATTGAGCCGGCTCGCGAGAAAGAAACCAATCGGGCGCACCTCTGTTCACGCATCGGGGCGTGAAGCCTTCGTTCAGCGGCCCGGCCTTTCCCAGCCCAATCGTCGAATCACCCAGGGCCATATCCGTTTCTGTGTTGATCAAACTGGCCGAGTTGGGTGTCATCATGTGAATGGTCGAACATATTTTTCTCCCATCAACCTTCAACCCTCGACCTTCAGCCCGGCCAGCTGCCGGGCTGAAACCAAAAAGCAAAGTGCATACGAGGTGTCGGGTTTCAGGAAGAAAGACAGCATCTGACTTGCCGGCCTCCTGCTGAACTCGACAATTTTATAGGCAGTGGAGCAAAAATGCAAAGGAAGAGGAGGCAGGACTTGCCCCGGGGCCGGGTGGTCCAGGCCGGGGCATCAGGTCTTCTGAAGGAGTCCGGGAGGCCATGAACGTTCTTCGAACATGGCCTCCCGGGTCGTCAGGGTGAGGAGGGGTGGGAAGAATGAAGCCTGTCTGGCTTGAACTGTTGATGACATTTCAACCGTTCCTGCGGTTGAAATGTCTTTAAAGGGCCTCCGGCCCTCTCTCCCCCGTCCTGATCCGAACCACGTCCTGGACAGGATGGATGAAGATCTTGCCGTCGCCGACCTTTCCGGTCCGGGCCGCTTCCTGGACTTCGGCAATGGCCGCATCCACGAAGGACTCATCGACCACGACCTCGACCTTGATCTTGGGCACGAGATCAACCTGGTATTCGGCTCCCCTGTAAATCTCGGTATGTCCCCGCTGCCGTCCGAAGCCCTTGACCTCGGTCACGGTCATGCCCTTGATCCCGGCCGCAGTCAGGGCATCCTTGACAGCATCGAGCTTGAACGGCCTGATGATGATTTCGATCTTCCTCATGCCCGAACCTCCTAGAATTGATAACCTGTTTCACTGTGTTGACTGAGGTCGAGACCCTGCTCTTCCTCTTCCGGTTCCAGGCGAAGCCCGACCACCATGTTCACCACCTTGAGGATGCCAAAGGTCATGCCAAAGGAAAAAGCGCAGGTGGCGATGACAGAGACGAGCTGGATGCCGAACTGCAGAGGGTTGCCGAAAAAGAGGCCGTCGGCGCCCCCGCTGTTCACGGCGGTGGAGGCAAACAGGCCGGTGGCCAGGGCTCCCCAGATCCCACCAAGGCCGTGAATGCCGACCACGTCAAGGGAATCGTCGTAACCCAGCCTCTCCTTGAGCAGCACGCCGCCGTAGCAGATGAAGCCGGCCAGGAGGCCGAGCACCAGAGACGACATGGGGCTGACGAACCCAGCTGCCGGAGTGATGGCCACCAATCCGGCCACGGCGCCGGAGGCGGCCCCCAGGGTGGTCGGGTTGCCCCGGTGCATTTTTTCCACCAGCAGCCAGCCCAGGGCGGCCATGGCTGTGGCGATGTGCGTGGTCACAAAGGCGTTGGCCGCCAGGCCGTCAGCTGCCAAGGCGCTGCCGGCATTGAAGCCGAACCACCCGAACCAGAGGATGGCTGCCCCGGTGATGGTCATGGGCAGGTTGTGAGGGATGAAGGCCCGCTGGCCGAAGCCCTGGCGCTTGCCGATGACCAGGGCGGCGGCCAGGGCAGCGCTGCCGGAGCTCATATGAACCACGGCCCCGCCCGCGAAGTCCAGGGCGCCCATGGCCCCCATCCAGCCGCCGCCCCAGACCCAGTGGCACAGGGGACTGTAGACCAGCGTGGACCAGAGGACCGTGAACAGGAGGAAGGCGCTGAACTTCATGCGCTCGGCAAAGGCCCCGGTGATCAGGGCCGCAGTGATGATGGCGAACATGCATTGAAAGATCATGAACACCAGGTGGGGGATGTTTCCGGCCAGGTCGGCATTTGGTTCAGGCCCGACCCCCCTGAGCCCGAAGAAATCGAACCCCCCGATCAGCCCTCCGAAGTCGGTTCCAAAGGCCAGGGTATAGCCCCAGAGGATCCAGACCAGGGTGACCACGCCAAGGGTGATGAAGCTCTGCATGATCGTGCCCAGGACGTTCTTGGACCGGGTCAGTCCGGCATAGAACAGGGCCAGTCCAGGGGTCATGAACATGACCAGGGCCGAGGCCATGATGATGAAGACCGTGTCTGCTGCGTTCATTTCTGTTGCCTCCTGAAGAGTGTTTTCATCACTCAAGCAAGGAGGGTGCCATGGGCGGACAACCGGCTTCGGAGCGTCGAAAACAGGGGGTTCCGCAGGCCTGTTCGAACCAGCTGCGGTTGCCAAAGTTGCAGGATGGCCAGGCAAAAAAAGACAAAATTGAAATTTTTATGCAACAGGGACAGGAAAGGGTACAAAAATGAAACTTTCCGAATCGAAGGCTCTGCCTCCGGGCCACAGCGGACCGGACAGGCTCTCTCCTGGATCCTGGACAACCCTCCTGCTGCGGAAGGACGGCGGATCACGCCAGTCGGCCCTGATCAGGCCTGGCTGGAGACTCTATTTCGCCTCAGGCGGGTTCACGGCGGAGACAAAGGCCGAGGTCTTCTGGGAGATGAGATCCCACTCGGTTTTCAGGGAGGTCAGCACCGTGACCCAGGGCTGAAGATCCTCAAAGGGTGAGGCCTCTGGGTGGAAGGAGGACAGGACGGAGAGGTAGACATCGGCCAGGCTCCTGGCGCAGCGCTGCCGGGAGAAGTTCCGGGCCGTCTTCAGGGCGGCCGCGGACCAGGCTCGCCTGGCTTCAGGATCGGCAGCCCATTGGGCGATGGCGGCGGCGAAGTCCCCGGCACGGGACCGGCTGGGCAGGAGTCGGCCATTGGAGCCGTCCTGGACCACTTCTCTGGTTCCCGAGGCGTCAAGGGCGATGACCGGATTGCCTGCGGCCATGGCTTCGGTCAGGACCATGCCCTGGGTCTCCGAGGTGGAGGCAAAGACAAACAGGTCCATGGCCTGGTAGAGGTCGCTCAGCTCCTGCCCGGTCTTTTTCCCAGGGGTGATGAGCTTGTCCGAGAGACCCCGCCTGGCAAACTCCTGCTGAACGGCCTTGAGGCTGGGGCCGTCCCCGACGAGCACAAAAACGGCCTCAGGCAGGTCCTTCAGGGCCGTGGCCACGGCCTGGCCCAGGAAAGCCAGGTTTTTTTCCGGGGCCAGCCGGCCGACATGCCCCAGAACCAGGGTTTGGGAACCGATATTCAAGGCCTGACGCCCTGACCTGCGATTCCCGGAAGCCAGGGCTTGAACATCCACGCCGGTGGGGATTTCATGGACCGGCTTCACGACCCCCCGGCTCTTGATCAGTTCGGCCACGCTGTGGCTGGGGGCGACGACCCTGTTGCACATGTTGGCGTATTCGGTGGACAGATTGATCACGAACCGCTTCATGGGCTCGGAATCAAAAGGCACATAGTGGGTGTAGCGTTCGTACAGGGTGTGATGGGTGAAGATCAGAGGCAGCTTGTGCTGCCTGGAACAGCGAAGGGCCGTGTCGCCCATGAGAAAGGGGTGGTGGCTGTGGACCAGGTCGGGCTTGAATCTGTCCAGCTGCTGGCGCAGGGAAAAGGGCACCGGAATGCGGACCGAGAAGTCGCTGCCGTTGAAGTTCTGGATGGCCGGGACCCTGACCACAGGCACCGGCCCGTGGTCCGGGGCGTCTTCGGTGCCGCTGAAGTGCGGACAGACGACCATGACCTCATGCCCCATGTCCTGAAGATCGGCGGCAAAAGCGGACACAGATCCGGCCACGCCGCCGACATGGGGCAGATAGGTGTTCGTGAACATGACCACCTTCATGCGTCACCCCGGTCGAGGAGAATGGTTTGGTTGGGCTGAACAGCCTGGACAGGCCAGCCCGGGAGGCGGGCCGTGATCCTTTCGGGCATCTCCCGGCCCTGGAGGTCCACCTTCAGCCTGACCTGGTCCGGTTCGGGACGGATGTCCACCGAGACCTGTCCATATGGGGTCAGGGTAGGCCCGAAATGCATGGGCTGTCCAGACTGGATCCACTCGGGAAAGAGTCCCGAGCCGATGATGAGTTCCCGGCCCTCCTCGCGCACGAACATGTTCCTGATCATCATCACCCACTCGGCTGCGGCCCAGCCGTGCTGCCCGTCACCCATGCACCCCCCGAGGGTCAGGGGGTGGACGGCCTCGGGCCACTGCCCGGTGGGCGAAGCCAGGTCGGCCACGGTGCGAATCAGGTCCAGGCAGGTCAGGTCGCCGCTCCTGAGCTGGACCTGAGCCAGATGCAGGGTCAGGTAGGGGTTGATTCCGGAGTGGATCATGTCCTGAAAAAAACCGTTCCGGTGCATGCATTCCCGCAGCAGAAAGGACAGGGTGGACTGGATGAGGCTGTCCCCAGGCGGAGTGATCTGCAGGGGGTAATCGGCGGCCAGGGAGCCAATGGCCCCGGCATCGAGCCGGCGATAGGGGGAAGCCGGGATCCCCCCCCTGGAGCGGTGCTCAGGGATGTTGGCGATGCTGGTGAAGATGGTTTTTTCCAGGTCGTCGGCTTCCCTGTCGATTCGGGACAGGGTGGCCTCCGAGGCCTGAAAACGGGCCATGATCCGTCTGGCGGACCGCAGCCCCCCCAGGCACCAGAAGTTGTCCCAATAGTAGTAGTCCACCGGTCCCAGGTGCTCGGCGCTGAAGCCCGGTGGCAGGAGCCCTGAATGGAGGCGGGAGGCATCGGTGCGGACCCGCTTGTGCCAGATCCATTTTGCCGCCCGGTACGCCGCCTTGGACCAGTCCGGGGAGAGCCGGCGGGTGGAGAGCTGCTGGAAGCGGTCAAGGATCCAGAGCACTTCGCCATTGGCATCCCACTCACCTTCCTGGGAGTGAAAGTAACCGGTCACCCGCTGATTGGGCAGAAAAGAGTTCAGCTGACGGGCGGCCCGGGCATCCAGGCCGAGGGCCAGCAGGGCGTTGAGCATCAGGCAGGCGTCCCGGAACCAGAACCGTTTGTAGGTGTAGGGCCCGGGCACGATCTCCCCGGCTGAGAGCAGGATCAGGGTCCGCACCGCGCTGTCGTAGAGGTGCTGCATCCAGGGGTCGGGGATGCTCAGCTCTGCTGCGGATTCCAGCGCCTGGGTCCAGGTCTGGGAGGACGGCCCGGCTGCTGACGGAGACTCGCTCAAGTTCAGTCTGAGCGTGACCGTGCGGCCCTTTTCCCCGTCAGGGATCGAAAACAGGGCCGCGCCAGTGGCCATGCCCACCTTGCAGGTCGCCCCGAAAGCCGGCTGGTCGGCCCACAATCGGTGGACCACGTCCCCCTCGGCATAGTCGGAAAAGACTGTCCGATCAGGGGGGGTGCTGAACTCCAGCTGGTGTCTGGTGTTGATCTGCAGGCACGACCTGCCGGCAGAGGTGGAGAGCTTCTCAATGAACTGGATGCCTTCGGGATTGTAGGGGCGCAGGGCCACAACGAGCCATCCCCTGACGGGGGCCGTGGCCTGGACCTTGACCGACAGGTGCGGGTCGTCATGATCCTGGGCCTGGACCCTGCTTGTCAGCGAGAGCCCCTGGTCCTCGGCCCTGGTGACGATGGTCAGGTTCGGTTCCAGCAGGAGTTCCTGCTCCACGCTGGCCAGCTTGGAGGGATAGAGCTCGTGCCCGGCGTCGTCCACGACCCAGAAATCGATGGACCAGCTGTCGTGGTAGGGGGTGACCAGCCCCCGGGGATCGACGATAGGGTAGGCGTCCACGTCGGGCAGGCCAACTGCGGTCCAGTTGCGGTGGGTCAGGTTGACGTGGCTGACTGAAAAGCTGCGGGGAATGAAGGACACGTCCGAAGGGTTGAACTGGCGCTGGACCCAGAAAGGCCAGATCCAGTCCAGGTTGTGTTGGATGGCCTTGGTGTTGATGAGTCCTCTGGCGTGAAACAGGATGCCGGCCCGAATGAGCTCAATGGGCTCCTGGACCTCAGACGGCTGGGCAAAACGCCGCAGTCTGGCCATCAGGGAGATGGGATCGATGAACCCATAGGCCTTGGCGGTTCGCTTGATGATTGTTTTCCATGGGAGCCACCTGGTGAGCATAGACAATCTCCAGTTCAAAACAAAGGGCCGGCCCTGAGGCCGGCCCCTGTCCGATCCACAGTGATGCAGGGGGATCAGTACTCGTCAAAGGACGTGCAGAGCACGCCCACGACTCTGCGGTTCTTCTGCCTGCCTTCATCAGTGCCGTTGGAGGCGATGGGCCTGGTCTCACCGTAGCCCACGGCCATGAGACGGCTCTCCCGGACGCCGAAAACCTCAACCATGTAGTCCTTGACGCTCTGAGCCCTGCGTTCCGAGAGGTCCTGATTGTACTCGGCAGAACCGACGCTGTCGGTGTGGCCTTCGATGACCATCTTGTCGTCGGGGTTCTTCATCAGGAACATGGCCACTTCTTTCAAGTGGTCGGTGTACTCGGGCAGGACCTCGGCCTTGTTGAATTCAAACCTGACCTGCAGGTCGATGCAGGTCTCAACAGCGCATCCCTTGTCGTCGACAACCGTGTTCGCAGGGGTCCCGGGGCACTCATCCATATAATCGAGCACGCCGTCGCCGTCACTGTCCAGGGGGCAGCCCACGGCATCGACCTCGACCCCGGCTGGGGTGTTCAGGCACTGATCCTTGTAGTCGGGCACGCCGTCGCCGTCGCTGTCCAGGGCGCAGCCCACGGCATCGACCTCAACTCCGGCAGGGGTGTTCGGGCACTGGTCGTCGGGGTTGAGGACCCCGTCGCCGTCACTGTCCTGGAGGGAGGTGTAGAATATGTTCTGGATGAACATGGACCGGGCGCCATCGTCCTGGAAGTCCTCAGCGCTGATCATGGTCGAGCAGTCCTGACTGGCGACGATGGAGTCCACGACCTCTTTTTCACTTCCGCTCTGGGCAAAGCTGACCACGTGAAAGCAGACATCGTGCTTTGCAGCCAGCTGTTGGGCGACCTGGCCGGGCTGGCCGCCCCGGTTCTCCCCTCCGTCGGAAAAGAGGATCACGGCTGTGGGCCCGGAGAGGCCGCCCAGCACGCTGTCCAGGCTCTGCATGCCGGAGGCCAGAGGCGTCTGGACGCCAAACAGGGAGGCGGGCACCGGCAGGGCGGATATGGCCTGGCCGTAGCCAGGGCTCGGATAGCCAGCCATGGGGGCGTTGGTCTCAAAGCCGGGGCTCGCGGTGAACAGGCCGGCAGTGTAGTCCAGGGCCGGGATCTCACCGTTCATGGTCTGCATGGCCTCTTTGGCCAGGACGGCCTTTCTCTGGTCCAGGACATTGTAGTCGTTTTTCATGGACCCGGAGCCGTCATAGAGGAAGATGAAGTTGTCCACCTTGGGGATGAGGTCGGATCCGATGGCGTTCCCGGAAACAACGGTGAACACCAGGACACAGAACAGGGCAAGACCGCGTTTGAATCGTTGCATTGGGGTATCCTCCTTTTGGGTTGGGGAAAAAGAGATCACAGGCCGGTGATTTTCCCAAGTTTAAAACATTACCTGTCCTTGTCAACAGAAAAGGTGAAGGAGAACGGGAGGATGTTCAGGAGAAGAGGTTGAGCATCAGAGGGAGGGTGATCGCGGACAGGATGGTCTGGACCGTGATGATCGAGGCCATGAGCGTGGTGTCGCCACCCAATTGACGGGCCAGGATGAAAGCGGATACTGCTGTGGGCAGGGCGGCGAAGACCACGGCCACGATCCGGCCTTCCGGGCTGACCTTGAAGAGCAGACAGAAAAAGGCTGTCAGCAGGGGAAAGGCGATGAGCTTGCATCCCGAGGAGAGGAGCAGCCCCTTGACGTTCCTGTTCAGGTTGTTGAGCTCCAGACCCGCCCCCACGGCCAGCAGGCCGGTGGGCAGGGCTGCGCTGCCCAGGAGCTCGAAGACCCGGAACAGACCCTGAGGTCGAGGGAGACCGGACAGGTTGACGGCAAATCCGGTGACGCAGGCCAGGATCAGGGGGTTGCGCAGGACTTCCCGGACGAGGGAACCGAGACTGGCCCCCTGGCCGATACCGAACCTGGCCACTGTGGGAACGCAGATGAGGTTGATGACCGGGATCATGGCCACCAGGGCCACAGCCGCCAGGGTCAGGCCTGAGCTGCCGAGCAGGGCTGAGACAGCGGCCAGCCCGACAAAGGTGTTGAACCTGATGCCGCCCTGGAAGACAGAGGTGAAGGCCGGCCCGTTCAAGTCCAGATGCGGTCGGAGCAGGAGCAGGGCGAGGCTCAGGGCCAGGATGGAGCAGATCAGGGAGGCGGCCAGAGGGACCGCGGTCATCGAGGAGAAGGAGGCGTCAGCCAGCTTGTTGATGAGCAGGGCCGGAAAAAAGACAAAGTAGGTGATCCGTTCTGCCGCCCCCCAGAAGCCAGGGCCTGGAAAACCGGTCCGTTTGAAGAGGTGGCCGAGCAGGATGATCAGAAACACCGGTATGAGGGCAGTGAGCATGGCCTTGAGGGACGTCTTCCGAAACCTTTCAGATTTGAGGGATGAAAACCACCACTGGTGTAGCCCAAAAGCATGGGTCCAGTCAAAACCTTCAGTCCGGCCGGGCCACGGGCAATGGCCACCCGCTTCAGAAGCTGGAACGGCCTTCAGGAGTCGAGGGATATGGATGTCGTGACGACCTGCTCCACGGCCCTGGTGACCCCGAAAGGGCGAGAGGAAAGGACCGAGACCGTGTTGCAGGAAACTCCGGTCCAGATCGCCCTGAACGAGGAGATCATCGGCTCTTCAATGGTCCTGCCCGCTGATCTGGAAGAGTTTGCCGTGGGCTTTCTCTTTGGTCAGGGGTATCTGACGCAGCCCGGACAGGTGGTCGAGACCCTGGTCTGCGATGAGGGGCTGGTCACGGTCTATGCCAGGGTGGATGAGGATGCGGCCCCCAATCAGGAGGAGATGGTGGTCACCTCGGGGTGCGGGGGGACCGGCAGGGTGGCCAGACGGTTTCTGGAGGGCCCGTTTCCAGGGCTGCAGGAGACGAGCATGACCATGGACCAGATCGGGCAGCTCATCAGGAAGACTCTGAGCATATCGTCCCTGCAGAGGAAGACGCACTGCGTGCACGGGTGCGGATTCTGGTCGGATGGCCGTTTCCAGATCGCCTATGAGGACGTGGGCCGGCACAATGCCGTGGACAAGGTCATCGGGGCGCTGCTTCTGGACAGGTTCCCGGCCAGCGGGGCCATGTTCACCACCGGACGGCTGACCTCGGACATGGTCATGAAGTGCGCCAGGATGGGGGTGCCCATGGTCCTGTCCAGGACAGCGCCTTCGTCACTGGGGGTGGACATCGCCAGACGGGCGGGCATGACCCTGATTGCCTATGCCCGGCCTGAGCGGCTCAATGTGTTCTGCGGGCTGGAGAGGATCGCTCTTCAGCCCGGCCTCTGGCCGGGCTGACAGGTTCACTGTTCAGGGTTCAAGGTTGAGGACGGAAAAGATTCCCGACGTGTCGAGAAAACAGTCCACCGGCCAGTTTGATCAGGGAAGAAACTCTGTCCAGTCACTGCACTTGATGTCCCAAAGAGGACTGACGCTCAGGAGCGTCAGTACTCTTTGGGAAGCTCGTCCAGCTGGGCCTTGGTGAAGACCGGACCGTCCTTGCAGACGTAGTGGGGGCCCACATTGCACCGGCCGCAGATGCCGATCCCGCACTTCATCCTGTTTTCCAGGCTCATGATGATCTGGTCTCCGGTCCAGCCCATCTTGTCCAGGACCGGCTGGGTGAACTTGATCATGATCGGCGGTCCGCAGATCAGGGCCACGGCATTGTCCGGCTCGGGGGAGACCTGGTCGGCGATCTGGGGCACGAACCCGACGTACTTGTCCCAGCCCTCGACCTTGTTGTCGATGGTGATGTAGGTGTTGACGTCCTCGCGCTGATCCCACTCCTCGAGAATGTCGTTGTACAGGAGCATTCCAGGGGTTCTGGCCCCGTAGATGAAGGTGATCTCGCCGTATTTGTCCCTGTTGTCCGGGTGGAGCAGCCAGACCATGGTCGAGCGCAGCGTGGTCACGGCATAGCCCCCGGCCAGGATGACGATGTTTTTGCCCTCCATGTCCTTCAAGGGGTAGGAGTGGCCCAGAGGGCCCCTGACGCCGATGATGTCGCCTTCTGTCATGGCATGGAGCCTGCCGGTGACCTTGCCGGCCTTGCTCACGGTGAAGGTCAGATGGTCCCCTTCTGTGGGGCTGGAGGCAATGCCGATGGGGGCCTCCCCGTAACCAGGCACCGAGAGCTCGGCAAACTGGCCCGGGAGGTAGTCAAAGGCTTTGGCGTCCTCCTCGTTCAGGAACTCAAAGTCGAAGGTCCGCAGACTCTTGTCCTCGGTGGCGATTTCGACCCTGCTGATGCGCACTGGGTACGGCAGATAGGGATTTTTCATGGCACACTCGCTTCAGTCGCTGATTGGTTCGTTCATCCTGTTCACAACGCTGCGCACATCGATGTTCACCGGACACTTGGAGGTGCACCTGCCGCAGCCCACACATCCGATGGCCCCATCCAGCTTGATGGGCATGTACTTGAACTTGTGCATGAACCGCTGACGGACACGGTGCTGCTTCGTCCCCCTGGGATTGTGGCCCGAGGTGTGGTGGGTGAACAGCCAGCTCATGCAGGTGTCCCAGTTCCTGATTCGTCTGCCGTAGTCATCCTGGGTCTCGTCCTGGATGTCGAAGCAGTGGCAGGTGGGGCAAAAAAAGGTGCAGGTCCCGCAGTTGATGCAGGACTCGAAGATCCGGTCGAAACAGGGGTGTTCGTACTCCTCGAGCACGTTCCTGGAGAAGATGTTGTCCAGGCCCACCCCTGTGGTGATGGCCGCCTCGGCCGCCTCTTTCTGCTCCTGAGCCTGTGCGATGTCGTCTTCCCCGGCCTGGTCAAGATCACTGGTCAGCTCCTCGCCTTTCGGGGTCAGCGGCTTGACGAGGAAACGGTCTTCGAGGTCCACCAGGAGGATGTCCAGCCCCTCTTCATGGTGGGGACCGCAGTTGACCGAGGTGCAGAAGCAGGTCGGGCAGGGGTGCTTGCAGGCCAGCCCGATGAGCACGGTCTTGTCCCGCTTGTCCTTCCAGTAGACGTCAGTGGCGTTTTCATCCCGTTCAAAGACCAGGTCCAGGACGCAGAAGGCCTTGGCGTCGCAGGGCCGGATGTTGATCAGGGCCCTGGGTGTTGAGAGCCTGGGCTCATCCTTCATGATCATGGACTGGGTATGGTCCGGGTCATTGGTGAAGTGCATCAAGCGCTCGGTCTGAGGAAGCATGAAGCTCTTCGGGGACATGTCCGTGTTGGTGAACTCGAATTCGAGCTCGTCTTCAGGGGATATCCTGGACCAGACCATGGAGGCCCCGTCCCGGACAGGGGCGAAGACCTCGTGATCAGCGGCGCACTGCTTCACCAGGTCCGTGATGGCGTCTTTCTTGAGTATTTTCTCTGGCATAGTTCTTCCTCATGTCGGCTACGGATGGGCCTCCGGCTCCATCCGAGTTTGGGTCCCGACGGCACGTCGGCCAGGGTGCTGGATCATGTTTCAACGTCAGGGTCGTTGGGGCGATAGGTGGCCAGAGGAGTTGGAGTTTCCAGGTCCAGTCCAGGCTGATAGCTGTAGAACTCCCTGACGTCCTTCTCCAGCTTGGAGGTCAGCCTGCGCATTTTGATGCCCACCGGGCATGCGGATTCGCATGCCCCGCAGTCTGTGCACCGTCCAGCGCAGTGAAAGGCCCGCAAGATGTGGAAGGTGTAGACGTCCGTGTCCAGCTGTGACTTGCCGACCCACTGGGGGTTGTTTTCGTCGACGAAGCAGACGTCGCAGTAGCACAGGGGGCAGGCGTTGCGACAGGCGTAGCAGCGGATGCAGTCCTTGAAGGTGGCCTCGAACTCTGCCCAGCGGGATTCCGGGTCCAGCTTCTCCCAGGGGGCGGCGATCTTGTCGATGTCGCCTCCGCCGGTCTGCGGACCCTCTTGACCGACAAACTCGTCAAACAGGACCGCATTGCGGTGGGTGCAGGTGTAGCAATTGTCCCGCTTGAACTTCTTGCGATCCAGGGTCTCTTCGAATCCCCATCCCTTGACGATGAGGTCTTCGCCCTTTTCCTCGACCTCGGTGATGACCTTGCCCGGGAACTGCTCCTTGATCTTTCCGGCGTCGAGCATGCCCGGGGAGTGGACGCCTATGATGTGGACGTCCTCCCTGTTGACCTGATTCTCCTTGATCAGGCCGACAATATTGCGGGACACGCACCCCTGGGCCACAATGGCGTTCTTGCCCGATCTGCGGATGAGGAAGTTGGCCAGGTTGTTGACGCAGAAGCCGGTCCAGACCAGATTCTCAGCCTCTTCCGGCGTGTAGGCGAAATAGGGCTCTTCCTGCATGGGGACGGTCCCTTTTCTGTATCCGATCACGCAGTCGACCGAGCCTTCCTCCAGGAGGCGTCTGGCTGTAGCCCGGATCTCTTTGGTGACGTCGTTCATGCCGCCTCCTTACGAATGTCTCTGACCAGTCTTTTGGCCGGACCAAGGGCCCGGACCTGCTCCACGACCTTCTTGGCCGTGTCCTGAAACTTCGTGGCCTCGGCTGAGGAGATCCAGGAAAAATGGACCCGGCCGGGCTCGATCCCGATATACTCAAGCAAGTCTTTCAAGACGACGAACCGCCGTCTGGCGAAGAGGTTGCCACTGATGTAGTGGCACTCGCCAGGATGTCAGCCCGAAACCCAGACGCCGTCGACCCCGTGGCGCAGCGACTGGAGGATGAAGTTGGGGTTCATGGCCCCGGTGCAGGGAATGCGGATGACCCGTATGTTGGCCGGATACTGCATCCGGCTGACCCCGGCCAGATCGGCCGCCCCGTAGGAACACCAGTTGCAGAGAAATGCAGCGATTTTCGGTTCCCAGTCAGACATGGTCTCGCTCCTTTAAAAATCTCCAGCGGACTGGAGATTTTTAACATTGATGATGAATGACCTTGATCACGTCAATAAAAAGAGAAAATAAATAAATTCTTGCGGGAGCGCTCATCGCGATCCCGCAAGAATTTATATCGCTTCGATCATGGCGAAGATCTGCCTGTTGTCCGAGCCCTTGAGGGCAATGGCCCCGGAGCGGCAGGATGCGGCGCACAGCCCGCAGCCCTTGCACAGGGAGGGGTTGATCTGGGCCTTGCCGGCAAATCGGCCCTCTTCCACGAACGAGGGCGCCGAATAGGGGCAGATGGACACGCAGACGCCGCAGCTGCTGCAGTAATTGGGGTTGACCTGAGCCACCTCTCCGCTGGAGTGAATGATCTCCTGGGAGAGCAGGGTGATGGCCTTGCCAGCGGCGGCCTTGCCCTGGGCGATGGATTCGTCGATGGATTTGGGGTAGTGGGCCAGCCCGCAGAGGAACATCCCGTCGGTGGCGAACTCCGCCGGCCCCATCTTGGCGTGCCGTTCGGCAAAGAATCCGTCGTCGTTCAAGGAGATCTTGTAGAAGTTGGCCAGCTGCTCGTCCTTTTCGGGCACGATGGCTGTGGCCAGGGTCAGGAGGTCGGTCTGGATCTCCAGGGGCTGGCCCAGAATGGGATCGGTCACGGTGACCGTGAGCCCGGAGTCCTTGACTTCAACCACCGGCTTGTCCTCCAGGGAGTAGCGGATGAAGATCACCCCGGCCTCCCTGGCCTGATTGTAGAGGTTCTCCTTTTCCCCGTAGGTCCGGATGTCCCTGTTGAGGATGTAGACGTTCATGGCCGGGTTGCGCTTCTTGAGCTCCATGGCGCTCTGAATGGAATGGGTGCAGCAGACTCTGGAGCAGTAGGGCCGCTCCGGCTCCCTGGAGCCCACGCACTGGATGAAGGTCGCTGAATTGACCTTGTCCAGCTCGGGGTCGTTGGACTGGAACATGCGGTCCAGCTCCAGGCTGGTCTTGACCCTGGAGTCCTGGCCGTAGAGGTACTCCTGAGGGTGGAGCTCAGAGGCCCCGGTGGCCACGACCGTCACCCCGTGGGTGAGGGTCTGCTGCTCAGAGCCATTGTCCAGGGTCGTGTTGAAGTTGCCCACAAAGCCGTCCACCGCGGAGACCGAGGTCTGGAGGTGAATCTTGACGTTGGGCTCGGTCTCGACCTCAGCGATGAGCTCCTTGAGATGGGCCTGAATGTCTTCGCCTTTCCAGGTTTTGAAGAGATGTCTGGCCTGCCCTCCCAGCTCGTCGGCCTTTTCAACGAGATGGGTCCGGTGCCCCTGTCGGGCCAGACTCAGAGCCGACGTCATCCCGGAGATGCCCCCGCCGATGACCAGGGCGGTCTGGTCGATGCCCAGCTCCGGCTCCTCCAGAGGTTCCTTCAGGGCCACGGTGGACACGGCCATCCTGACCAGGTCCTTGGCCTTTTCAGTGGCCATCTCCGGATTGTTCCGGTGGACCCAGGAGTCCTGGTTCCTGATGTTGACCATGTTGAAGAGGTATTTGTTGATCCCTGCATTGGTCAGGGTTTCCTGGAACAGCGGCTCGTGGGTCTTCGGCGAGCAGGAGGCCACGATGACCCGGTTGAGGTTTTTCTCGTCGATGATCTCGGCCATCTCCTCCTGGGTGTTCTGGGAGCAGGTGTAGAGGTTGTCGGTCACGTAGTCCACAAAGGGCAGGCTGGCGGCATAGTCCCGGACCGCCGGGACGTCGATCACCCCGGCAATGTTGCTGCCGCACTTGCAGACAAAGACGCCGATGCTCGGCCTCTCGCCCTGAACAGGCTTTTCCGGGACCACTTCCTTGACCCTGGTCTCGGAAAAGCGGGCCGGCGTCAGGACTTCGCCGGCCAGTGAGGCTGCGGCGCTGGCGTCGACCACTGAGGTCGGGATGTCCTTCGGGCCCTGAAAGGCCCCGCACACGTAGACCCCGTCCCTGGAGGTGGAGATGGGGGCGAAGGTGGAGGTCTTGCAGAAACGGTTGTCTGAGACGTCCACCCCAAGCTGCTCGGCCAGTTCCAGAGTCTGGGGAGAGGTCTCCAGGCCGACGGAAAGGACGACCATGTTGAAGACCTCGGACTGCATCTGGCCCGAGTCGTCGACAAAGGTCAGCTCCAGATCCCCGGTTTCAGGGACTTCGGTGATGGTGTGCACCCTGGAGCGGATGAAGCGGACCCCCTCCTCCTCCCGGGCGTGATCCATGTAGCGCTCGAAGTCTTTGCCATAGGTGCGCATGTCCATGTAGAACAGGGCGCAGTCCAGTTCGTCGGTGGCGTGCTCCTTGGCAATGACCGCCTCCTTGATGGCGTACATGCAGCAGACCGAGGAGCAGTAGCCGTTGCCGCAGCGGTTGATGTCCCTGGACCCGACGCACTGCAGCCAGGCGATCTTCCGGGGTTCCTCCCGGTCCAGCGGGCGCATGAGGTTGCCGAAGTAAGGCCCTGAAGCGCTGAGGATCCTCTCGAACTCGGCGCTGGTGACCACGTTCGGGTACCGGCCGTAGCCCAGAAAATCGAGCCCTGAGGGATCATAGGTCCTGGTGCCCACGGCCAGGGCGATGGACCCGACGTTCAAGGTGTGCGCCTGCGGGGTGTCGGCATACTTGATGGCCCCGGCCAGGCACATTTTTTCGCACAGGCCGCACCCGATGCAGGTGTCCTGATCGATGGTGAAGGACAGCGGAACAGCCTGGGCATAGTCGATGTACACGGCCCGCCGCTCCCGCATGGACTGGTTGTAGACGTCAACAGCGCTGATGGGGCAATGCGAGGCGCACTCCCCGCAGCCGGTGCAGGCCTGGGGATCGATGTACCTGGCCCTGCTGTTGACCGTGACGGTGAAGTTTCCCTTGTCTCCCTGAACAGACTCGATCTCGCTGTTGGCGAGGATGTCGATGTTCAAATGCCGGCCGACCTCGACCAGTACCGGGGAGATGATTCACATCGCGCAGTCATTGGTGGGGAAGGTCTTGTCCAGCCAGGACATCATCCCCCCAATGGACGGCGACTGTTCGACGAGATAGACCTTGAAACCCGAGTTGGCCAGGTCAAGGGAGGCCTGCATACCGGTGATGCCCCCCCCGACGACCATGACGGATCCGCTCGTGGATGACTGAGTTGTCATGATGGGTATCCTTCTCGATGACGTTGATGGCACATGATGCTCTTGATGAAGAAGCGAAAGAGAAGTAAGGCTTCAGAATGACGAGTCAAGCCTGGGACAAGCGGCTCACACGGCGGCGAACTGCGGCTTGTGGTTCTCCATGCCCCTGAACTCGATCATCCCGGTTCGTTCCATGTCGGCCATGACAAAGGAGATCCGGGGCAGCTCCATGCCGGTCATTGAGGCCACCTCGCGCACAGATGTGCATCCCCGGTTCAGGGCCTCGTAGATGAGGTGCTTTTCCAGCTCGGCCCCGGCAACCGAGTCCAGGATGGCCTCGAATCGCTCGATGTCCCAGCTCCGGCCGTAGACATCGCCCTTGTCGGTCAGGGCGGTTTCCTTGCCCACGGTCCAGCGGACGATTTCCCCGTCCACGGTCCGACGGGCGGCCGCAAGGGCCAGCTCCTTGTCCTTCCGGTCCAGTGGCCCGAGCTCGGTCACCGTGTCGACAATGCTGGTGGCCACGTCGGCGAAACGCTGGGCCTCGGCCGAGGAGACCCATTCGAGGGAGAGCCGCTGGGGTTCGATCCCGGCCAGGTCGAGCACCTTTTGGGTCAAGCGGATCTTTTTTTCGGCCTGAACATTACCATCCAGGTAATGGCAGTCTCCGATGTGTCAACCCGAAACAAGGACGCCGTCAGCCCCGTCCATGAGGGCGTCGACGATGTACACCGGGTCAACCCGTCCGCTGCACATCACCCGGACCGGTCGCAGGTTCGAGGGGTACTGGAGTCGGGAGACCCCTGCCAGGTCTGCACCGGCGTAGGCGCACCAGTTGCAGAGGAAAGCGATGATTTTGGGTTCAAACTGGGGCATACAATCCTCACTTGGTTGGTTCAGCAGGATTCGCCAGGCGCGGCAAAGCCTCCCGCTGTGATGATCTACACGGCTGCTTCAATAGAGGCCTCGATCTGAGCATCCCGGAAGTGGAGCATGTCGATGGCCCGCTGCGGGCAGCTGGCCGCACAGATGCCGCAGCCCTTGCAGGATGCGGGCACATTCTTGGCTCGAATGATGCCCTCGGCAATCTCTTCAGGGACAATGGCCCCAAAGGGGCAGAGCTCAACGCACAACCCGCATCCGATGCACTGGTCCTGGTCGATCTGGGAGACAATGGGCGAGATGTGCACCTTTGGCTTGGCCAGGATCGTGGCGGCCCGGCTGGCGGCTGCCTTGGCCTGGGCGATGGACTCCTCCATGGCCTTGGGGTAGTGGGCCAGTCCGCACATGAACAGTCCGTCGGAGGCGAACTCAACCGGTCGGAGCTTGGCGTGGGCCTCCATGAAAAAGCCCTCGCTGTTCAACGGGAGCTTGAAGATGGAGGTCAGCTCATCCGCCTTGTTGGGCTCAATGGCCGTGGCCAGATTGAGCAGGTCGGCCGTGATGACCACCTCCCGCTGCAGGATGGGATCAAAGACCTCGATCTCCAGTCCCTGCTCTGTTTCCCTGACCACCGGCTTGTTCTCAAGGGTGTAGCGGATGAAGACCACCCCGAGCTGGCGGGCCTTCTTGTACAGGGTCTCCTTGGCACCCGGGGTTCTGATGTCCCGGTAGAGGATGAACACGTTCTTCTCCGGATCCTGCTCCTTGATGGCGATGGCCTGAGTGATGGAGGTGGTGCAGCAGATGTGGGAGCAGTAGGGCCTGTTCTCATCCCTTGAGCCCACGCACTGAATGAAGGCGATGCTCTTGGCCTGTTCGACCTTGTCCGGGATCTCCTCGATTTCGTGCCACTTGGTCACCCGGGAGCTCTGGTTGGAGAGGTACTCGTCCGAGTCCGCGGCCCTGCCGCCTGTGGCGATGATCGCCGCTCCGTGGCTGACACTGGTCGGACCGTCCGGAGTGGCCACCTGGGTCTGGAAGTTGCCCACGAAGCCGTCGGACTTCGTGACCTCGGAACCGCACAGGACCGTGATCTGGTCATGGCCCTCAACCTCTGCAATGAGCCCTTTGAGGATCTCCTGCACGTTCTGGCCCTGCCAGGTGGTGTGCACGTCCCTGGCCGCGCCTCCGAGCTCCGGGGCCTTTTCCACCAGCGTGACCGGAAAGCCCTGGCCGGCCAGGCTCAGGGCCGTGGTCATCCCGGCAACACCGCCTCCGATGACCAGGGCGGACTTGTCCACGTCCACCGACAGCTCGGGGATGGGCTCCAGGTTGGCTGCCTTGGCCACGGCCATGCGCACCATGTCCTTGGATTTTTCCGTGGCCTTGTCCTTGTCCTGGGCATGGCACCAGGTGCACTGGTTGCGGATGTTGGCCATTTCAAAGAGATAGGGGTTGAGGCCCGAGCTCTGGATGGTCTCCTGGAACAGGGGCTCATGAGTCCTGGGGGTGCAGGCCGCAACCACAACCCGGTTCAGGTTGTTGTCCCTGATGGATTGGGCCATCTTCTCCTGGGTGTCCTGGGAGCAGGTGAACTGGTTCTCTTCCACATAGGCCACATGGGGCAGGGCTGTGGCGAATTCGGCAATGGCCGGGACGTCAGCCACGCCGCCGATGTTCGAGCCGCAGTTGCAGACAAAGACCCCGATTCTGATGTCCGAGGGATCGATCTCCTTTTCCTCAGGGAACGTCTTTTCCCTGACGGCGGTCCCCCTGGCCGAGGCCAGCTCCATTCCGGCACTGCAGGCAGCGGCGCTGGCTTCCATGACCGACTGAGGGATGTCCTTGCAGCCCTGGGCCACGCCGGCGACAAAGACTCCGGGCCGGTTGGTGGAGACCGGGGAGCTGTCGGCCGTGTGGACGAAGTTGTCCCGGGTGAGCTCGATGCCCAGGCTGTCCGCGATTTCCCTGGCCGAAGCCGCAGGCTCCATCCCCACGGAAAGGACAGCCAGGTCAAACTCTTCCCGCTTGAGCTGCCCGTCATCGGTGGCGTACTCGAGATTCAGGGTTCCTGACTCGTCCACCTGGGTGATGGTGTGCACTCTGGAACGGATGAACCGGACACCGTCGTTCTGGGCCTTGGTGTAGTACTTTTCAAAGTCCTTGCCTGAGGTGCGCATGTCCATGAAGAAAATCGCCGGCTGGAAGTCCGAGCCGACATGCTCCCTGGCCATGACCGCCTCCTTGATGGCGTACATGCAGCACACCCCGGAACAGTACTCGTTGCTGGAGGTGTTCATGTCCCGGGAGCCGACGCACTGCAGCCAGGCGATTCTCCTGGCCGGCTCATGGTCCGAGAGCCGGACCACATGGCCCTTGGTCGGGCCTTCAGCCGCCAGGATGCGCTCGAACTCGAGGCTCGTGACCACGTTGGGAAGGGTCTTGTACTGGTAGCCGTCAATGGAGGAAGGGTCAAAGGGCTGCATGCCTGTGGTCATGATGACCGACCCGACCTGCAGGTCCAGGATTTCCTCCTTTTCCTCGAAGTTGACCGCCCCGGTGGGGCAGTACTTTTCACAGGCCCGGCATTTGCCCTTCTTGAAGTAGATGCACCTGTCCGGGTCAATGACGTACTTCAGAGGCACGGCTTGAGGATAGGGCAGGTATGCGGCCTTGCGCTTGGACAGGCCCTCTTCGAACTCATTGGCTGTCTTGGCAGGGCACTTTTCAGCGCACAGCCCGCAGGCGATGCACTTGTCCATATCGATGTAGCGCGGCGACTTTTTGACCGTCGCCGTGAAGTTGCCCGCCTCACCGGACAGGGCAGTCAATTCGGAAAGCGTCATAACCTCGATGTTTTCGTGCCGGCCGACCTCGACCAGTTTCGGTGAGATGATTCACATCGAGCAGTCATTCGTGGGGAAGGTCTTGTCCAGCTGGGCCATGGTCCCGCCAATGGCCGGGGACCGCTCCACGAGATGGACAAAGTAGCCGGCGTCGGCCAGGTCAAGGGCGGACTGCATGCCGGTGATCCCACCTCCGATGACGAGAACCGAACCGGACTTGGAAGGCGATTCGTTACGGGACATGGGGGTTGCTCCTTCTTCTTCCTGAGCAGGTCAGTCGAGTTGTTCTTGTGGTGAAATCGAACCAGGGACGTCGTGTCTGAGGTTTCAGCGTTCAGGGGTCAGCCCGGCCGCCGGCCAGCCGGAGAGGTCGATGGTTGAAGGTTGAGGAAAGACAAAAACTTGAGATGATTTCCAGGCCCCACTCAACCCGGCCAGTGTGATCGTAAAAAAATCACTGTTCAATAATAACCATTGAAATGTCGTCTGGCCACTCCAACCAGGGACGTTGCTGAACAGCACAGAGGTTCTTCAAGAGAGACAGTTCATTCGTCTGTGCTTGGCCTTGGCCAAGCTGAAACGCTCACTCCTCCCTGGGATCGAAGTCCGGGGCCACATCCTTGAGCACGGCATACGAGCCCTGGACTCCCAGGACATTCTCCAGCCCCTGGGCATTCAGGAAACGCTGGACTTCATAGGATCTGGTTCCAGTGTTGCAGTAGACGTAGACGGGCTTGTCCCTGGGGACCTCGGCCACTCTGGACGGGACCTCCTCCAGGGGGATGTTCAGCCACTGATCCTGGTACTTGTCCTTGCCAGGCTGAGCCTGGTCCGGGGCCCGGACATCGAGGACCACCCCGCCGGCCTCTGGAAAGGCTTCAGCCAGCTCGGAGGGGAAGATGGGCCGGTTCAGTCCGTCCAGGATGTTCTGGAGCACGTTTCCGGCCACGTTGACGATGTCCATGGCTGCGGAAAAAGGCGGCGAGTAGCAGACCTCGAGGTTGGAGATCTCCTCCAGACCGATGGCGTAGGGCAGCAGGGCCGCGATGGCGTCCACCCTGGCCTTGACCGCGTCTCCATTGGGCCCCAGGGCCTCGACCCCCAGGACACGTCTGGTCTTGCGGTCGGCGATGAGCTTGAGGATCATGATCCCGGAGGTGGGGTAAAAGTGGGCCCGGTCCGGCTGGACCACGAGGGCGTATTCCGGGTTGAACCCTGCGTTCTGGGCCTGCTGCACGGTCAGGCCGGCCCTGGCCACCCCGATGTCGAAGAGCTTGACGCAGAAGTTGCCGATGACCCCTTTGAACTGATCGTTTTTTCCGGCGATGTTGTTGGCAATGACCCTGCCCTGCCTGTTGGCCAGGGAGCCCAGGGGCATGACCAGCGTCTCGCCGCTGATGAGGTGGCGCTGCTCGATGCAGTCGCCGCCGGCATAGATCGAAGGGTCGGAGGTCCGCAGCCTGGCATTGACCACGATTCCCCCGTTTGCGCCAATGGTCAGGCCGGCGTCGGCCGCCAGCTTGGAGTTGGGCCGAACCCCCACGCTGAAGATCACGGCCTGGCAGGGGATGTCCCCGGCCGAGGTCTTGACCCCGGTGACGCCGTTCTGGGGGTCGCCCAGGACCTCCATGACCCTGGTTTTGGACAGGACCTTGACCCCGTTGTTCTCGAGGTGCCTGTGGACCATTCCGGCCATGTCCGGGCCAATGGCAGTGGGCAGGGCGTGGTCCATCATCTCCACCACCGTGGCCTCCACACCCCAGAGGTCGGCAAAGGCTTCGGCCATTTCCAGGCCGATGGCCCCGGCCCCGACAATGACCGCGGACTCGATGCCGCCCTGGGTCAGCTGGTCCTTGATGGCCTGGGCATGGTGGAGGTTGGACACGGTGAAGACATTGGGCAGGTCCGCGCCGGGCAGCGGCGGGAGCACAGGCGTGGTCCCGGTGGCCATGACCAGGGCGTCATAGCTCAAATCCTTTTCCACCCCGGTGTCCACATCCCGATAGGTCACGCACTTGTCCTTGCGGTCGATGGAGATGACCTCCTTGCCGGTCAGGACGGTAAAATGCTTCACATTCTTGAAGAACGCCTCGTTGCGCTCCATGTGGTACATGGTCTTGCGCAGCTCTTTGATGTCCTGGACATCGCCCCCCACATAGTAGGGGATGCCGCATCCCCCGTAGGAGATGAGCCGGTCCCGGTCCAGGAGCGTGATGTTCGTATCCGGGGCGCATCTCTTGAGCCTGGAGGCGACTTTCGGCCCCAGGGCCACGCCTCCGATGATGACGACATGTGTGCTCATTGTGCAAACTCACGCCAAAGTTCAAACGTGGTGTGAAAGAGCAAAGCCGCCATGGGCGGCGGCTTTGCTGGAATCATTCGACTTCCATGGGGGTGTTATTCTTCGATGTCTTCCAGGCCGCACTCGCAGAGGTCTTCCCCCAGGTACTCGCGTTCGTTTTCCCCGAGGAACCCGCAGGACAGGGCGATGAGGGTCCAGAGGTGGACCACAGGGAAGTGTGCGCCAAAGTGCTCGCTCAGATCATGGATCTGGGAGTGGCAGTTGTGGCACGGGGTGATGCAGTAGTCGGCCCCGGTGGCGATGATCTGGTCGTACTTGACCTTGCCGTACTGGCGGCGCTGCTCACCGAAGCCGGTGGCCTGGAGAAAGCCTCCGCCGCCCCCGCAGCAGAAGTTGTTGGACATGTTCGGCTGCATGTCGATGAAGTTCTCTTCGCCGACCACGGACTTGACCACAAAGCGGAGCTCCTGGGCCACCTCGTCGCCAAAGGATTTCCGGACCAGCTGGCAGGGGTCCTGGACCGTGAACTTGACCTTGCGGTCCTTGTTCCAGTCGGAGCTGACCGGCAGCTTGCCTTCGCGGATCCACCGAGCGTAGAGGTAGATGATGGACTCGATCTTGAAGTTGTGCTCGATGTTGAACTTGCGCAGTCCTTCCCGGACCGCGTACATTTCGTGGCCTCACTCCGTGTTCAGCCAGTACTCGCAGCCGAGGTCGTCCACCGCCTTGGCCTTGGCCCGGACGATCTTTTCCCAGGCCTCGTCGTCGGAGAGGAACATGCAGTAGTTCTCAGCCGCCCAGCCGATGGTCCCGTAGGTCCAGTCAGCGCCAGCGGTGTGCAGGATTTTCCACAAAGGGACCATCTCGTCAGGCTCGGTGACCGGCTCACGGGAGTTCTGGTTCAGAAAATACATGGCCCCGGGGCGATTGAAGCTGATGGTCATGTCCTTGAACTGGGGCTGGTCCTCGTGGACCTCCTCCAGGACGTCCTCGATCACGAACTGAAAGTCTTCCGAGTTGGCCCCCATGGCGCTGGACCCCTCGGTGTTCAGGGCGGCGTCGCAGGAACCCCGAATGCCTTTGGGGCGCTCGTCCCTGGGCCAGGCAGCCCGGGCGTTGTAGACCAGTCTGGGGATATCGATGTTCATGGGGCAGGCGTGAACGCAGCGCCGGCACTGCGTGCAGCACCAGACCCATCCGGATTTGGTCACTTCCTCGTCCAGGCCAAGGGCGGCCATGCGCAGGAACTTTCGGGGGTCCATCCCGTCGATGCCGGTGGCCGGGCAGCCGGACGAACAGGCACCGCAGGTCAGACAAAGGTTCAGATTCCCGCCTTCAGGCAGGACTTCCATAACCTTGTCCATAAAGGTGGACTGTCTGGGCCCACCTCCTATTTTCAAAGCAGCTTCCGCCATGAGATCCTCCTTCGACACTTTGACATTGTGATAATGGTGCTCAGTGCTCATAAAATGGCTCAAAATACATAGCCCCCTGTTCGCGATTTGTCAAATTCCCTTCTGAAAAAGTCGTTAAAAGAGTGTCCCAGCATGCCCGGCGATGAGAATTTTTGCCATCGCAGAGCACAGATTCCTTGACACGGGGCAGGGACGCTGCTAAAAAATGAATGAATATTCATTCACAGCAGGGTGGCCCTGCCGCGGATCATCCTCAATCCCGCGGGGGACGTTCATCTTCGCTGTGAGATGGAGTGCAGGTCTCTGCTGGCCGGGGGTCCGGTCAGCAGGGCTGAGGGGAGGAGACCGCCCGGGTGGAGCCGGGTCGGAAACTGACCTGTCGTTCGTTCAGGCAGGTTGTCAAGTGGAGTGAATAAAGCCCATGGAGGTCACAGAATGAAAACGATCAAACGAGTTGGTGTGCTCGGTGCCGGTGTCATGGGAGCGACCATCGCCGCCCATCTGGCCAATGCAGGCCTCGATGTCCTCTTGCTGGATATCGTCCCCCGGGAGTTGACTGAAGAGGAAAAGGCCAGGGGGTTGACCCTGGAAAGCCCGGAGGTCCGGAACAGGATTGCCAGGAACGGCCGCGACGGGCTGATGAAGATGAAGCCGGCCCCCTTCCTGCTCAAGGAGTACGCCGAGCAGGTCGAGATCGGCAACTTCGAGGATCATGCCGTCCGGCTTCAGGAATGCGACTGGGTCGTCGAGGTCGTGGTCGAGAACATGAACATCAAGAAAAAGGTCTTTTCGGAGATGGTGGCCCCGAACATGAAGGATGGGGCGGTCCTGAGCACGAACACGAGCGGGCTGTCGGTGAACGAGATGGCCTCGGCCCTGCCGGAGGAGATCCAGAAGCGCTTCCTGGTGACCCACTTCTTCAACCCCCCCCGGTACATGCGCCTCATGGAGGTCGTCGGCTGCGACAAGGCCGACCCGCAGGTGGTCCAGGACATGGCCGATTTCCTCAATCAGCGTCTGGGCAAGGGCATTGTCTTTGCCAAGGACACCCCTAACTTCATCGGCAAACGCATCGGGGTCTACGCCATCTTTAAGTGCATCCAGCACATGATGGACATGGGCATGACCGTGGAAGAGGTGGATGTCGTGGCCGGAAAGCCCACAGCCAGGCCCAAGTCGGCGGCTTTCAGGACAGCTGACCTGGTCGGTCTGGACACTCTGGTCCATGTGGGGAACAACTCCTACGAAGCCCTGACCCAGGACGAGGAACGCGAGGTCTTCAAGCTTCCGGACTGGGTCCAGAAGATGGTCGAGAACAATCAGCTGGGGAACAAGACCAAACAGGGCTTCTACAAGAAGGAGAAGACCGAGCAGGGGACCCAGATTCTCTACTGGGATTACGCGGCCGGGGAGTACAGGCCGGCCCAGAAGCCCAGGTTCGAATCCATCAAGTTCGCCAAGATGGCCAAGAGCCCGGGGGAGAGCGTCAAGGCCGTGGTCAACGGAGAGGACAAGGCGGCCCAGTTTGCCTGGAGGACCCTCCGGGACACCCTGCTCTATTCCCTGAACCGGATTCCGGAGATCGCCGATGACGTGGTCAACATCGACAACGCCATGAAGTGGGGCTTCAACTGGGAGATCGGGCCCTTTGAGATGCTCGACGCCATTGGGATCCAGGACTTCATCGCCCGGGTGGAAAAGGATGGATTCGCGGTCCCGGAGGTTCTCCGTTCGGTGGAGAGCTTCTACAGGGTCGAGAACGGCAAGCGGCGCTACTTCGACCTGAAAGACAAGGCCTTCAGGGATGTCCCGGTCAGGCCCGAGCAGGTCGAGCTGCCACTGGTCAAGCAATCCCGTGGGGTGGTGGAGAAGAACGACAACTCCTCGATCGTCGATCTCGGGGACGGGGTGTTCTGCCTCGAGTTCCATTCCCCCCAGAACTCCCTCAGCGACGACATGATGGACATGACCTACGCCGTTGTCGAGCGGGCCGAGAGAGAGGGCGTGGGCATCGTGGTCGGCAACCAGGGCGAGCGGTTTTCCGTGGGGGCCAACCTGTTCATGCTGGCCGTGGGCATCGTGGAGGACAAGTTCGACCAGATCGACGCCATGGTCAGGAAGATCCAGGGCGCAACCATGGCCCTGAAGTACGCCCATGTTCCGGTTGTGGCCGCCCCTTTTCAGATGGCCCTGGGAGGCGGCTGCGAGTATTGCCTGCACTGCGACGCCATCAACGCCCATGTGGAAACCTACATGGGCCTGGTGGAAATGGGGGTCGGCCTTCTGCCGGCCGGCGGCGGCACCAAGGAACTCTGTGTCCGGGCCTCGAAGCATGCCCACCGGTACGGCCTGGACGTGCAGCCCCTGATCTTCAAGTATTTTGAAAACATCGCCATGGCCAAGGTGTCCATGGGGGCGGACGAGGCCTATGGACTGGGGTACATGCAGCCCGGCGACGCCGTGACCATGGACATCGACCGCCTGCTCGGGGACGCCAAGCAGAAGGTGATCTCTCTGGCCAAGACCTACAGGCCGGCCCGTCCAGTGCCCTTCAAGGCCCCGGGTCGGAGCGTGGCCGCCAGCGTCAAGAGTCAGCTCTGGAACATGAAGGAAGGCAGCTTCATCACGGACTACGAGTACGAGATGGGCTCCATTGTGGCCGACGTCATCACCGGCGGCGATGTCAATGCAGGGACCATGATCTCTGAGCAGTACGTCCTGGATCTGGAGCGGGAGGCCTTTCTCCGGCTCTGCCGAAACACCAAGACTCAGGAACGCATCGATCACATGCTCAAGACCAACAAGCCCCTCCGGAATTAAAATGTTGCGGCTGATGACAGCCGCAACATTTTAACAATTTGGTTTTGGCTTCGCGTTGTTGAGGAAAGACATACATTTATTAAACAAAATTTTCTGACATTTTGTTTCAGGAGGAGATCATGAAGAATGCATATATCCTCAAGGCGGTTCGCACCCCGGGGTGCAAGGCCAAACGAGGCAAGTTCGTCGATGTGCGCCCGGATCACCTGGCCACTGTGGCCCTGAAAAGTCTCCTGGACAAGACAGGGGTCGACAAGGACGACATCGAGGACGTCATCCTGGGCTGTTCCTTTCCTGAGGCCGAGCAGGGCATGAACGTGGGGCGAATGGTGGCCCTCAACGCCGGCCTGTCCTACAGGGTTCCGGGTCAGACCGTGAACCGGTTCTGCTCTTCCGGCCTGCAGTCCATCTCCATGGCTGCGGAGCGGATCATGGCCGGTTTTGCCGACTGCATCGTCGCCGGTGGCACGGAGTCCATGACCATGGTCCCCATGGGGGGGAACAAGTTCAGCTCCAACCCGGACCTCATCGCCGACTGGCCGGAGGCTTACGCCTCCATGGGCATCACGGCCGAAAAGGTGGCCGAGCAGTTCGACATCTCCAGGGAGGATCAGGACGCCTTTGGTCTGCAGTCCAACACCAGGGCCCTGCAGGCCATCGCCGACGGCAAGTTCGCCGAGGAGATCGTTCCGGTGGATGTGGAGAAGACCTCCGTGATCGGAAATGAGCTCAAGAAGACCGTCGAGGTCGTGGACATCGACGACGGTCCCAGAAAGACCACCCTGGAGAAGATGGCCAAGCTCAAGTCCCCGTTCAAGGCCGGGGGGTCGGTCACAGCCGGCAACTCCTCCCAGATGACGGACGGTGCTGCGGTGACCCTGGTGGTGTCCGAAGAGTACCTGAAGAAGATCCAGAAGGATCCCATGGCCCGTTTCGTGGGCTATGACGTGCAGGGGGTCCCGCCGGAGCTCATGGGCATCGGTCCCTCGGAAGCCATTCCCGGGGTTCTGTCCAGGACAGGGATGAAGATCGATGACATCGGGCTCTTTGAGCTCAACGAGGCTTTTGCCTCCCAGGCTCTGTACTGCATGCGCAAGCTGGGGATCGATCAGGAGATCGCCAATGTCAATGGCGGGGCCATCGCCCTTGGCCATCCCCTGGGGTGCACCGGGGCCAAGCTGACGACCACTCTGCTCCATGAGATGCAGCGGCGGGACGTGCGCTACGGCATCGTGTCCATGTGCATCGGCGGGGGCATGGGGGCGGCCGGTATTTTCGAAAAACTCTAGCACTACAGCGACACATCCAATCGGCAACATGTAGAGTGACTGTCTTTTTCCGTCATTCCTGCGAAGGCAGGAATCCAGACAAAGAATGGATCCCGTATCAAGTACGGGATGACGGAGAAGAGGGAAAAGCATCGAATGACCTGTCGCTGTAGTGCTAGCAGACTGTTGAAAAGGCAGGATTGCTTTGTTGCCGCAAAAAAAATCAGAGCCTCACGTGTTCTTCAAGACGTGAGGCTCTGTTTTTTTCTTGCGCCTCGTATGAAACTTGATTCTGGAGTCACGTTTCTTGGCTGATCAACCTGGCCGAG
>CAZNIP010000019.1:7310-39086 GCA_964573115.1 uncultured Desulfohalobiaceae bacterium | reverse complement strand
GTTCGTAAGCGTATCAGTTAGGCTCAATGAGGTGCAAAGGCGAGAGTTCAATGGATGCCTGGCAGAATTTTGCTGGAGGTCAGTGCAGAGCTGTCGATGGGGGTCGGGTTGGGGCTCACTTCTGGGCCCGAGGCAGCTGGCGGAGATGAACGTCCACAATCTGGTTTAGGCCTGCTGACGACATCCAGTTTCCCGGGTGAAGAAGAGCAGGATCAGGGCGAGTCCGGCCCAGGCGATCATCAGGCTGAACCCGGTCTGGTAGGCCTCCTGGCTGTAGACCCTGACCTGGTTGGCCATTTCGCCGTTCCAGTTGCGGTCCAGAAGCCAGCCCACAGCAGGCTGGAGGATGGTCGGGCCGAGCATGACCCCCATGTTGACGACCCCGGCCACAGTGCCCGAGAGGTCTGGAGGCACGGACTCCTTGGCAAAGGCAAAGGAGACGATCATGCACCCCGAGAAAAAGCCGGTCACGATCAGGACCCCCACCAGCGTTTTCACCGGCAGACTCGGGACATAGAGGATGACTCCCCAGCCGATGAGCACAATGGAAGTGCCCAGGATGAAGAGGGGTTTGCGGTGCCCGAGATGATCGGAAAGCCATCCGAAGAACGGCCCACCCAGCCCCCAGGCCACGAGCAGGGCCGAAGTCAGCCCTGAAGCCCGGGCTGTGGTCAACCCGTGATGGGTGGTCAGGAAGGGCACCCCCCACAGTCCGGAAAAGGTCAGCACGCACCCGACGATCCCTCCCGGGATGATGAACAGGAGGGCGGTGTTGCGGTAGGTGAAGACCTTGAGCACGCCCAGGAGGATGTGTTTCAGAGAGACTCTGCGGGGGCTTTTTTTCAGGGGGAAGAGGTCCGCATACCCTTTTTCATGGGGATGATCGCGGACAATGATCCAGACCCCCAGGCTGATGGACAGGGTGACCAGGGCTGAAGCGAAGATGACGCTCCGCCAGGAGAAGATGTCCATGAGCAGCCGCAGGGGCGGACCGGCGCCAACGGCCCCGATGAGCCCGAAACACAGGGCCATTCCGGTGACCAGGGCAAAGAGGCGGGGCGGGAACCACTGACTGGCCAGCTGGAGCATGCCCACAAAGGCCACAGCCACGGACCCCCCGATGAGGAATCGCCCGATGCCGGCCCAGATGAAATTTGGGGCCAGGGCAAAGAGCATGGTCCCGGTTCCGGCCACCAGAGCCCCGAGGGACAGGAGGCGGCGCGGGCCCCAGGAATCGGCCAGGATGCCCGTGGGAATCTGCATGGCCACGTAGCTGTAGAAATAGAGCCCGGAGAGGTTGCCCAGGGCGGCGGCATTGATCTGGAAGTCCCGCATCAGCTCCGAGGTCATCACAGCCGGGGCCACCCGCTGGAAAAAGCCCATCAGATAGAACAGGGCTGCCAGGCCCCAGACCAGCCAGGCAGCCCTGAGAGGAGGCGTTGCAGAGGAGGGCACGACTTAAGAGCGCTCTTTGTCGCTCAAAGCCTGCTTGAGCTTTTCCCCCAGGGTGGTCAGACCCTGGTCTTGAGCCGTGTAGGGCGTCCAGTCTTCAGTTTCGGACGCTTGGGCCGGGGCCAGGGAGATTCGCCGCCGTTCATGATCGATGGATTCGATGCTGACCTGAACCGGTTCTCCTGCTTTGATCGACTGCAGCCTGGCGTCCGGGACCTGGTCCATCTTCGACTTCGGCAGCAGGCCGACCACCCCGGGTTCGAGCTTGACGAAGAGCCCGAAAGGCTCCCGTTTTTCGAGCACCCCCTGGACCGGCTGGCCTTTTGCGTAGCGTTCCTCGATCCCGACCCAGGGATCGCCTTCGGCATCGCGCATGCTCAGGCCAATGCGCTTCTTGTCGACATCGATGTCCTTGATGACCACGGAAACGGCCTCCCCTGGAGAGACCTCGTCCTCAGGCTTGTGGACCCGCTTGACGTAGCTCATTTCGCTGATGTGCACCAGGCCTTCGATCCCTGGTTCGAGCTCCACAAAGGCGCCGAACGGAGCTGTGCGGGTCACGGTCCCGGTGAACAGGGTCCCGGGGTTGTACCTGGTCGACACCTCATCCCAGGGGTCGGCCTGGGTCTGCTTCATGGACAGCTCAATGCGGACCCTGCCCTTGCCCTGGTCCTCCAGGCTGAGCAGCTTCACAGGCACAGAGTCCCCAGGGGACACGATCTCCTCTGGATTGAGGCTCCTGGACCAGCTCATCTCGCTGATGTGCACCAGGCCTTCCAGCCCTGGGGCGACCTGGACAAAAGCACCGAATGGGGCCAGGCGGGTCACGGTGCCCTGAAGAACATCCCCGGGGCTGGTCTGGGCGGTGAAGGACTGAAGGGAATCGGCCTGCTCCCTTTCCTGGAGGGCCCGCCTGGAAACCACGATGTTCCGGCCCCGCTCCTCGATGCGGTTGATGAGAAAGGTCAGGGTCTGGCCGACCATGGACTCGGGATCGTCCACAGGCCGAACATCGATCTGGCTCAGGGGGCAGAAGGCGGTCCGGCCCGAGATCTGAATCCGGAAGCCGCCCTTGCAGGTCTCCTTGACCTTGCCTTCCACCGGAAGACCCTCGGCCTGGGCCTGCTCCAGCTCCTCCAGACCCCCTTCCCGGCCCAGGGACCGGGCCAGCCTGATTTCGTTCCCTTTCCTGGAAACCACGAACAGATCCACCTGATCGCCCTCCTGAAAAGGCAAGCGCCCCTCATCGTCCAGGAGCTCTTTGATGTCGGCCACCCCGTCTGTCTTGGTCCCGGTGTCCACATAGACCTGTTCCTTGCCCACCTGGAGGATTGTCCCCCGGACCCTGGACCCGACCTTGAGCTCCTGGCCCAGGTTCATGTCGCTGTCTTCGAGCAGTTCGGCAAAACTCTTTTCCTGCGGTTCATCAGCCATGGTGTTCTCCATTACGATCCCGATTTCGATGGTCCCTGCCCCGGCTCAAGACGCCACCTTGCTCACAGCCGGCCGGCTGTGCCTGCGGGCAAGCTTTTCAAACATCTGCACAAATCCTGAGCCCAGGGCAAAAATGGCCTGGATGTTGATGTTGCCCAGAACATTGGCGTCAAAAAAGAGGTGCAGGCTGGAGTCGAGCTCCTCTTCGGGCCTCCAGTAGCAGATCAGAATCGGCACCTTGGGCAGGGGGTGCAGGACGATGGACACATCGGCCTCATTCTCCTTGTCCACTTCATGGCCGCTGAAGATGTCCAGCATATCCTCGAACAGCTCGGGAGTGGTGTCCGCCACCTGCTTCAAAGGCTTTTCGACCCGCTGCTCAAAAAGGCCGCTCCAGGACTTGCCTTGCCTGAGCTCCCGGAAAGGGACCCATTTCCCGGCCACCTGGGCCCCCCGGCCCTCCAGGACGGCGTTCAGG
Source organism: uncultured Desulfohalobiaceae bacterium (assembly GCA_964573115.1). Taxonomy (GTDB): domain Bacteria; phylum Desulfobacterota; class Desulfovibrionia; order Desulfovibrionales; family Desulfothermaceae; genus CAYOID01. The sequence continues at coordinate 35,722 of CAZNIP010000019.1, read as the reverse complement.
ACAGGAATGGTCACCCAGGGATTGACGTGGATCTCTGAAGACAGGGATCCGTCATCCCGGACGTGAAAGTCCTTGCCCAGGACCTTGACCGTCAGGGTTCGGCCGGAATAGGTGCCGCCAACCCTTTTGGCCGCCTCGGCCAGGTCGATCGAGGGGACCTGCTGCTTCAAAGCCTCCAGGGCCTCTTCCATCTCCCTGTCCGTGGCTTCCCTGGTCTGGGTCGCTCCTCTGTATCGTTCAACCGTCTCCTTGTCCAGGTGGGTGCATTCGCCGAGCTCTTTCTGCCCCCTGAACACCGCGGCCGCAAAGGACATGCAGGTCTTTTCCCCGCATTCCCCGCAGTTTGACTGATCCAGGAGCTTGAAGACATCCATGGGGTTCTTGAGTTCTGTCATGGCTTCTCGCCTTCGCTGTTTCAGGTTTGCGCACCAGCTCTTCCTCTGGTCCAGCTGATCCGCTCACATTCAAAAGCGTCAAGCCAGAAAAGTAAATCATTCATTGTTTCAGTCAACGATGAGGGGGCCTCAAGACCTGATCCCGGCAGGATCGGAATCGGCTGCAGGCTTTCGCTTCAGCAGTCCGGCCAGGTCTTCCAGGATGAGATAGACGCAGGGGATGAGAAAGAGAATGATCAGGGTGGCAAAGAGCAGCCCGAACCCCAGGGACACGGCCATGGGAATCAAAAACCTGGCCTGCCTGGATGTTTCCAGGATCATCGGGGACAACCCGCCAAAGGTGGTCAGGGTGGTCAGCAGGATGGGCCTGAAGCGCTGCATGCCAGCCAGCTGAACGGCCCTGAAAATGCTGTGCTCCCGCTTTCGGAGCAGGTTGGCGAAGTGGATCAGGATCAGGGAGTCGTTGATGACCACCCCGGTCAGGGCCACGATGCCGAACAGGCTCATGACGCTCAGGGAGTAGCCCATGAGCAGGTGCCCGATGACCGCCCCAACCATGCCGAAGGGGATGCAGATCATGATGATCAGGGGCTGGAAGTAGCTCCTGAAGGGGATGGCCAGGAGTCCGTAGAGGCCCAGGAGGGCCAGGAGCAGCCCCTGCATCAGGCTGGAGACGCTCTCCTGGATGTCGGCCTGGCGCCCCTCGAAGCTGTAGGTCAGACCAGGGACCGCTTTTTTCAACTCCGGAAGGACATCGGCCTTGAGACCGGACAGGATCTGCTCCGCCCTGGACCTGGGGGTGACGTTGGCGGTCACGGTGACCACCCGTCGGCCGTCGGTCCTGGTGATGGCGGTGTAGGCCTGACCGGGAACGATCCGGGCCGCATCCCGGAGCAGGATCTCACCCTGGGGAGTCCGGAGGACCAAGTCCTCCAGAGTGTCCGGGTTTCTCCGTTCGTCCTCAGGATACCGGACCCGGACGGTGACCTCGTTTCTGCCCTGCTGCTGCTTCTTGGCCTCGGCCCCGAAGAAGGCGTGCCGGACCTGATTGGCCACATCCCTGGAGGTCAGGCCCAGACGTTCACCCAGGCGGGAGAGGTGGATGTCGAACTGGTCCTTGCCGCTGGCCGAGCCGTCATCGATGTCAGAGACCCCGCTGTAGCGGCTCAACGCCTCGGCCAGGTCTCGCCCGGCCTGCTCCAGAAGGTCCCGGTCCCGGTGGCTGAGACGGATGGTCAGCCCTTTGCCCCCGCCTGGACCGCCCCGGTCGGCCTCGAAGGTGATGGACTGCAGCCCGGAGATTTGTCCGGTGCGCTGACGCCATTCCCGGGTGACTTCTGAGGTCGATGCGGGCCGGGTTTCGGGGTCGGTGAGGTAGATTCTGGCCTGGACAGAGTTCTCATCGACCACGGTCAGCAGGGCGGTGGCCAGGTCTGTGCCGCCAAAGGTTTCGATCACCTCCTGAGCCGAGGACGTCAGGCGGGCCTCGACCTCTTTGAGCCGGTCCCTGGAAGGTCCGGAGGGGAGAGTGGCCTGGACAAAGGCGTAGTCCGACTCCACGGTGGGAAAGAGGACAAAGCCCATTCTCCCGGAGCGGACAAAGCCCAGGGTTGCGCTCAAAACGGCGATCCCCAGGGCCAGGACAGCGTAACGGTTGGCCAGGGCCCTGCCCAGGACAGGACCGTAGCCGTGGCTGATGACCTTCTCCACCCAGGTGCTGAAACCCTGCTGCCAGCGGGACAAAACCTCCAGAGGGCCGGCCTGGCGTTTTTCACCGATGTGGGCCAGGTGGGCCGGAAGGACGAAGAGGCTCTCGATCAGGGACACGGCAAAGACGCAGACCACGACCATGGGGATGAACTTGAAGATCTTGCCCATCACCCCGGGGATGAAGAACATGGGTGTGAAGGCGACCATGTTGGTCAGAACGCTGAAGACCACCGGCATGGCCACTTCCCGGGTCCCGATGACGGCCGACTCGGCCATGGACCGTCCGGCCCTGCGGTGGTGGTAGATGTTCTCCCCGACCACGATGGCGTCGTCGACCACGATGCCCAGGGTGACGATAAAGGCGAACATGGTGATCATGTTCACGCTGAAAGGCGTTGCGGCCAGAAAAAGGAAGGACCCCAGAAAAGAGATCGGGATCCCCAGACTGACCCAGAAGGCCAATCTGGCCTCCAGGAACAGGGCCAGGAGGATGAAGACCAGCCCCAGGCCGAGGTAGGCGTTCTTGAGCAGCAGCTGGGCCCGCTGGCCGAAGATTTCCGACCTGTCCCTGAGGACCTCCAGGGACAGGTTGCCGGGCATGGTCTGGTTCAGGCGCTCGATGACCGACCTGGCCGCTTCGGAGACCGCGATGGGGGTCTGCCCGCCGATGCGGTAGACCTCGATCATGACCGCGTCCCAGCCGTTGACCCTGGACCAGGAGTCGACCTCTTCAAAGCCGGTGGAGACCCTGGCGATGTCACTGAGCAAGACCTGGCTGCCGTTCTCCCTGGAGATGACCGGGATGTTCTCGTATTCCAGGGCTGAATTGCGGCGGTCCTTGACCCGGACCAGGATGTCCCCGGACCTGGTTTTGAGGGTCCCGCCTCCCAGATCGACGGAAGACCGGGCAATGATGCCGGCTACGTCGTCCAGGGTCAGGTCGTACCGGCGCAGGGTGGTCTGGCTGATCTCGATCTGGATCTCAAAATCCCTGACCCCGCTGAGTTCCACCTGGGTCACGCCTTCATCCTGGAGGAGCTCGTCCCGGACCATCTCGGCCGCTTCCCGGAGCACGAGCTCGTCGTCAGTGCCGGACAGGGCCAGGGTCAGGACCCCCCTCTTGTGGGAACCGATGCTGATCTGGGGGTCTTCGGCCTCGTCCGGAAAGGTGGTGATGCGGTTGACCTCGCTCTCGACGTCCTGCCACAACCGGGTCAGGTCAGCTCCTTCCAGGGCCTCCACCCTGACCATGGCGGATCCTTCAGAAGCAGTCGAGCTGATCTCCTTGACCCCTTCCAGGTCCTGGACCGCCTCTTCCACGGCCAGGATGATGCCCTCTTCAACCTCCTCCGGACTGGCCCCTGGATAAGGGATGCTGACCCTGACCGTGTCCGTGGTGAACTCGGGGAAGACCTCCTGCTTGACGTTCTTGGCCATGATCAGGCCGCCGACCAGGAAGAGGAGCATGATCAGGTTGGCGGCCACGGAGTTTCCGGCCATCCAGGCCAGGGGGCCCCTGCTCTGCATGCCCTCGGTCATGGCTCAGTCCCGGAGCCGGCTGCGGCCTTGCCGCTGGAGGCGGGCCCCTTCTGCCTGGTGCTCACGGACTCACGCCACTGCGTTGGGGCAGGTGCACTGGAGGACTCGCCTTTTCCGGGTTCAGCCTCGACCGAGATACGCATGCCTGCAACCGGGGTGGGGAGGTCGCTGGTGACCACCTGCTGTCCAGGCTCGATGCCTGAGCTCAGATACACCACCTCTGGGGCCTTCCAGCCAACCTTGACCTGTTGCATCCTGAGACGACCCTGGTCGTGCACCCAGACAGTGTCCCCCTGACGCAAGGCCGATCTGGGCAGGACCACGACATCGTTCAAAACCCTCCCCTGGATGACCGCTGCGACGTAGTCCCCGAGCATCAGCTGCCGGCCCCCTTCCAGGGGGTCGCTGACCGAGATGAGCACCGTGGCCATTCGGGACTCCTCGTCCACTGTCCCGGTCAGCCTCAGGGTCCGTCCCGACCACTGCCCGGCTCCGGTCTGGGATACAATCTCCACTGAGCAGCCGCCCTGCTGCTGCAGATCCAGAAAAGGCAGACGGCCCAGGGGGACAAGAACCTCAACCCAGTATTCGTCAGTGGAAACCAGGGTAGCCAGGTCGTCCTGGGCGCTGACCAGGGAACCGAGGTTGACGTTGCGTTCCGTGATCAGGGCATTGAAGGGGGCTGTGACCACGGTCCTGGACAGGTTGAGCCGGGCCTGATCCAGGTCGGCCAGGGCCGAGGACAGGTCAGCCCTGGCCTGGAGGAGCTGGGGCCTGCGCAGGGCCAGGTCACTCTCTTCCAGGGAGGCCTCGGAGGAGTCCCGCAAGAGCTGGAACTCCTGCCGGGCCACGTCCTGCTGGCCCTCTTCCAGCCTGAGATCGGCCCTGGCCCTGGCCACGGCGCTCTCTTTCTTGTCGAGCTCGATGTCGTAGTCCCGGGGATCGATGCGCAGCAGCTCGGTGTCACGGTCAATCCTGCCTCCGGGCAGGAAGTCGTCCGCCATGGCCACGACCTTTCCGCTGACCTGGGCCTGGAGCGTGATCTCCCTGGAGGGGACGACCGTGCCCATGGAGGTGACCGTCACAGTGGCATTCTCGAGTTGAGCCGTGCTGACCTGAACAGGCACGGGCTGCGGTTTCGGGCTTGACCTGGAGACAGTGGGCCGGGTTTTCATGAAGGAGATGGCGACGATGATGCCCAGGCCGATGATGGCCAGGGGCAGCAGCCCTTTGCCCAGGCGGAGAAAGAGGTGTGTCGTGTTGGCGGTCATGATGTCCTGGTCCAAAAGTTACTCGAGTCTGGATGCTGTTTCGGCGGACGGGCTCTCGCGGCTCCATCTGCGCCCCAGGGAACGGTAGAGAGCGATCCTGTCCTTGAGCAGCTCCGCTCTGGCCCGGAGGATGGTCCGTTCCAGGGCTTGGACGTTTCGCAGGGCGTCCAGAAAGGTGAGATAGCTGGACTGGCCCTTGAGGTATCTCAGTCTGGCCTGGGAGCGGGTTTGTCGGGCCGCCCCGAGCTCTTCAATCCGCCGCTGGATGATGTCCTGTTGCGCCCTCTCGCTGACCAGGGCGTCGGAGACCTCTTTGACGGCCTCCAGCACCGTGGCAGCATAATCTGCCAGGAGCTCGTCGGCAACAGCCCTGGTCCGGTCCACCTCAGCCACTCTGGAGCCGCCGTCAAACAGGGGGGCGGTCAAGCTGGAGCTCAGCCTGGAGAGCCAGTCTGCCCAGGTCAAAGCGAAGGAATCGCTGGTCAGGGCTGCCGAGGCCGAGATGGACAGGGTTGGAAAACGGTCGGCCCGGGCCACGGAGGTGTCCCAGTCGGCAGAGAGCAGCCTGAGGTAGGCTGCCTGGACATCCGGCCTGGTCTGGAGGAGATCGGCCGGTAAACCGGTGTCCGGAAGCGGGATCGGCTCCGGCAGGGTTTCTGCCGCCAGCTCAAGCTGCCCGGGGTCGCTCAGACCCAGCAGCAGGGCCAGCCGGTGGATCAGGAGCCGCTCTTCAGCCTTGAGCTGCGGAAGTTCAGATTTGGAGGCGGCCAGGACCTGCTGTTGCTGGGAGACGTCCAGGGCCGTGGCCAGGCCGTTTTCGAAGCGCTTGAGCTGCAGCCGGAGCTGGGTGGTGTTGACGTCGATCTGCTTCTCGAGAATGGAGAGCTCCTGGCGGGCTGCCAGCAGGTCAACCCAGGTGGTGGCCACTTCTCCGGCCACGCTGACGACAGCCGCCTGAACGTCCTTGAGAGCGGCGTCGGCATTGAAGCGGGCGGCCTCTCGTCCGGCCCTGACCTTGCCCCACAGGTCGATCTCGTAGGAGGCGGCCAGGCCGGGGCTGACCTCGGTGGTCTCAGTCGTCAGGTTGTGATCCCTGTAGGACTGGCTCTGGCTGGCCTGACCGGTCAGGTCGAGGTTCGGCAGCAGAGATGCCCCGGCTCTTCTGGCCTGAGACCTGGCCTGCCGCAGTCTGGCCCGGGCGGCACCAATGTCCAGGTTGTCGTCCAGGGCGTCAGCGATCAACCTGTTCAGTTCCGGGCTGCCAAAGGCTTCCCACCATCTGTCACTGGAGGTCGAGGCCTCCAGGGAGACGGCGTAGCTCTCCGGAAGAGGGACAGGTTCCGGAGGCCTTGACCTGGGTTGAAAAGGGGCGCAGCTGCTTCCGAGAAACAGCAGGATCGCGAGGGAGGCAAGTCGAGGCATCAATCTTCCAACACCCTGAGAGAGTCTGTCTGGATGATCAAAAAAACGGGCGCAGTGCTGACAAATGCGTCAAAGCCTGTTCGGAGCAGGTCTTGGGACGGCCATGTCAGAACAGACATGCGGATTGGCTGGAATGGCAAAGAAAACCTTGAGGCTTCTTGATCCGAGACCTCAAAGAGGCCACCAGTCTCGAGAGTTCTCAGGCCAGACCGCTGCCCTGGAGAACGTGCTGGAGGAGGTCCTCAATGTCCAGGCCCTTGAAGCAGTACTGCAGCTCGAGGTGCTTCCGGCGAAGTCGGCTGACCTCTTCCCTGACCTCTTTGCCGTCACGGATGATCTCCTTGATCAAGGACGCCAGCTCGGCAAAACCCTCCTGATCCATGCCGAAACGGGTCATCTCCGCAACCCCCATGCGCAGTGCCCCGGCGGCGGAGAAGCTCTCGTCCTCAGGTCCTGCCTGATAGTTGCAGATGATGTTGCTGGCTTCCAGTTGGCGGGCCAGCTCAGGCCCCTGCCCATGGCCGATGTCCAGGATCACCTGGTGGGTCTGGGTGAACCCGGCCTCCGGATCCCCGGCCACGGACAGGCCCAGATCGTTCAAGGCCCGGGCAAAGGCCTGGGCGTTCGTGATGACCGCTGTCTGGTAGGCTTCCCGGAAGTGGTTCATCTCATAGGCGGCCATGAGGCAGGCCAGCATGGTCCCCAGGTGGTGATTGGAGACAGATCCGGGAAAGGTCCTCCGTTCCAGGGCCTCCCACAGGCCAAAGCCCTGTTCGTGGGGCAGGAACCTGGAGGCGGCCAGCCCCCGTTGAGGCCCGAAAAAGGTCTTGTGCGTCGAGGCCGTGACCAGGTCGGCCCCGTCCTTGAAGGGCTCCTGGAAGAGAGGCCCGGCCAGACCAAGGACATGGGCCATGTCGTACATGATGACGGACTTGATGCCCTGGTCGTCGAGAAAAGCCCGGACTTCGGCGACCGGCTCCGTGGTGATGACCATGGACTTGCCAAAGATGATCAGCTCTGGACGATGACGCTGGATGAGCTCCAGGGTGGCCGGGACATCGATCTGGTAAGGATTGTCCTCGAGGACGGGGAATGGGGTCACGGCAGGCCGCTCAGTGGCCGGGTCCCGGGCCACGAAATCCTTGAGGGCCCCCATGGGCTGGGCGCTGAGGTGTCCGCCTTTGCCGATGTGGTTGTTCATGACCTTGCGCATCCGGCGCGGCTCTGATTTCCGGTCCCCCTGGTTGAGGTAGTCGAGCATGGCGCTGAAGACAGCGGTGTTGGCCATCTGGCCGCTGATGAGCCTGGTTTCCACATGGGCACAGCCCAGGAATGCAGTCAGTTCCCTGACCAGCTGAGTCTCCACCTCGTGGATGAATTCCGTGCCCTGATAGTAGAAGACCTCTGCGTCGTTGTAGGCTTTGACCTTCCGGTGTTCGGCATACCGGAAGCTGGGGTCCATGATCTGCAGCAGGCGGACTGCAGGGGAGACGGTCATCTCCGAGGGGATGAGGTTGATGCATTCGGTCTGACGCCAGGTCGTGTTGGCTGCGGCCTTGCGCAGGAGCTGCCCGGCCATGGATCTCCTGTTCAGGGATGCCGTCTCCGATTCGAATCCCGTTTCGCCTGCGATGATCGGTCTGGCGTAGGGGGGAGATTCGGAGCGCAGATGGAAGGGGACCACCACCCCAGGGATGGTTTTCGAGCGGACCTCGACACTCAACCGGGAGCCGTCGGCGATGTCGCTGTCGAGGTAGGCCAGGCAGATGGATCGCTTGTCGATCTGGTCCGTGGGCCGGGCATAGAGACCCTGCCCTTCAAAGACCCAGCAGGGGACCATGGTCCCGCTGGTCACGTGGCCCACCTGACGATCGCCGGAGAAGACCCGGCACCCCTCCCTGGCGATGCCCCGGCCGAGCATGGCCAGAGGCATGATCCGCCTGGGCAGGTCCTGGATTCTGGACCAGTCGTTGAACAGGAACCCTTCCAGCGCCGCATGCTGGCGGCTCAGGGCCTGGCGGCCGATGAAGTCGCCCTTGAGATCGCTGAAGCTGACCCCGAACCTGGCCAGGGGAACGGCGAAAATGGGGATCTCCCGACCTTCGGGGTCCTGTCCCAGCTCATGGCCGAACAGGGGCAGACCGGCCTCCAGGCGGAGGGTGTCCCTGGCCCCGAGGCCGACAGGCTCGGCCCCGAGCTCCAGGAGGGCTTCCCAGAGCTGCGGGGCATGGTCACTGTCCATGAAGAGCTCGAAACCCAGGGGCTCGCCGGTGTACCCGGTCCTGGCCACCTGAACTCCCCGGCCGAGGATCCTGACTGTGCTCAGGGCGTTGCGCATCGGTTCGGGCAGCCTCCCGGAGTCCAGCAGCCTGTCCAGGATGTCCCTGGATGCGGGGCCCTGAAGGGCCAGCATGGCCCGCTCTTCGCTCAAATCCAGGAGCTCGACTCCAGAGAAACGACCGACCTGGTCCTGCAGGTGCTCCCAGTCCCGGCCCCGGTTGGAGGCATTGACCACGAGCATGTGCTCCTGGCCGGTGAAGCGGTACAGGTAGGCGTCGTCCAGGGCGCCTCCGGTCCGGTTGGGGATGAAGGTGTACTGGGCCCCTCTTTCCGGGCCGTCCAGGGCCAGGACGTTGTTGGACAGGACGTGCTGGAGAAATTCGATCCTGCCCGCCCCCCGGACGATGAACCGGCCCATGTGCGAGACATCGAACAGGCCGGCGTGTTTTCTGGTCGCCAGGTGCTCTTCAATGATTCCCTTGGGGTACATGACCGGCATGGCATAGCCGCCAAAGGGGACGATCTTGGCGTCCAGGTTCAGGTGCTGCTGGTGGAGGACGGTCTGGCGCAGGGAGGTCATGAAAAAATCCTTAAGTGTGAGATGCCATGTGAATGTCCATTTGCGGAAAGGGGATGGTGATCCCTTCCTGATCCAGGGTGGTCTTGATCTTTTCGATGAGGTCGAACCTGATCGGCCAGTACTCAGCGGTCTTGACCCAGGGCCGGATGACCAGGTTGACGCTGCTCCCACCGAGCTCGGACACCGCGATGACCGGCTCTGGATCCTGGAGCAGCCTGGGCTCGGAGTCCAGGACACTCTTGATCACCGATTTGGCCCGGTCAATGTCGTCCTGGTAGCTGATGCCCACCACAAGATCCAGCCTCCGGGTGTCGTTGGCGGTCACGTTGACGATCTGGTTGCCCATGATGCTCGCGTTGGGGACGTAGATCTTCTGGTTGTCCGGCGTGACCAGCTCGGTGTTGAAGATGTTGATGGTCTCCACCGTGCCGGATGTCCCGGCCACATTGACATAGTCCCCGACCCTGAAGAAGCGGAAGATGATGAGCATGACCCCGGATGCGAAGTTGGACAGAGAGTCCTTGAGGGCCAGGCCGATGGCCAGGCCGGCCGCGCCGAGGATGGCCAGGAAGGAGGTCACGTTGATCCCGATCTGGCCCAGGGCGGCGATGAAGATCACCGCAAGGAGGAGGTAGTGGACGATGCCCCTGATGAAGGGGATCAATGTGGGATCGATGCTCCTCTTTTCCAGAATCCGGCCCAGAAACGCGCCCAGCTTTTTGGCCAGCTTGTTCCCGATGAACAGGATGAGCAGGGCCACCACCAACCGCATTCCATACACGCTGAGCCACATCAGGCTCTGATCCAGAAGTCCGCTCAGGAAATCAGGGGATGCAGTGCTGCCAGCCATGTCACTCCCTCCTTGGTCAAAGCCAGAAACCAGACACTATGGTCAAAAGATGCTCTTAACCCGCTGGGATGTCAATATCATTCAGATTTCAGCTTGGCCAGCGGCAAAGCTCGTATGAAACTTGTTTCTGGAGTCAAGTTTCTTGGCTGATCAAACTGGCCGGGCCGAAGCCCTGCTCGACACTTCAGGGATTTTTTCTTCCCTCGACCGTCCACCCTCAACCCTCGACCTGTCAGCGCTGCCAGCAGCAGCGCAGAAATCTGAGTCACCTCTCCCACTCGATGTTGGTGATCCGGCTGTTTTCCAGGCGGATTTCCCAGTCCAGGGAGTTGAGGTCAAGGTAGTACCAGAGCTCGACCTTCTGTGGTTCGTGGCCGGTGTCGCGATCTTCAGGGGCACGGCCCACATCGAGCCCGTACGTGAGGACCTCCCTGAAGTCTGGCTGGCCCAGGACCCGCAGGAGCTGCAGCTTGGAATCCCCGACCGTCACGAGTCTGCCCCTGAAGCGGATGGACTCTGTCCCTTCGGCCACTGCGGCCAGGAGGCAGATCAGAACAGGGGCGATGAGGACGATGCGCCTCGGAGATGTCATGACGACGGTCCATGGCGGGATGAGATGTCATCCGGGAGGAATTTGGGCAGGGCGTACTTCCGGGCCAGGCTCTTTCGCTCGTCCTGGGGCAGGGATTTCATGTAGGCCCGCCATCCCGGGCACCAGCTGGCGTGCCACCGCCAGAGCCTCCCCAGGATGGATCCGGGATTTCGATCGTATCGGGCTCGAAGCCTGCAGTTCTCACATCCCATGGCTGTGTCTCCGGAGTCATTTCAGGATCGAATTGATGATTTGCTGGTACTTCCTTTCGATCACGTGCCGCTTCTTCTTCAGGGTGTTGGTCAGCTCCTCCCCCAGGGTGAACTCATTCTTCAGAAAATGGATCGACTGGAGCTTTTCATAGGGTTTGAAACCGGTCTTTTCGCTCAGCAAGGCGTTGATCTTGTGCCGGACCCTGTCCAGGAACTGCCCGTTGTCCAGAAGTTCTCCCGGGTCCTGGGATGGTGCCTGGTCCATTTCCGACAGGAGCTCGCTCATCTGAGTCAGGTCGGGGACAATGAGGGCTCCCAGCCCTTTTTTGTCCTGGCCGACCAGGACTGCGTCCTGGACAAAGGGAAAACGGGTGATGGTCGATTCGATGTGCGTGGGGTCGATGTTCTCTCCACTGGCCAGGACGATGATGTCCTTGGCCCGTCCGGTGATGACCAGCTCTCCGCTGACGGTCATGCGGCCCAGGTCCCCGGTCTTGAAGAAGCCGTCCCGGGTAAAGGCCACCCGGTTGGCCTGCTCATTGTTGAAATACCCCTTGAACACCTGCGGCCCCCGAACCTGGATTTCCCCCTCCTGTCCCGCTGGGAGGTCCTGGCCGTCTTCGGAGGCAATCCGGATATCGGTCAGGGGAAACGGCGGGCCGATGGTTCCGAAGACGTGGCAGTCCAGCCCCCGTCCGGCTATGCCCGGGGAGCATTCGGTCATACCGTAGGCATTGACGATGCGGATGCCAATGGCGTCGATCCATTCATCCAGGTAGGGGGGGAGACTGCCTCCCCCGCTGACAGCCAGTCTCAGCCGTCCCCCGAACTTCTGCCGGACCAGACTGAGCTTGCGATCGGCGAGCCGGGACAGAGGCCACAAAACAATGACCGCCAAAAGGGACAGCATTTTTTGAATCCAGCGGGAGGCCAGGGGCTGAGGAGCGAAGTGTGGCAGATGGCCACGGACACGGCGAAGGTGCCGCCGATAGGCTGCTGAAAGGTTCACCAGGAGCCCGAAGAGTTTTTGCTTTCGGGGGCTCTCCTTTTTCAGGGCGGCGTTGATCCTCGAATACAGGGACTCCCACAGCCGAGGCACCGTGGCCACCATGGTCGGCTGGTATCTTTCCAGGTCGGCGGCAAAGGTCCGCAAAGAGGAGTACACCTGGCAGCAGCCATTGGCCATGGCCATGTACTCCACTGTCCGCTCAAAAATGTGCCATGAGGGCAGGATGGAGAGCAGACGGTCATCCTTGCTCAGACGGATCAGCTTGGGCAGGTTGGCGACGTTGTGCATGATGTTGGCGTGGGTCAGCATGACGCCTTTGGGCAGGCCAGTGGTTCCCGAGGTGTAGATGATGGTCATCACATCCTGGCTGTCCACAGCCTTGCCCCGGCTGAGAAAGGCGTCCAGGTCGTCCTGGCTGATGGTCCTGTCTGCCAGGAGTTCGGTATACGGCCGGACAGACCTGTCGGGGACCTCTCTTTCTGAGGCGATGACAAAGATCTTCTGCAGGTTTGAGGTGCTGATCAGCGGCCAGTGGGTGTCCAGAAGACGGTCGTTTTCCACGATCAAAAAAGAGCTCTCAGAGTGATCCAGGAGAAACTCCAGTTCCTGAGACGGGGTTTCGCTTCCTCTGGGGATGCTCACGGCACCGATGGAGATGAGAGCCAGATCGGTCACGAACCAGGCATACCTGTTGTCGGAAAGCAGAAAGACGTGCGTTCCCTTTTCAATACCCTGGCCCCGGAAGGACCTGGCCAGGAGCAGGACATCCTCAAAGAGTTTATCGTAGTCGACGGTGAACTCCTGGCCGTCGGCGCGGTAGATGAAAGCAGGCTGGCTCTTGAACACGGTCGTGCTGTTCAGAAAGGCGTCAAAGAGTGTGGGGCCGGAGGAGGTGGTTTTCATCGCAGAGTGCTTCCTGGCGTTGAAATGTCGGGACGTTCACCATGTCCTGGGACTGAAGGGACGTGGCTGCCTCCAGTCTCGGTGAGTTCAAGCATACTGCAGAGCATGAAGGTGTGCAATTGCCGTCATGGGTAGGACCCTGTCCATCGGGCGCCGGGCATCCCCGGGAACAGCCATTCCCTCAACCGACCACGACCATGCCGACCAGCAGGGCAGTGGGGACATGGCTGGAGGAGGCATCGCTGGTGGAGGATTCCATTGGCCATCCCAGCTTGTGGCAGAGGTCGCTGACGTTGATGCCGAATCCGGACATGGAAGGCCTGGCCGAGTCAGGGTTTCGGCAGGGGCCGCCTTCAAAGACCACCCGGCACTGGTAGTGTCGGGCGCAGAAAATGGTCTTGCAGGAGCCGCCGGCCAGGCCGAAGGAGTTGGCGAACCCGGCATCTCTGGCGAACCTTTCCAGGCTGGCCGCTGTTTCATGGAGCAAGCCGAAGAGCTCCCAGCGTTGACTGGAGTGCAGAATTGTCTTGGGCACCTCAAAGGAGAAGGCCAGGACCAGACGGGCCTGCTTGAGTCTGGCCCTGATCCCGTCCGGCCCGGACACGCAGGGGGGGCAGCTCATGGACTGGCCATAGCCCTCGCATTTCAGATCGGCGCACATGGCTGCCAGACGATCCTCCACCTGAACCTGATCCGGCTGGAGAACTGCGGCGTCATGGGCGCCAAGGCTCAGGGCCTGCTGGACGAGGCAGTCGGACACAGCTTTCAACTCCTGGTCGTGATTCTTTGCTCTTGACGGCTGCTGACCGTGATCGTTCATGGGGCACTCCTGACGGCCCTGACCCGCAGAAACCAGGGCAAGAGATAGGCGCAGCTGACCACGCCTCCGCAGAGCAGGGCCAGGGCGGCAGAGACGATGCCCACCCACTCCAGGACATGGATGGTGAGAACCAGGACCAGGAGGATGGTCAGCACCTGGGCCACCGTGCCCTGCGTGATGGGGCCGGTCCTGGCCTTGTTGACCAGGATGCCCCGCTGAAAACTGAGCAGGACCCACAGGGCCGGGATCAGGGTCAGCAGGCGGGCCGGAAGGTTGGAAAAGGAGGCCAGCTCAGGGGACAGTCCGGACACGGTCATGAACCAGACATCGCTCAGGGGGGTGAAGGTGATCAGGCCCAGGCCGCAGCTCGTGGCCACTGCCAGGATCAGGGCAAAGTTCCGCAGCGGCAGGTAGTTGTCATGGGAGTCGCCAACCAGGGCGATGACCACTTCCTGGAACGAGAGGCCAAGGCAGATGAAGAGGAAGGTCAGGGCATGGACCACCGGAAACACGGCCAGGGAATCCAGGGCCATGCTGCTCTGCCCCATGAAGAAGGTGACCAGGGGCCTGACTCCCAAAGCCAGGACGGTGGTCAGGGCCAGGGGATAGTAGAAACTCCAGATTTTCTTCATGGTCAGCGGGTTGTCATGCCTGTCTGAGCTGGAGAGGCTTTCCCTGATGACTTCCGAGGCCATCATACGGCTGACCACGGCCTCGGACATCACGCCGGCAGCCAGGGCGATTCCGCCGATGACCGCCCCAGGCAGAGACGTGACCAGGACCAGGAGCAGGGCAGTCGAGCCCATGGTCAGGAGCCTGACCACGGTTCCAAAGGCCACGAAACGCGTCCGGTCATGCCTGATGAGGACCCCCTGGTAGAACCTCCGGTAGCCGATGGCTGCCGGCCAGGGGAGCATGACCAGGCACCCAGTCCAGGTCAGGTCCTCCAGGTGCGGCGGCAGCCCGATCAGGCGCCCGGCAATGAGGTGGAAGACCGGTTTGATCAGCATCAGGACCATGAGGGCGGTGATGAGGGTGTTCATCCAGAACACGAACCGTTTCATGGTCAGGAAGGACTGCTGATTCCTGACCAGGGCCGTGGAGGCGGACATGATCATGATGATCGGGGCTTCGACCATGAGGGCCAGGGAAAAGGCCACCCCATAGGCGGCCAGGTTGCTTTTCGGCTCGGCCAGCCTGGCGATCACGGCGCTGACGAAGGGCCCTTCCAGAGACATCATCAGCCAGGTTGCTGCCAGGGGGAGCCAGAAGAGAAGGATCCGGCCGGTGCTCAGCCGGGAGGGGGTCGTGTCCATGCGGTTCAGCGTGTTCCGGGTTTGCTCGCCCGAGCTTGAGGGCCGTGCGAGCGCCTGATCGTGGGGCAAGAGGGCTCGCCTGTCAACACCGGGATTCGGTCGGCTCGACTCCTGGAACAGCTCTGCGTTGACATTGATGTATCCTTCTGAAATAATGATATTGTAGGACGCGTCCTGACTTTCCTTCCGGATAGAGTATGGATATCAAAAGGTTAAGAATTCATGTCGCGGCTGCTCTCATGCTGGCGGTCCTCTCTTCGGCTCGGGCGGAAACCACCATTTCGGCACCTGGAGCAGATGAGCTCGTTCTGGGTATTCCCCGGGTCACAGAACCTCACACCCACGACCTGGACGGGATTCTGGACCGCGGGGTGCTCAGGGTCCTGACCACCTATTCCCCCTCCAACTTCTTCATCATCGACGGCCGGCCTCAGGGCTTCGAGTATCAGCTGCTCCGGGATTTTGCCCGCCTTCTGGAACAGAGGATGGAGGACAGGACCATTCCGTTCATCGTCCAGTTCATCCCCCTGTTGCCCGAAGAGCTCATCCCGGCTCTGCTCCAGGGACGGGGGGACATTGTGGCCAACGACATGCACATCGAAGGTATGGAAGACAAAGAGGCCGTCTTCAGCGCTCCCTATCTCGGGGGCATCAAGGCCTGCCTGGTCAGCCACAGGAGCGTCGAGCCGTTGACGTCCATGAGGGATTTGCCCGGACGGAAGGTCATTGTGGCCGGCCACCACGGGTACAGGAAGGAGGTCAGCCGTTTGAATCACGATCTGGCCATGCAGGGACTGGCCCATATGCGGATCGAGGTCGCCGACCCAGGCCTCACTGTCGAGGACATTCTTGAGCTGGTGAATGCCGGAGTCTACGGACTGACCGTGGTCGACAGCCATCTGGCCCAGCTCTGGGCCAGGGCCTTTCCAGACCTCAGGGTGCATGAGGACCTGGCGCTCGGCAACTCCAGGGAGGTCGGCTGGCTGGTCCGGTCAGGAAACCCGGAGTTGAAGCGCAGCCTGGATGCCTTCATCAGCGATCACAAGAAAGGGACCAAAATCGGCAACATCTACTTTCGAAAATATTTTCAAAAGGAGCTCTGCCTCCAGGGCTGCCTGACCCTCGAGCATCAGAGCCGGTTTGCCGGATTCAGGGATCTCTTCCAGAAGTACGGGGCCAAGTTCGGGTTGGACTGGCTGCTCCTGGCGGCTCAGGCCTTCCAGGAATCAGGGCTCAGGCAGGACCGGGTTTCCGAGGATGGGGCCGTGGGCCTGATGCAGGTCATGCCCACGCTGACCAGGGACAGGAGGATCGGCCGCTTTGACCTTCAGGATGTGGAGCAGAATGTCCATGCCGGTTCCAAATACATGAAGCACCTGCTGGACATTTACTTCAACGGCGAGGATCTTGAGGACGAAGAGCGGATGCGCCTTGCCCTGGCCGCCTACAATGCCGGACCGAGCGCCATCCACAGAGCCAGGCTCAAGGCCGCGGACATGGGGCTGGACGCCAACAGATGGTTCGGCCACGTGGAAAGGGGGGCCCGGCTGACCCTGGGGCTGGAGCCGGTTCACTACGTCAGCAGGATCAACAGGCTCTACATCGCCTACAGGCTTTCCAGTCAGAGCCTGGCCAGGCGGGTGAGGATCAAAGAGCGGATCATCTCCAGGCTGGCAGGGAGCACCACACCCGATGCTCGGGTCAGCTCACGCAAGGTCCTGGCCTCTGACCAGTGAGCTCTTCAGGCAGGGGCGCCCCAGGCTTCAGGCCGTGATCTCTTCCTGGCCATTGGCCTGGTACTTGATGATGACCATGGTCACATCGTCTTCCTGCGGGGAGTCCTGGCGAAAGTCCTGAAGGGCCTGGACAATTTTTTCGCAGATGAGCCGTGTGCTCAAATGGGCGTTGTCCACCAGGAGCCGGTGCAGGCGTTCCCAGCCGAACATGTTCCGGTCCGGGTTGTGCGTCTCCCGGATGCCGTCGGTGCAGATGAGCACGAGGTCGCCTGGCTCCAGGGTGATCGGTCCGCCGGGTTCGTACTCGACGTCTTCAGTGATCCCCAGGGGCATGCCGGTGTTGGGCAGCTCCTCGATCTGGCCGCTTTGCCTCTTCAGCCTGATGCCGGGTTCGTGCCCGGCCGAGCACCAATGCAGGGTGTGGGTCCCTGGATCCAGAATGCCGTAGAACAGGGTCAGGAACTGATTTTCCCTGGTGTCCCGCAGCAGGTGCTGGTTGAGCAGGTTGAAGAGATCACTCAGCTCTCCGTCGTATCTGGAGGCCTGAGAGCGGATCACGCCTCTGGCCGAAGCCATGAGCAGGGCCGCCCCAATGCCGTGCCCGCTGACGTCCCCGATGGCAATGCCCATCTTGTCCGTTTCCACATCGAGAAATTCAATGAAATCGTAGTAGTCTCCCCCTGTTTCATCGGAGGAGATGGACACCCCGGAGATGTCGTAGCTCTCGACTGTGGGGGCCTTTTCCGGAAGGAGGTACTGCTGGGTCTTCTTGGCCACCTCCATGGCGTGTCGCATCCGCTCGTTTTCCTGGAGCTTGGGGCCCATGTCGTTGAAGATCTCCCCCAGCTCCTGGAGCTCGTCTCGAGTCCTGATGTGGACCCGGGTCTTGAAGTCCCCCCCGGCCAGGGCCTGTGCGGCCGAAGCCAGGCGCATCAGCGGGCTGGTCAGGGTCCTGGTCCAGGCCAGGGCCACGAACAGTGAAAACAGTACAGCTCCAACGACCACGTACCCGGTCATCTTCAGGTATTCGTTGGTCCAGGTCCGGACATGCTCCTGCAGGGTCACGGCCTGGTCCTCGACGTGCTCGTAGGGCAGGGCCAGGACGGGAAAGGGCTCGTTTTCGCCGTGGGAGCCGTAGGCGAAGATGAGGTCGTAGCCCTTGTAATCCAGCCGCTGCACTCCGGAGGTCCCGCTGGCGATGCTCTTCAGCAGCTCCTGAAAGTTTTCGGAATCGTCCGAGGACAGGTAGATGTTTTCGCCGTTGGGTCGCCTGGTGAAGAGCTGATTGGACGAACCGTTGGAGAGGTCGTAGGCCAGGACCTTGAGCTGCCCGCCGGCAGCCTGCTCGTCTGGCTCGAACAGGACGAGCATGGACTGAACGTATTCAGCCCACAGGGTGGGGATGTCCAGGGCCTGAAAGGTGCTGGAGAAGGGGACATGGATGGCCGTGACCCCGGCAAAGGAGCCGTCAGGGCGGTGCACCGGCATGGCCACGACCTGCGTGAAGGCATGGGTGACCGCTTCATGGGCCACCAGCCAGGTCAGGCAATCCCGTTCTCTGGTCCTGGTGTACCAGGTCTCCTTTCTGGGGTCGAAGTCCTCCAAGGGGCTGAAATGGGCCGGGTACCTGCTGTGCAGTCCAGACTCCAGGGTCGTGTGCTGCCAGTAGATCATGTCCGGCTGGAGCAGATAGGTGAAGCGGTAGCCTGTGGTCAGGCCGGAGAGGCTTGTGAGTTCTGTCTTGAGGCTCTGCCTGCCGGTGTCCTCTGGAAGGATGAAGAGCTGGTGCTGGTAGTTGACCCGAACTGCCGGAATTCCGGATTTCCGGGTTTCCCGGATGTGCTTGTAGGTCAGCTTCGTGGACTGGTGCAGCTCTTGTCCGGGGCGAAAATCCTGAAGAAAGTGAACGTCCCCGGACGAGGTTGAGGGGTTGGCCAGGCACTGCTCCACCTCCCTGGCCTGGATCCGGGCCGCGCTTTCCATGAGCCGTTTTTGCTTCTGGATGATCTGGCTGTAATCATCCACGGTCTTGAGCAGGTAGGCCTTTTCGTTCCTGGTCAGGATGCTCTTGGTCCGGAAAGCGATGTCGTCCCCGAGGTCGTGCATGGAGCTGTGGTGAAAGTAGGTGACCACAATCAGGGGGATCAGGGTGACGGACACCAGAAGAATGGTCAGTTTGTCGCGGATTTTCATGGTCGTGGCAACTGGGATCTCTTCACGCTTCAGCAGTTCCAGAATTCGTTCCGGCCGGGCTGAGTCCCGGTCCTGGGGAGCACAGTTCGAGTGAAAGGAGAGTAAAGGAGAGCGGCTCGTTTCGCAATCTTCATTTTCCGGTCTGCTTGACGTCCAACATCCGCCTGGAATAGGTTGCCTGCTGTCTGAGTGAGCAACAATTCATGCAAAAATCGGTCCGCAATATTCGTTTCTGGTGCACACAACAGGGAGTCATGATGGACGAAAAGGTCCGGCAGCGGATTCGAGAGCTTGGTTACAGCGTCATCCGGGAAATGAGCGAGAGGGCGGCGGACCTGGACGGGGTGGTCTCCCTGGGCATTGGCGAACCAGATTTTCACACCCCGGAAGAGGTGACCCGGCAGGCCATGGAGGACGCCCTCAAGGGCAGGACGCACTATGTCCCGGCCAGGGGAGACGCAGAGCTCGTTCAAGCGCTGGCTGAGAGGGTTTCCGTCCAGACCGGCACCAGGGTCGGCCCTGACCGGATCGTGATCACCCCAGGCGGCATGGGCGGACTGAGCGCTGGACTGCTGACCCTGCTCGAACCAGGAGACGAGGTCATCGTGCCCGAGCCCTTTTTCCCCTCGTATCGTGCCCATGTGGCCATGCCAGGGGGAACGCTCGTCCCCCTGCCCACCCGATATGAAGACGGGTTTGTCCCTGATCCCCGGGCACTGGAGCAGACCATCACCCCCCGAACCAAGTGCCTGCTCCTGAACTCGCCCAACAACCCGACGGGCATGGTCATTCCTGGCCGCATCATGGACAGGATGGCTGAGATCGCAGTCCGGAACGATCTCGTGGTCATCTCGGACGAGGTCTATGACCAGCTCGTCTTTGGCGCTCCTTTCGAGTCCATCTCCACCAGGCCCGGCATGGCCGAGCGGACGCTGGTGGTCAATTCCTGTTCAAAAACCTTTGCCATGACCGGATGGAGGGTGGGGTACTGCTATGGACCGCAGTGGCTCATGGACCATGTGGTCAAGGTGGTCAACTATTCCACGACCTGCGTGAGCAGTGTGGGCCAGCGGGCCGCTCTGGCCGCCATCCAGGGGGATCAGACCCCGTTTCGCAGGATGCGGGACGCTTTTGAATCCAGGGTCGAGCTGGTCTGGAACAGGATCCGGAAGATGAAGGGACTCAGGGCGCACAGGCCGTCCGGAGCGTTCTATGTCTTTGTGGACGTCCGGGAGCTGAGCCTGGACAGCACCGCCTATGCCACGAGCCTTCTGGACGAGGAGCGGGTGGTGGTCATTCCTGGGGTGGCCTTTGGTCAGTCAGGAGAGGGCTTTGTGCGCATCGCCTGCACCCTGGAGGAGTCGCTCCTGACTCAGGGCATGGACCGGCTGGAGCGGTTCAGCGGGCGGTTCGGCCGCAGGCCGGCCTGACAGGGCGATGATTGGGGAGAGACACGAGACCTCGTATGAAACTTCATCACAGGTTTTCGGTTCGGCCGGGATCGCCGCAGCAGAGGTTTGGCTACGGGCGGTCAAAGAGGTGGCCGTATGTGTCCAGGACGTGCAGGTGGGGCTGGTAAGGATTCGGACCAGGGGCCAGAGGTCGCTGAAGGGGTTCGGATGCAAAAGGCAGAGCAGCCCTTTTCCGATTGCAGGCCTCCACGAGCAGGGTCTCCAGGTTGATCACATCTTCCACGTTGTAGGCCAGGAGGGTTTCCAGGACATCCTCATCACCCGTGGCCTGGTATTCCTCCCACAACAGCACGGCCAGATAGCCGTCCGCCCCGTCCAGAAGGCCCCTGTCCAGCCCAAGGGCCTTTTCACACCGTTTCAGTCCTCCCCGGTACCCCAGCGAGGCCAGGAGAAACCGCAGGTCGATGTGGGCCGGCGGCAGGTCTGAACAGAGCTCCTTTTTCAGAAAAGGCAGATCAAAGCAGGAGCCGTTGAAGGTCACGATGAGCTGGTACTCCAGGATGTCGTCGGCAAAGGCTTCGAGGTTGTCCCCGCAGACGTAGGTCCTGACCCGGTTCCCGTCATACAGCCCGATGGAGGTGATGTGATCCAGACCTCCGCCCCTTCCGGTGGTCTCGATGTCCACGTAGGCCGTCTGATCCCTGAAGTCCCCGAAGAGCCGCCAGGATTCGCTTTTTGGCAGGTTTGCAGCGAAAAAACGGCAGTTGCCTCTCGTCAGTTCCTCAAGGGACCTGGCGATACTGGGCTGAAGACGTGCCAGGGCGGGGGGACCTGTCCGGGACGATCCGTTGAGGACATGGTCCCAGGTCAGCCAACCGCGGGACCACAGCCCGCGCTCCTTTTTGGGGCCAATCCCCGGCAGGTGGCAAAAGGTGTGTTTGAGCATGGTCATGGTCAGCTTTGAGGCTGACAGGTCGATGGCTGAGGGTTGAAGGTGGATGGAAGACAAAGTGTTCGACTCTTCACGTGACGGCACCCAACTCGGCCAGTCTGATCATGGCAGGAATGTTCGGGGTGGTTCTTCTGACCGCTCCCCTTGCTGCTCCCCTTTTCCAAGGGGAGCTGTCCGTAGGACTGAGGGGTTCATCCCCATGATATGTCATCCAAGCCCTGCCGCTGGCCCGTCCCCGGGAAGGCCGGCTCCGATCACTGCGAGAACCGGTCCATGGACAGGGTCCCGGTCGTGGAAAAAGGGAGTCTGGAGGGCAAAGCCCGGCCCCCGAGGTGCAGCCGCCCGGAGAGCTCGTAGTCAAGGGCCCTGGACTCCTGCGCGGACCCCCTGGCCCCCAGACTGTCCAGGATCCTGCCGACCATCTGCAGGGAGGAGGCGTAGACCGTGACATCCACCAGGCCCGATCCCAGGGCCGGGATCGTGGTTTGGGCCTCGGTCACGCCGGTGGCCAGCCGCTGGCCGTCCACGTCCAGGTCGCAGTCCAGGGCCTTGAGGACCAGAGGGATGTCGTTGGTGTTGAAGACCCGGACCTGCAGCCTGAACACGGTCTCGAATGTCTTGACCTCCTGGAGGGCAATGTGGGCCAGGCTGATTCTGGGAGGCTCCAGCTTGGCGCCCAGTCCCGCGCACCCGCAGAGAACCGCAGCGGCCAAGGTCAGGGCCAGGAGCGGAGCCAGCCAACAGCTGGCCAGTGATGCCGGGTTCGGTTTCATCCTCGCCTCCGGAGGGGTCATTCGAAACTGACCTCAGGTACGGTCTGGGCCTCCTCAGGGACGTCGAAGAACTCTTCCTTTTCAAATCCGAACAGAGACGCGACCATGTTGGTGGGGAAGGTTCGGATGGAGGTGTTGAAAGCCCGGACAGCTTCGTTGTAACGCCTTCGCTCAACAGCGATCCTGTTTTCCGTTCCGGCCAGCTCGTCCTGGAGACGGAGGAAGTTCTGGTTGGACTTGAGGTCCGGATAGCGCTCCACGACCATCAACAGCCTGGACAGGGCCGATGAGAGCTGGTTGTTGGCCTGGATCTTGTCAGGGACTGTGTTGGCGCTGCCCACTCTGGCCCTGGCCTCGGTGACCCGGGTCAGAACTTCCTTTTCCTGGGCGGCGAAGCCCTTGACGGTCCGGACGTAGTTGGGGATGAGGTCCATTCTCCGCTGGAGCTGGTTTTCGACCTGGGCCCAGGCCGCCTGAACCGACTCGTCCATGGCCACCAGGCTGTTGTAGGTGCCCTTGAGCCAGAAAAAGGGCAGCAGAACGATGAGCAGCAGGATGAGAACGGCAACCAAGAGTCCTTTCTTCATGCCGCGGTCTCCTCTTGATCGACATGGGTGGAGAGTGACTTGACCTCTTTGAGGTAGTCCAGGAAGAGCTTTCTGGTCTGGGCTTCATCCGGTCTGGACCGTCCCTGCCTGACATCGAGCAGGTGCAGAAAGAGGTCACCCTTCAGGTGGCATGAGGTGCAGGCAGCAGAGATGATCTCCCGGTTGGAGTCCGGAAGATCCTGGTTTTTCAGGAAGAGCAGTCCCTTGAAAATGGCCATGAAGGACTGCAGAGAGCTGGAGATGACCTCGACGAGCTCTCTCTTTTTGCCCCCGGCCCGGAGAAAGGCTTCCCGGAGCAGGAGGAGCTTGCCCTTGATCTCGCGCTCGCATTGCAGGCGGATGTGTTCGGGGTCGAAAGACAGATCCGAGAGGATGTCCCGGCCGTGGACCAGGACGTGCCTGTGCTGGAGGTCGAGATACTCCAGGGGAAAGACGTCCACCGAGGATCTCACATAATGCGGGGTCAGGAAGAGAGGGACAGCGACCTGCTTTTTCCGCCATTTTTCCACCAGGGGCAGGGCCTGCTCCAGATGGTCGATCCCCTGTTCGGTGAGGACGATCATGAGATTGATGTCTGACCGGCCTGGCTGGTAGTCGCTGGACGCAGCGCTGCCGTAGAGCACGATGCTCACCAGGTCGTCGGCAAAGATTCTGGCGTAGTCAGCCGTGACCGGCTGGAAGAGCTCATTCGGTTTTTCCGGTGCCTTGCCCATGGTCTCTCCGTTGCATCTGTTCGTCTTTGAAGAACGGCCGGGCCTGGCTCAGAAACCGCCGCCTGCCCCGCCACCGCCGCTCATGCCGCCGCCAAACCCGCCGAATCCCCCGGAGAAACCGCCGAAGCCCCTGCTGGATCTGCCAGAGTGCATTCCGCCCCCGCCAAGGAACAGGGGCAGGAGCATCCAGGAAGCCCCCCCTCTGCCGGAGAGCCGCCGGCGTCGTCTGGTTATGGAGCCAAAAATCCACAAGAGGATCAGCAGGGGGATGATTCCTGAAAGTCCCCTTGATTCACGAGATTTTTTCTGTTCCCGGGCGGGCTGGCCGGAGAGCTCAACACCCTGGGCCTCGGCAATGACCGAGGCCACGGCCAGGGCTCCGTTGAGCATGCCCTGGTCGAACTCGTCCTCCTGGAGAAATGGGAGCATGTACTTGTCCCTGATCTCTCCGGCCAAGCCGTCAGGGATGGTCCCTTCGGTCCCGTAGCCGACCTCGATGCGCATCTTGCGCTCCTTGAGGGTGATGAAGAGCAGGACGCCCCGGTCATCTCCCCTGGCCCCGATCCCCCAGTGCTCATAGAGACGGTTGACGTAATCGTTGTACTCCGCCCCGCCGATGTCGGGCATGGTCACGACCACAAGGGCGGTGGAGGTCTTGTTCCAGAGCTCCCGGGCCAGGCTGCTGATGGTCTGCTCGGTCTCCGGAGAAAGGACCTCGGCAAAATCATTGACCGGACCCTGCTTCCGGGGAAAGGACTGCTCGGCCAGTCCAGCCTGGAGGCTGAGCAGCGTGACCAGAAGAAAGGCCACACAGAGGGTGGTCAGGCCTTTGATTCGAAAGAAGGCGGTCATGTTCTGTCCCGGTCACCGCGGGCCTCTGGTGCGATGACAGGTTGAGGGTTGAAGGGCGGGGCTTGGGGGCAGACACCCTCATGCTCCGCAAGAATGGGAAGCTTCTGGGGATCGGCCTGCTCAAGCAGTGGCGTCGAGCCTTTCCCGTGGCTTCAAGGGCAGGATGCGTACCGCCCAGCTCATTGAATCACGTCCACTGTGTTGGGATTTCACTATAAACCAGAGGGGATGGATGTCAATCAGGGGCCCTGGTGGGCAGGGTGTGATACTGAAAACAGCTCTCGGGACATCGAGATTGGATCATTGTCTGAACAGCAGGCAGGACACCTCGTGCCCGGGTTCGAGTTCCTCCAGCCTGGGCCTGATTTCTTTACATTCCGGCAGGGCTTTGGGGCATCTGGGCCGGAAGGTGCATCCTGGCGGGGGATCGATTGGAGTGGGAACATCACCGGACAGAGGGATCCGCTCCTTCTTGGCCAGAGGGTCCGGGACCGGAACCGAGGACAGCAGGGCCTTGGTGTACGGGTGGAGAGGGTTGGCAAAGAGCTCTTCCGTGGTCGTCTTTTCAACAATCCGGCCGAGGTACATCACGGCCACGTGGCTGCTGATGTGCTTGATGACCGAGAGGTCGTGGGCAATGAACAGATAGGTCAGGCCGAGCTGGCTCTGCAGGTCTTCCAGGAGATTGATGACCTGGGCCTGGATGGACACATCCAGGGCCGAGACCGCCTCGTCGCAGATGATCAGCCTGGGATTCAGGGCCAGGGCCCGGGCGATCCCGATCCGCTGACGCTGCCCCCCGCTGAACTCATGGGGGTAGCGGTTCTTGTGGTGCCCTGCCAGGCCGACGGTTTCCAGGAGCTCCTCGATCCGGTTCTCCCTCTCGCGACCGGAAGAGACCCTGTGCACGGTCAGGGGCTCACCAATGATGTTGCCCACGGTCATGCGGGGATTGAGGGAGGCATAGGGGTCCTGGAAGATGATCTGCATGTGCCGCCGCATGCGGCGCATCTCTTTCAGGCTCAGCCCGGCCAGGTTGGTGCCTTCAAACACGACCTTGCCGTCAGTCGGGGGCATCAGCCCCAGAATGACCCGTCCTGCAGTCGTCTTGCCGCAGCCGGATTCCCCCACCAGCCCCAGGATTTGTCCCTGCTCGAGCCTGAAATCGATGCCGTCCAGGGCCTTGACGTAACCAACTGTCCTGGACAGGATCCCCTTCTTGATCGGGAAGTACTTGGTCAGATTTTCGACTTCGAGCAAGGCGTCCTTCTCCTTATCCAGCTTTGCTCCAGCACAACTGGATTCTACGTTTGAAGGTTCATACGAGCCTGATCAAAGAGATGTCTGGTGCCCTGGTCGTACATCAGACAGCGGACCAGGTGGCCGTCCCCCATGTCCACCAGTCCGGGCTCCTGTTCCCGGCAGATGTCCAGGGCGTATTGGCAACGCGGATGGAAGCGGCAGCCAGGGGGGAATTCCAAGGGATTGGGGACCATCCCCTGGATGACCTCCAGGCGGTGCCTGTGGGTGTCCGTGAGGGAGGGGATGGAGTTGTACAGGGCCCTGGTATAGGGGTGGAGAGGGTTTTTGAAGATCGTGACCACATCGGCATACTCCACGGCCTTGCCGGCGTAGGCGACCACAATGTCATCGGCTGTTTCAGCCACCACCCCGAGGTCGTGAGTGATCATCATCATGGCCATGCCCAGCTCATCCTTGACCCGTCTCATCAAATCCAGGATCTGGGCCTGGATGGTCACGTCCAGGGCGGTTGTCGGCTCGTCGGCGATGAGCAGCTTGGGCCTGCAGGACAGGGCCATGGCGATCATGGCCCGCTGCCGCATTCCGCCGGACATCTCGTGCGGGTACTCTTTGAGCCTTCTCTCCGGGGAGGGAATGCCCACCAGCTCGAGCATCTCCCTGGCCTGCTCCCAGGCAGAGGCCTTGTCCGTCTTCTGATGCAGCCTGATGGTCTCAACGATCTGATTGCCGATGGTGAACACGGGGTTGAGCGAGGTCATGGGCTCCTGGAAGATCATGGAGATGTCCTTGCCCCGGATTTTTTTCATGGCCTCCTGGCTCTTGGTGAGCAGGTCCTGACCCTCGAACAGGATCTGGCCTTCCATGACCCTTCCCGGAGGCATGGGGATGAGCTGCAGAATGGACAGGGCGGTGACGCTCTTGCCGCAGCCGGACTCCCCGATGACCCCCAGGGTCTCCCCCCTGTTGATGGTCAGATCCATGCCGTCCACGGCTTTGGAGACCCCTTCGTCAGTGAAGAAGTAGGTCTTCAGGTTGGTGATGTCCAGGAGTGTTTCGCTCAAGGTCCGCTCGCAGTGTGTTCGTTCATTGATGGAGCTGCCTGAGGCCGGCTTGCAACCTCAGGGGTTTGGGGGCTTGAGATCAAAGCCCGATCTTACTCCCCCCGGAGCTTGGGGTCGGTGATGTCCCTGAGCCCATCTCCGAGCATGTTGAAGGACAGGATGGTGATCAGGATGGCCAGCCCGGAATAGATGGAAATGCCGGGGGCGTTGATCAAAACGTCGACCCCCTGGCGGATCATGTTCCCCCAGGTGGGGGCCGGCGGCTGAACCCCGAGGCCGATGAAGGCCAGGTTGGCTTCCAGACGGATGGCCACTCCAATCCACAAGGTTGCGGCCACCAGGAGCTCGCCAAAGATGTTCGGCAGGATGTGCCTGGCCATGATCCTGGGGGTGGTGGCCCCGATGGCCTGAGCCGCGATCACGTATTCACTCTCCTTGATGGACAGGATGGCCCCGTGGGCGATCCTGGCGAATCGTGGCGTCATGACGATGCCGATGGTCAGGATGAGGTTGAACAGGTTCGACCCCAGGGCTGCGGTGACGGCAATGGCCAGGATCAGGTCCGGAAAGCACATCATGACATCGATGCCCCGCATGACCAGGGTCTCGATCCTGCCCCGCATGTATCCGGCCAGCATGCCGAAGAAGGTCCCCAGGACCAGACCGAGCAGGACCGAAGCCGTGCCGATGATCAGCGAGATCCGGCTGCCGTAGATGATCCTGGACAGGACATCCCGTCCGTAATCGTCGGTTCCCAGCCAGTGCGCACTGCTGCTGCCCTCCAGCCGGTCCAGGGGTGCCTGATCCAGGGGCTCGTACGGGGACAGAAGAGGGGCAAAGATTGCCATCAGGACAATGAGCAGGGCGATGATCGCTCCGATGAGGGCAGTGCGGTTTCTGACGAAGGCCAGCCACATTCGCCTGCGCTGGGATATCTTGACGGCCATCCAACCTCCTCACATTTCATGCGGACTTGCCGATGACATGGAACTCATTCGTACTTGATCCTGGGATCGATCACGCCGTAGATCAGGTCTGTCCCCAGATTGATGAGCATGACCATGACGGCGTAAATGACCATCACCGACTGCAGGGTGGTGTAGTCCCTCTGCTTGATGGCCCCGACCATGAGCTTGCCCAGGCCGGGCCTGGAGAAGACGATCTCCACCATGACCGAGGAGCCGATGAGCACCACGGCGTACAGGCCGCCCAGGGCGACAATGGGGATCAGGGCGTTCCTGAGCACGTGCTTGTAGAGGATCAGCCGTTCCGAAACCCCTTTCGACCTCGCTGTCCGCACATAGTCGTCCCTGATGATGTCCAGAATCGAGGACCGGGTCATTCTGGTGATGTACGCGGTCATGATCAATCCCAGGGTCAGAGCCGGGAGGGCCAGGTGGCGCAGGTTGTCCGAGAGGTCGGTCAGGTCCCCGCCCCCGACCACCGGAAAGATGGGAAAGACGATGGAAAAGACCAGGATGAGCAGGATGCCCAGATAAAAGGCCGGGATGGAGAGACCGATCAGGGAGAAGGCCCGGTTGAAGTAGTCGATGAAGGTGTTGCGCCCCACGGCAGCTGAGATGCCAAGTGGAACACCGAAGATGTATCCCAGCAGGATTCCGGAGATGGTCAACTCCAGGGTGTAGGGCAGCACATTGCCGACCTGCTTGGCCACAGAATAGCCGCTGATGGCCGAGACGCCCAGGTCGCCCTGGAGCAGGTTGCCGAGAAAATGAAAGTATTGCACCCAGATTGGGTCATTGAGGCCCATCTTGTCCCGCAGGGCGTCCACCGCCTCCTTGCTGGCATAGTCCCCGAGAGCCGCGGTGGCAGGATCTCCAGGAAGGACACGGGCCAGGATGAAGACCAGGGTCAGGACCACGAAAAGGATGGGAATGGCCTGCAGGAGCCTCCTGACAGCATATTGAAACATGCTCGCCTCGTTCTAGG
>CAZNIP010000019.1:0-7210 GCA_964573115.1 uncultured Desulfohalobiaceae bacterium | reverse complement strand
GAGTAGGTCTGCCAGCTGAACTCCAGGGGATGCCCCAGATCCACGTAAGTCTTCATGGGGAAGGCGTACTGGAGCCTGATCATGGGGGTCACGGCGCAGTCTTTCAGGAGCTGGACCTGGGCCTTTTCCCAGAGCTCGATCTGTTTGTCCTTGTCCAGCTCGTACCTGGCCTCTTCGATCAGGCTGTCGATGCTCTCCACCTTGCCGTCCCCGGCCGCGTCAACCCCTCCGTAATGGGAGAAGTTGGTGTCCGGGCTGTCCCCGGTGACCACGATGGAGTCGGAGTGGTAGAAGCGGGTCAGGTGGACGTCCACGTTGGGCCGCCAGCAGGCGTAGTAGACCATGGGGTTGGCATCGTCCCTGATCAGGCTGTGGTAGGAGGAATGGTCCACCACCTGAAGCTTGAGGTCGATGCCCGCTTTTTTGAGCTGGGCCTGCAGGGCCACCATGGGCTTCTTGTAGCTCGTGGCCAGCTCGCTGATGTTCATCTTCACCGAGAGGCCGTCCTCGTAGCCGGCCTCAGCCAGGAGCTCCCTGGCCTTGTCCAGGTTGTCCTCGTAGACCACGCCGGACTCCATGGCCCTGTCCTTGGTCAAAGCGCCAGGGGCAGGCGGGGCCAGGGCCGGGGAATAGATGGGAACGGCCAGGCTTTTTCCCATGAAAGAGGCCACGCCCTGGCGGGAAATGGCATAGGAGAAGGCCTTGCGGACTCTGAGGTCGTCAAAGGGTTCGCGGCTCATGTTGTAGTGGAGCATCTGGGTTTCACAGGGGCCGAAGGTGGAAACCTTGACATCGTCGAAGGTGGAGACCTTCTCCACCCACTTGGCCTCGTTCATGCCCTCGATGATGTCCATTTCCCCCGTGCGCAGCCCGAACTCACGGGAGCTGACATTGGGCATGTAGTTGATGTTGACCTGCTTCAAGTGCGGCGTGCCCCGGAAGTACTTCTCATGTCCGGCCAGAACGACCTTTTCCCTGGGGGTGTACTCTTCGAACATGAAAGGCCCGGTTCCCACCGGGTTGATCCCGAACCAGTCGTTGCCCTTTTCTTCTATGGCCTTTTTGCAGACGATGAACCCGCCGGCATAGTTGGCGAACTTGGCCAGAAACAAAATTTCTGAAACCGGCTGCTCCACGACCACCTGGACCGTGAAGTCGTCCGCTGCCTTGAAGGTCATGCCCTGGTACTCACCGGCATAGGACGAGTAGGTGGAATCGCTGGCCCGCTCCAGGGAGTAGACCACGTCCTCGGCAGTGAGCTCATACCCATCCGGGTGTCCGGGAAAGGGATGGAAAGTGACGCCCTCTCTGAGGTGAAAGGTCCAGGTCTTGCCGTCATCCGAGACCTCCCAGGACTTGGCGATGTCCGGTTCGAACTCCACCTGCTGCCCCGGAGGGTAGCGGACCAGGCCGTTGAAGATGGGGTCCACAGTGGACCGGTCCACGGTGGACGCGGCCCGGTGGGGGTCAAGGGTTTTGGCGTCACCGGCATCAAAGGCGATGTTCAGGACCTGCTTGTCGGCCAGCTGCTCTTCCGCAGCCTGAACAAGCCCGAACATAGCCAGAGCAAGAATGCATGTCAGAACCACAACTCTTCTCATGATCTGCCTCCTTGGGTTGGTGATGAATGAAGGTCACGCTCCAAACACAGGATAAGGCCACAAGGTCTTCTACGGTCACTCAGGACAGGCTGCGCAGAGAAAGCCGGGACGTGAGGGGTGTGAAAAAACTCAGGATACTGTGACGTTATCGCTGAAAGAGCATCAGGTCAAGACCAAAGTGCACGAAATGGAGGTCGTCCTGGGTTTGTGTTGACAAGGTTCAAGGTCAAATCTATACCCTGATGTATCTTAAAGTATTGCAACGACCTTGATGGCCTTCCCTCTGCCGGATGCACCACGCCAGGACACCATCCCTCCAGGAGGCTCGCTCATGACCACACATGAAAGAGATGCGCTTCTGCAGCAGCTGCAGATCGGCAGCGGCCGCCCGCGGACCGTCAGGGCTCCGAGAGGACCGAACCTGCACTGCAGGGGCTGGCACCAGGAGGCGGCCCTGCGCATGCTCTGCAACAACCTGGACCCGGACAACGCTGAACAACCCGACGAGCTCATCGTGTATGGGGGCTCAGGAAAGGCGGCCAGGAACTGGGACTGTTTTGACGGGCTGGTCCTGGCCCTGCTCGATCTGGAGAGCGACGAGACCCTCCTGGTCCAGTCCGGAAAGCCTGTGGGCGTTGTCAGGACGTCAACCCATGCCCCCAGGGTGCTCATCGCCAACGCCAACATCGTACCCAGATGGGCCACCTGGGAGACGTTTCACGAGCTGGATCAGAAGGGGCTCGTCATGTACGGGCAGATGACCGCCGGTTCATGGATCTACATCGGGACCCAGGGCATCCTCCAGGGGACCTTTGAGACCTTTGCCGCCCTGGGGGAGAAGCACTTTGCCGGCGACCTGTCAGGGCGGGTCGTGCTCACCGGCGGCCTGGGGGGGATGGGCGGCGCCCAGCCCCTGGCCGTGGGCATGAACAACGGGGTCGCCATCTGCGTGGAGGTGGACCCGCACCGGATTCAGCGCCGGCTGGACACCGGCTATCTCGATGCGATGACCCTGGATGTCGGCCAGGCCCTGCAGCAGGCCAGGGCCGCGGCCGAAGACCGAAGGAAGCTGTCCATCGGCCTTGTGGGCAACACGGCCGAGGTCCTGCCCCGACTCCTGGAGCTGGGCTTTGTCCCGGATGTGGTCACGGATCAGACCAGCGCCCATGACGAACTCAACGGCTACGTGCCGACAGGTCTGAGCCTTGATCAGGCCAGGGCCCTGCGCAGAGCCGACCCCGGGCAGTACAGGGACCGGGCCCTGAACTCCATGGCGGTCCACTGCCAGGCCATCCTGGACATGCAGGCCCGGGGGGCGGTGGCCTTTGACTACGGGAACAACCTCAGGGCCCAAGCCATGAAGAAAGGGGTGGACAGGGCCATGGACTACCCGGGGTTCGTGCCGGCCTACATCCGGGACCTCTTCTGCCGGGGGGAGGGGCCTTTCCGCTGGGCCGCCCTGTCCGGGGATCCAGAGGACATCGCCGTCACGGACCAGGCCCTGATGGAGGCCTTTCCAGACAAGGGGCGCATGATCCGCTGGCTGGAGATGGCCGGGGAGCAGGTCTCTCACATGGGGCTGCCGGCCAGGATCTGCTGGCTGGGCTATGGAGAGCGGGAGACGGCCGGAAGGCTCTTCAACGACCTGGTGGCCCGGGGGAGGGTCAAGGCCCCTCTGGTCATCGGCCGGGACCATCTGGACTGCGGTTCGGTGGCCTCGCCCTTCAGGGAGACCGAGAGCATGATGGACGGCTCGGACGCCGTGGCCGACTGGCCTCTCTTGAACTGCATGACCAATGTGGCCTCTGGTGCGAGCTGGGTTTCCTTTCACGACGGCGGCGGGGTGGGCATCGGCTATGCCCTGCACGCCGGGCAGGTCACGGTGGTGGACGGCAGCCCGGAGAGCGGGGCCAGGGCCGCGACCGTGCTTCGCAACGACCCCGCCACCGGGCTGATCCGGCATGCCGACGCCGGATACGACCAGGCGATCCGCATGGCCCGGGACCACGGGATCAAGCTGCCGATGATCACAACCTGAGACGGGAGAGCCTATGAGCGGTCAACTCATCGAATGCGTGCCCAATTTCAGCGAAGGCCGGGATGAAGGCCTGATCAGGGCGATCGTTCAGCCCTTCAGGGACAGTCCAGGCTGCTGGGTCCTGGACTCCAGGGCAGACAAAGACCACAACCGGCTCGTGGTCAGCCTGGCCGGCCAGCCCGGACCTGTCCAGGACGCCCTGCTGGCGGCGGCCCGGGTGGCTGTGGAGGGGATCGACATGACCGCCCACACGGGCGGTCACCCCAGAGTGGGGGCCGTGGATGTCATCCCCTTCGTGCCTTTGCGCAACGTGTCCATGGATGAGTGCGTGGACCTGGCCAGGTCTTTCGGTCAGCGGTACTTTGACCAGATCGGGGTGCCGGTCTACTTTTACGAGGAGGCCGCGCTCAAACCGGAACGGAAACGGCTGGAGGTGGTCCGGAAAGGGCAGTTCGAGGCCCTGAGGGAGGAGATCGGCCAGGAAGGGAGGCATCCCGATGTCGGTCCGGCCAGGGTTCACCCCACGGCCGGGGTCACGGTCATCGGGGCCAGGAAGTTCCTCATCGCCCTGAACGTCAATCTGGGGACCAGGGACGTGGATGTGGCCAAGACCATTGCCAAAGCGGTCAAGGCCTCCAGCGGCGGGCTGTGCCATGTCAAGGGCATCGGCCTGGCCCTGGAGGAGCAGGGGGTGACCCAGGTGTCCATGAATGTCGTGGACTACGAAAAGAATGCCCTCTACCGGGTGGTGGAGCTGATCAGGATGGAGGCCAGACGCTGGGGCGTTCCCGTTGTGGAGACCGAGGTCTACGGCATGGTCCCGGCCGCAGCCCTGCTGGACAGCGTGGCCTACTACCTGCAGCTCAACTCCTTCAGCCACGACCAGGTGGTTGAGCTGGCCATGCTCAGGGGCAAAGAGCAGGGATGATGAAGTTTCATACGGGCAATGAACCCATGCTGGAGAGAGAAGGCCTATGCGCTATGCAGAGATGACCATCAAAGATTTTGTGCGCGAGCTGGCTGAGGGATCGCCAACCCCTGGAGGAGGAAGCGTGGCCGCCCTCTCAGGAGCCCTGGCCTCAGCCCTGAGCTCCATGGTGGCCGGACTGACCCTGGGCCGGTCCAGGTACGAGGAGGTCTGGCCCGAGATGGGCGAGGTCAGGGACCAGGCTGAACAGCAGATGCTGGAGCTTCAAGAGCTCATCGACCGGGATGCCGAGGCCTACACCAGGGTCATGGCCGCCTTCAAGATGCCCAGGGAGGACCAGGTCCAGAAGGACCAGCGCAGGCAGGCCATTCAGGAGGCCACACTGGAGGCGGCCCAGGTGCCGCTGCAGACCCTCAGAGCTGCTCTTTCTGTGGCCGACCTGCTGCAAACCGCGGCAGACAAGGGCAACCCGAACTGCATCACTGATGTCGGTGTTGGCAGTCAGCTCATGCTGGCCGCGGCCAAAGGGGCGGCCTTCAATGTCCGGATCAACCTGCCCGGCTTGAAGGATGAGGGCCTGGTTCAAGACCTGAAAAAAGAGGTCCAGCACCTGCTCCAGGAGGTAGAAGCAGCGGCCCGGGACCTGGAAGCCAAGGTGGAGAGCGCCTTTGATTGAAGCAGATCAGGGGGCAATCGAGTTCGGGGCGGACAGGATCACCGTGGCCGACCTGGTCCGGGTGGCCAGGTTCAGGGCCAGGATGGACCTGGCCCGGGACAGCCTGGAGAGGTGCGTTCGAACCCGGAAGCTGATCCAGGAGTGGCTGGACAAGGGGCAGCCGGTCTACGGGGTGACCACGGGTTTCGGGGCCCTGTGTTCCGAGTTCATCCCCAAGGCAAAGGCTGCCGAGCTGCAGGTCAATCTGCTCAAGAGCCATGCCTGCGGGGTGGGGGATCCTTTTCCCGAAGAGGTGGTCCGGGCGGTCATGGCTCTGCGGGTCCAGGACCTGGCCCAGGGCTTTTCCGGAGTCAGGCCGGAGACCATTGTCATGCTGGCGGAGCTCCTGAACCGGGGGATCTACCCTGTGGTCCCGGAAAAGGGGTCTGTGGGAGCCAGCGGTGACCTCTGCCCCATGGCCCATCTGGCCCTGGTGCTCATCGGGAAGGGCGAAGTCTTTGACCATGGTCAGAGGATCCCCGGGATCCAGGGACTGGAAAACGCCGGGTTGACTCCGCTCCGGCTGGAAGCTGGAGAAGGGCTGGGGCTGATCAACGGGACCCAGGTCATGAGCGGGCTGCTGGCTTTGGCCGTTCATGACGCCCTTGATTTGTGCAAAGCCACGGATATCGCCTGTGCCATGAGCCTCGAGGTGCTGCTGGGCTCCAACGCCGAGTTCGACTCCAGAATCCACCGCCTCAGGCCGCACCCTGGTCAAATCGCGGCTGCGGCCAACATGGAGAGGTTGACCGCCGGCAGCGAGATCGTGTCCTCGCACAAGGACTGCGCAGCCATCCAGGACGCCTACACCCTGCGCTGCTCCCCCCAGGTCCACGGGGCGAGCAAGGACAGTCTGGCCCACGTGCACCGGACCGTGGACATCGAGATCAACTCCACCACGACCAATCCCTTGATCATGCCGGACAGCGGGGAGATCCTGCTGGGCGGCAACTTTCACGGCCAGCCCCTGGCCCTGGCCGCCGACAACCTGAGTATGGCCATGGCCGAGCTGGGCAGCATTTCGGAAAGGCGGATCGAGCGGCTGGTCAACCCTCAGTTGAGCGGACTGCCGGCTTTTCTGGTCGAGGACACCGGGTTGAACTCAGGGTTCATGATCGCCCAGTACACGGCAGCGGCCCTGGTTTCGGAAAACAAGACCCTGGCCCATCCGGCCAGTGTGGACTCCATCCCCACCTCGGCCAACAAGGAAGACCATGTCTCCATGGGCACCTTTGCCGCCCGCAAGGCCAGGACGATCATCAGCCATGTGGAGGTGGTCATCGCTGTGGAGCTCCTGTGCGGTGTCCAGGCCCTGGACCTCCTGACCCGGGGGCGGGCCGGGCAGGGGACGCAGAGGGTCTATGCCGCGATCAGGGAGGTGGTCCCGTTTCTGGACAGGGACCGGGTCCTGGCCACTGACATCGAAAGGATGGTCGAGCTCATCCGCAGCGGCGAGCTGGTCCGCAGCGTGGAGGATGTGGTCGGGGAGCTGGAATAGATTTCATGCGGAGGACCGCATGAAATCTCTCTGTCTTTTTGGAACAGAACAGGCTTTCACAAGAAGACACCATCGCATCCTTCATGGGACAAGTTCGTCTTTCAAAATCGGGGCAGAGCACATTCCGGTTTGGACAACGATGTCCTGGTGACATCCGCGACTGATGAAACTTCGGGTAACCATGGCCAACAGGAGCGTCTTCCAAATGAAGGACAAGCCAGTGACCTTCTCTTCTCTCAACCGTCCACCTTCAACCCTCGACCTGCAGCCAGGCCAGAGGCCGCGCTGAAGTGTGAGCGTGCAGGACATGCACCACTGGCCGGAGGAGATCGATGCCCTGTGGATCGGGGCGGATCTGGCCACCATGGGCCGGGCCGCCAGCGAGCCCTACGGGCTCATCCCCGACGGGGCCATGGCTGTGCACCAGGGC
>CAZNIP010000018.1:0-40283 GCA_964573115.1 uncultured Desulfohalobiaceae bacterium | reverse complement strand
GCGCCTCTGCGACTCTAGAGAGGAGCGGCAGCGACGAACGGGCGAGAGATCAATCTTGTATTCTCTTCCAGCCGTACCCACTGTCTTCAGTGTGTGCCAAGCTCATGCCTCTGGCCGGGCTGAATCCCAAACTGCCAGGCTTTGTCCTCTCAAGATGTCAAAGAGCTGGAATTGCAAGGCTTCAAAAGCCTCTCAGGTATAATCGACCCCAAAACCCTGTGTCAAACCGAGCGGAATGGAAAACGATTCAGGCCTTGACAAAACTCAAAGGATTGGGTAAATGATCTCTTTTCAACAACGGGCCTATAGCTCAGTTGGCAGAGCCACCGGCTCATAACCGGAAGGTCCCAGGTTCAAATCCTGGTAGGCCCACCATTTTATCGTCGACATCAGGGGCCATGAGAACAGCAGCGCATTGCAGACAAGATAGATCGAGTGCTTCCCTGGATCAGCCGGGGAAGCACTTTTTTTTCTTGGCCTGGCAGTGGCTCCTGCAGATGCTCCATCATTTCACGGCCTGGAGTGGTCCCTGCCCGAATTCAGTCTTTGCCAGGGGGGAACGTGCACCCGGAGTCTTTGATCGCCTTTCTTGAACAGACGGCAGACCTCAGCCTGGCTGCTGAGTGGGACCTCAGCGGAATCCAGGTCGCTGGGACCCACACACCGATCCGCCGCCTGGCCGTTGCCCTGGACCCACTCGAAACGACCATCTGCTCTGCCCTGGACTGGGAGGCGGACTTCATCCTCACCCACCACCCCCTGACCCTGACCCCGAAACTCCCGAACAAGACCGATTCGTACCGCCAGGTGCTGAAAACCCTCCTTGCCGGCGACGTCTGGCTCTATGCAGCCCACACCAGCCTTGACGTCCAGACCAGCGGGCCGGTCTCCTGGCTGGCCCGCAGTCTTGGGCTGGAAGGAATCAAACCGATCCTGAACACCGCCCCTGCCTGGTATTGGGCCGATCTGTCCCTGCTCAAAGGCAGCCTGGACAACCTGGAACCCCACTGCCAGGACAGAGGGCTCAGGCTCGTCCGCGACATTCAGGACAGGGAGGGGCTCCTCTGCGCCCAGGACCGTCTTCCATGGGCCAAATCCCTGCTGAAGACAACCTTTCCCGGACAGGCCATCCCCATCCACGAGTGCACGTGGGATGACGGCCCCTGCGGATTTGGCGTCCTGGGGACCCTTTCTGAGCCAAAGCCATGGGCAGAGCTTCGGCAGACTCTGGCCTCCCTGCTGCCCTCCTCAGGCTGGGTGAGCATTGGAAAGCCTCCAGACCACGTCTCCTGCATCGGCTATTGCCCTGGATCCGGGATGGACCTCGCACCCTCGGCCTTTGCCCGGGGCGCCCAGCTCTTTCTTTCGGGAGACGCGAAGTACCATCAGGCCCAGGACATCGAATCCCTGGGCTTCACCCTGGATGTGGGACACTTTGCCCTGGAGGAGGCCATGATGGCCTCCTGGGCTGACGAGCTCACACCGGAATTGAACAGGCAAGGCATCCAGGTCCGGCATATAGCCGGGCACAACCCCCAACATCTTGAAAAAACCTGATCGGGTGGACCTTTGAGACCTCATCGCCTGGAACCTCGCGACCCCGCAACCCCGTTCGGAGTATGCAGGGTCCAGGTCTCGGATGGTGAGTGATCAACCCCCATGTTCAAGGAGGAACTGTTTTGAGCCTTTACGTCAAGCAAATCCAAGAGCTGATCGTCCTGCAAAGAGTCGATGACGAGATCCTGAACCTCCAGAAGGTTCTGGACGAAGCCCCCAAAAAGGTCTCTGCAGTTGAAGAACGGCTGCAGATTCAGAAGAACCAGCAAACCGAGCTCAAAGACAAGATCGACCTGCTCACCGAGCAGGACAAAAAGCTGATTCGGGAGATCGAAGAGGACGACACCAAAATCAAAAAGAGCAAGAACAAGCTGATGATGGTTGAGAACAGCCGGGAATATCATGCCATGATGCGTGAGATGGACAACCTGGAAAAGACCAACCGCATGCGGGAAGAAGAGAAAGTTGCTCTGGAAGAGGACCTGTCCGGTCAGCAGAACCTGCTGGAAACCGTCGATTCTGAGGTTCAGCGACTTGAGGATGAACTCCGGGAGATGCAGGAGAACCTGGAGATCAAGCTCTCCGATGCCCGGTCAAAGCTGGAAAAGCTGCAGCAGGACAGGGAGAGTGCCTGTCAGGATATCCCCAAGCCCATCCTCAGCCGGTATGAATTCATTCGTTCCCGCTTGAACAATCCGGTCATCGTTCCAGTCCAGGAAGGGGTCTGCACTGGCTGCTACATCAGCATTCCACCCCAATCCTTCATCGAGCTGCAGAAGGGCGAGCAGATCCTGAGCTGCCCCAATTGCCAGCGTCTCATTTACTGGAACAACCACTTCAGTGAGGACGTTTCCGCTTCTGCTGAGCAGGCCGGCTAGCTCTCGCCCATGCATTGACACGGCCCACGACCGGGTTAGAATGGAGTTGGCCCTCATGAGGGTTTGAAATCTCTGACGAGGAGTCGGAAAGACCGCCGCTGCCCCCTCACTCACTTGAAAAACCGATCAGGGCAGGTCATGCTCCCGCTTGGCGCCTGTCAAAAATCGACGGCAACGCAGGTTGCCTTTTTCAAGTGAGTGAGGGGGGGGAGGAAAGTCCGGGCTCCGCAGGGCAGGACGCTGGGTAACGCCCAGAGGGAGTGATCCCTGGAAAGTGCCACAGAAAACAGACCGCCCGCTCACCCACTTTGCTTCTGAACCTTCTTCGCTGGACGTGCCGGACACAGATCGACGCCGGACGCTCGTGGCCAGAGGAGTCAACATGCAAAGTGGGTGAGGGGTCAGGGTGAAACGGTGAGGTAAGAGCTCACCAGCTGCCGCGGCGACGCGGCAGGCTCGGCAAACCCCGTCCGGAGCAAGACCAAATAGGAGAACGCCTGAGGCCGGCCCGGCCGAAGTTCTCGGGTAGGTCGCTTGAGGCAGGGAGCAATTCCTGCCCTAGAGGAATGGCGGTCTGACACACAGGACCCGGCTTATTTCCGGCTCCTCTTTTCTCTCAATCCTCCTCTTTTCGAACGGCAATCCCACGACACCACACGTACCCCGAGCATGAACACCTGGATTCTGCTTCTGGCCGCAGGCCGCAGCACGCGGCTCGCACAGCTTCAAGAGAAAAAACAGTTCCTCATCTGGCAGGACGCCCCCCTGTTCTGGCATTCAGCCGATGTCCTGGCCAGGGTCCCCCTGGTCCAGGGGATCGTGTTCGTCTTTCCCCCGGACACTCTGGACCGGAATACGGCTGAGGTCCGTGAGCTCATGCACACAAAGGGGCCCCAGTTTGCATGGAGGGTGGCCCCAGGTGGTCAGCAGCGCCAGGATTCGGTCTGGTCCGGCCTCCAGGCCCTGCCCCGGGGCTGTGATCAGGTCCTGGTCCACGACGCTGCCAGACCCTTTGTGACCCCAGACCTGGTCCAACGAATCGCTGCAGGGCTGGCTGCAGGCGCTGCTGGCGTCATCCCTGGACTCCCGGTCACTGACACGATCAAGCACAGGAGCGAAGCCGGCCTGACCACCCTTGACCGATCAAAGCTCGTCGCTGTCCAGACCCCGCAGGGCTTCCGGCGCCAGGCCCTCGAACAGGCCCACCAGTCAGGCAGAGACAAAGGCTGGTCGGTGACGGACGACGCCGCGATGCTCGAACGTCTCGGCATGGAGGTGACAGTGGTCCAGGGTCAGGAGGACAATGTGAAGATCACCACCGAACAGGATCTTGCCCGTCTGCATCCCCCATGCCCTCCAAAAACCAGAGCCTGCACCGGCTGGGGCTACGACGTGCACCGCTACGGCCAGGGCAGACCGCTCAAGCTGGGAGGAATCCCGATCACCAACGGGCCCGATGTCCAGGCCCACTCTGACGGAGATGTGGCCCTCCATGCCCTGATCGATGCCCTCCTCGGCTGCCTGGGGCAGGGGGATATCGGAGACTTCTTCCCGGATGATGATCCGGCCTATGCGGACATCAACAGCGCCATTCTCCTGGCCGAAATCCTGGACATGGCCCAAAAAGCTTCGCTGTCCATCGACCATGTGGACATGACCATCATCTGTCAGACGCCGCGGCTCTCTCCCTGGAAAGCTCAGATCAAGAAAAACCTGGCCACCCTGATCGGACTCGAGGACGAACAGGTCTGCATCAAGGCCACCACAGAAGAAGGTCTCGGCTTTACCGGAGAGAAAAAAGGCATTAAAACAGTGGTTGTTGTCACCGGAAGCCGACCACTGAAGTCCAAAGGGGAAACATGATGCAGTTCTACAACAGCCTGACCCACAAGAAAGAAGACTTTGTCCCCCGGGAACCTGGAAAGGTCCAGATGTACGTCTGCGGCATCACCGCCTACGACCTCTGTCACATCGGCCATGCCCGGGCCGCCGTGGTTTTTGACGTTCTTGTGCGCTATCTGCGTCACTCAGGATACGAGGTCGTCTTTGCCAGGAATTTCACTGACGTGGATGACAAGATCATCAACCGGGCCAGGGAACTCGGCAAGCCTTCTGAAGAGGTCGCAGAGCAGTACATCGACGCCTTTTACCAGGACATGGACCGCCTTGAGGTCCTCAGGGCGGACATCGAGCCCCGGGCCACGGAGCACATTCAGGACATGCAGGGCCTGATCCAGGAGCTCCTGGACACCGGCCACGCCTATGTCACCCCGTCCGGTGACGTGTACTTCCGGGTCCGCTCCTTCCCAGACTACGGGAGGCTCTCCGGCCGGAACATTGAAGAGCTCAAATCCGGGGCCCGCATCGAACCGGGGGAGGACAAGGACGACCCCCTCGATTTCGCCCTGTGGAAGAGAGCCAAGCCGGAGGAACCCTCCTGGCCCAGCCCCTGGGGCGACGGACGCCCGGGGTGGCACATCGAGTGCTCAGCCATGAGCGAACGTTTTCTTGGGCTGCCCCTGGACATCCATGGCGGCGGGCAGGACCTGGCCTTTCCCCATCACGAGAACGAACGGGCCCAGACCACTGCGGCCAAAGGCATCGAGTTCGTCAACTACTGGCTGCACAACGGCTTCGTGAAGGTCTCCAGCGAAAAGATGTCCAAATCCCTGGGCAACTTTGTGACCATTCGGGACATTTACGAGCACTACCTTCCCGAAACCCTGCGTTTCTTTCTGCTGAGCAAGCACTATCGCAGCCCCCTCGATTTCACCTGGGAGGGCATGGACGAGGCCGAAAAGGGACTGAAGCGGATCTACCAGACCCTCCTGCTCATCGAGACCGCCCTGAAACGCTCCGCATGGTCAGAGGATGCCCTGCCTCAGGACGTCTCCGAAGACCTCGAGCAGAACATCAAGCAGTGGAAGGCCAGCCTGGACGACGACCTGAACACCGCCGGGGCCCTGGGGTATGTCTTCAACCTGGTCCGGCTGGCCAACAGGATCCTGGAGGACAAGGCCCTGAGCAAGGCCGAGCAGTCCCGTGAGGCCCTGGTCAGAATCCGGGAGACGGTCCTGGAGCTGGGGCAGGTCCTGGGCCTCTTTGGTCAGGACAGTCAAACCTTTCTTTCCAGCTTGCGGGACATCAAGTCCAAGCGCAAAAGGATCGATCCTGTTGAAGTGGATGACCTGCTCCAGCAGCGTCAGGAGGCCAGACAGGACAAGGATTTTACCCAGGCCGACGCCATCAGGGACCGCCTGAGCGCCATGGGGGTCGAAATCCAGGACACCCCTGAGGGGACCAAGTGGGACGTGGCTTGAAACTGCTGAACCAACCCCTTTGACAGCCTCACTGGATCATCACCGTCAGGGGCAGCGAGGACAAGGAGCGGACATGTCGTATTCAGAGCGGCTCAAGGACATCAAACCATTCATGGTCATGGACGTGCTCGAGGAGGCCAAGGGACTGGAGGCCCAGGGGCACGACATCATCCACCTGGAAATCGGCGAGCCGGACTTTGACACGCCAGCCTGCATCAAGGATGCCGCCTGCAGGGCCATGGACTCCGGACAAACCCATTACACCCACAGCCTGGGGCTTCTCGAGCTCAGGGAAGCCATTTGCGAAGACTACTGGGAGCGGTACCGGGTCCGGGTCGACCCCAACCAGATCATCGTCACCTCCGGGACCTCTCCGGGGCTGCTGCTCTGCTTTGCAGCCCTGCTCGAACAGGGGGATTCCGTTGTCATATCCGATCCCGGCTATGCCTGCTACGCCAATTTCATTCAGTTCGTCGGCGGCGTGCCTCAGCAGGTGGCGGTCACGGAGCGCGATGGATTTCAATACCGTCCGGAAGCCATTTCTGAAGTCTGCACCCCGCGGACCAGGGGGATCATGATCAATTCCCCGGCCAATCCGACAGGGACTCTGCTCACCAGGGAGCGGATGGAGGACCTGGCTTCACTGGGGCCGCACATTGTGTCGGACGAGATCTACCACGGCCTGGTCTATGAGGACAAAGAGCACTCCATCCTGGAGGTCACGGACAGGGCCTTTGTCCTGAACGGCTTTTCCAAGCTCTATGCCATGACGGGCTGGCGGCTGGGCTATCTCATCTCCCCCCCGGAGTACATCCGCAACATCCAGAAGCTGGCTCAGAACCTCTACATCTGCGCCGGTTCCATCGTGCAATGGGCCGGCATCGCCGCTCTGAAGGAAGCCAGGGACGATGTCCAGTCCATGGTCAGCACCTATGATCAGCGAAGGCGGTTCATGATCAGCCGGTTGAGAGACATGGGCTTCGGCATCGCCCATGAACCCACCGGGGCCTTCTACATTCTGGCCAATGCCCGGCAGTTCAGCAACGACTCCTACACCCTGGCCTTCGACATCCTCAGGAACGCCCATGTGGGCGTGACCCCCGGCATCGACTTCGGGTCCAACGGGGAGGGCTACATCAGGTTCTCCTACGCCAACTCCCTGGACAACATCGCCGAAGGCATGGACAGGCTGGAATCGTATCTGCAGTCCCTGAGCTGATCGAACCGCTGTTGTTTCCGCAGTCAAGGAGGTTGCCGAGCCATGTCCGAGCCTCTGACCATTCTTCAGACCCTGGCTGAACAGAAGATCGCCCAGGCCATGAAAGAAGGGCTCTTCGACGACCTTCCGGGCCGGGGACAGCCTCTGAAGCTGGACGACGACTCCCACATCCCCCAGGACATGCGCATGGCCACCAGGATTCTGAAAAATTCGGGCCATGTCTCTCCAGAGGTCGAGGATCGAAAAGAGATCTCCACTATCGTGGACATGCTGGAGCACTGCGAGGACGAGCAGCTCTGCTACCAGCAGATCCAGAAGCTGAACCTCCTGGTGACCAAGATCAACGAAAAGCACAAAAGGCCAGTCTTCCTGGAGGACGAACAGCTCTACTACGCCAAGGTCCTTCGACGCATCCGAGTTCGCAAACACACCGGGAAATGAGTGATGAACCTCTATTCTGAAAGCCTGCTCGTCCACTTCCGGAGGGTGGAGCAGCTCAAGGACCAGGCCCTGACCTACCCCTCGATCAACCTCAACGAGCGTCAGATCTGCGATCTGGAGCTGCTGTGCAACCGGGCCTTCTACCCTTTGAGCGGGTTCATGACCCGGGAGGATCACCAGGCCGTCCTGGACACGAACCGACTGACGGACGGCACTGTCTGGCCCCTGCCCATCTGTCTGGACGTACCGGAAAAAATGGCCAGGACCCTGGAACCGGGGCAACCCCTGGCCCTCCGGGATGGGGAAGGGTTTCTCCTGGCCGTGATGCACCTTGAAGATGTCTGGCAGCCGGACAGGCGATTCGAGGCCCTCAGGGTCTTCGGCACCGATGACGCCGCAAGCCACCCCTCAGTGGCAGCCCTCCTGGACACGATTCACCCCTGGTATGTCGGAGGCCGCATCGAAGGCCTCCATCCGCCACTGCACTTTGATTTCGCCGACCTGAGGCAGCCCCCGTCCGAGACCCACCGGATGTTCACCCAAAAGGGCTGGAAAAACATCATCGGTTTTCACACTGAAAAGCCGCTGCACTGCGCCCATAAGGAGATGATCCTGCAGGCGGCCAGGAAATCCGGGGCGAGCATCTTTCTCCAGCCCGTTGCCGGCATCCCCTCTCCCAGGGACCTGGAACATTTCACCATGATCCGCTGCTATCAGGCCTTTGTCAGCAAGTTTCCCAAGAACATGATCATGCTCGGGCTGCTCCCCTTTGCCTCCAGAAAGGCCGGCCCCAAGGAAGCCCTGCTCCAGGCCCTGATCCGCAAGAACTACGGCTGCACGCACTTCATGATCGCCCCGGACCAGGCCGATCCCTTCATGCACGAAAGCGACGGCCGCCTGTTCTATCCCCCGGGACAGGCCCAGGAGCTGGTTCAGGAGTACGAGGAGGAAGTCGGCATCAAGTCCGTGCCCCTGATCCCCATGGTCTATGTGGAGGACAAGGCCCAGTACCTCCCTGTTTCCGACCTCTCCGAGGACATGAGCACCAAGCGGATCTCCTCGGTGGAGCTGCGCCGCAGACTGGAGTTCGACCTGGACATCCCCGAGTGGTTCTCTTTTCCCGAAGTGGTCCAGGAGCTCAAAAAGACCTACCCGCCACGTCACAGACAGGGGTTCACCATTTTCTGCACCGGACTCTC
Source organism: uncultured Desulfohalobiaceae bacterium (assembly GCA_964573115.1). GTDB lineage: Bacteria > Desulfobacterota > Desulfovibrionia > Desulfovibrionales > Desulfothermaceae > CAYOID01. The sequence continues at coordinate 31,669 of CAZNIP010000018.1, read as the reverse complement.
CGGGGCGGGAAAATCCACCCTGGCCAGGGTCCTGTACGTCAAGTTCATGGAGATGCGGGACCGTCCGGTCACGCTCCTTGACGGGGACATCGTCCGCCAGCACCTGTCCAGCGAACTCTCCTTCAGCAAAGAGGACCGGGAGATCAACGTCCGCCGGATCGGTTTCGTGGCCAGCGAGATCACCAAGAACAGGGGCATCGCCATCTGCGCCCCCATCGCCCCCTACGAAGAGTCCAGACGCTTCAATCGGGACCTCATCAGCCAATATGGCGGGTACATTGAAGTGTACATGAACACCCCGCTTCAAATCTGCGAGCAGCGGGACCGAAAAGGGATCTACGCCAAGGCCAAGCAGGGGCTGATCAAGGGCTTCACCGGGGTCGACGATCCCTACATCCCCCCAGTCTCCCCCGAGCTGGTCATCGACACCTCTGAGTCCACGCCGGCGGAGGCAGCTCAGGAGGTTCTGCTCTATCTCGAGGAGCAGGGCTACATCCGCTGAGGCAGAGGCCAGGCCTGCATCTCCAAGAATCCCGCGATCAGTCGGGACTCTTGCCGGGCATCACGATACAGTTCACAGGCCATGCCTTGAAAATCAGCGGCATTTGGGCTAGGATTCAGACTCTTTGGAGAGGTGGCCGAGTGGCTAAAGGCGGTAGTCTTGAAAACTACTGAGGGTGAAAGCCCTCCGGGGGTTCGAATCCCTCCCTCTCCGCCAGGAGAATTCTGTGGCCGCCGGGTGGACATCATCCGACGGCCTTTCTCATGCCGGTGTTCAGGTCGGCCGGCCTTCCGACGGGCCGACCTGAACACCGGCCACCCTTGACAACGCTTTGCTTTCATGCCTAAGTAGCGTGAAAATTTTGACTCTCTGGGCCAGCACTGCTCGGTCCATCAAATCCTGTTTCTGACGAAGCAACGGGCAACTCTCAACGTCACGAGACACTCGGCCTGATTCTGCGTTCAGGCCGATGCCGGAGGACAATGTGAAAAGCACAAAAAAAGGTGGAGCCACTCCGCTGCTTCTCGGCTTTGTGACAGCCCTGGTCTTTGGCTGGTGGATCTTTCCCCATGTGCTCTTCAGCACCCAGGAGCAGCCTTTCAACTACAGCCACCAGGCGCACACCAAACAGAACATGGAGTGCACAGACTGCCACGACTACAGGGAAGACGGATCCTTTATCGGCATACCCAGTCTGGAGTCGTGCGTGACCTGCCACCCAAAGATCCTCTTTGGGACTCCGGATGAAGAGATCTTCATCAATGAATACGTCAAGAAGAATCGCCCCATCCCCTGGAAAATCTATCAGAAACAGCCGGACAACGTCTATTTTTCGCACATTGCCCACAAGAACTACGACTGCACCCAGTGCCATCCTGATGTCGGCAACTCCTCGATCCTCCCTCCCTACAATGAGAACAAGCTGACCGGATACACCCCCTACACCATGACCATGGACGCGTGCGAAAGGTGTCATGCCCAAAACGGGGCCAGTAACGGCTGTTTTGTCTGTCATCACTAAGAACAGGAGCTCGCAACATGGCCCTTCTGGACCGCAGAGGCATCCTCAAATTCATTGTCGGTGGTGCTGTGGGCATCTCCCTGACCCCTCTGCCCTGGAAACTGACTGACGATATCTCCATCTGGACCCAGAACTGGCCCTGGATTCCGAGGAACCCCAAAGGGCCGCTCTCATCCAGTCCCTCTCTGGTCAAGCTCGGCGGTCTGGAATATGGAATTCAGGTCATGACGGTCGGGGGCAACCCGTCCACCGTATCGGGCAATCCTGATCATCCCTTGAGCCTGGGAGGCATCGATCCTCTGGCAGCCTCATCCGCCCAGCTCCTCTACAGCCCGGCCCGTGTTCAGGGCCCGATGAAAAGGGACGATCAGGGTCGACTCGTCTCGATCTCCTGGGAACAGGGGCTCAAAGAGCTGACGTCAGCCCTGTCCAGGCAACGCCGCTCAGCCGATTCGCCAGCTCTGATCAGTGGGGATGAGACGGGGTCCTGCAATGAGATCCTGACCTCTCTTCTCGCCGAGCTCAATTCCGAGGCCTGCTTTCTGATGCCCAGCGACTCCTGCACCCAGGCCAGGGTGTGGAACTCGGTCATGAAAGGCCAGGGGAGCCTGGGGTTCGATCTTGAGGAATCCGACCTCATCCTGGCCATAGGGGCTGACCTCCTCGAGTCCTGGGGCACGGCCGTCAGGAACCAGAGGATCTTTGGGAACAGGCAGCCGGAGATCATCTTTGCCGGGCCGTTCCAGACCAACACCTCAGCCGTTGCCGGAACATGGCTGCCCATCAAGCCTGAAGCCCACGGGCATTTTGCCCTCAGCCTGGCCGCATCCCTCCTGCGCAACAACCAGGTCGCCGATCTTCGGCTCCAGGGCTTTTCCCAGCTCAAAGCCTTCCTGCTCAGGCGCTATGCCCCTGATGCAGCCCAGGCCAAAACCGGCCTGACAGCTGAGACCATCGACGCCACGGCCAGAAAGCTCCTGCGGGCCAGAAAGCCCGTGGTCACTCCCGGCTCAACATCTGGCGCAGGCGAGCCTGGCCTGACCTTCTTCGCCGCCCATTGTCTGAATCTCCTGCTCGGTCGGTTCAACGCATCAGGAGGTGTGACCTGCATCCCCTCACCGCCCCGGGTCGTTCGTTCAGCCATGGATCAGCAGACCCTGCGGAACCGGGATCTCGGCAGCTACTGTCTCGATCTGGCCCAGGGCAAGAGGCCCCTGCCCAAGGTCCTCCTCATTCACGAGGCCAACCCGATCTACGCCCTTCCAGAGCTCAACCGGATCTGGGACAGAATCCCCATGAAAGTCAGCTTCAGCACCTTCATGGACGAAACCGCCGCGGCATCCGACCTCCTGCTTCCGGCTCCGCACTTCATGGAACGGTTCGACGACGCCTTCACCCCATTTGGATCTGGTCAGGCGAACTACAGTGTGGCTGGACCGGTCACCGATCCTGTTGGCAACGCCAGGTCCACCCCGGACATCATGCTCAAGGTTGCCCAGGCCCTGAAGATCGACCTCGGACCTGAATCGTTCGAAGCCCTGCTCAAAGACAAGGTCTCTCTGCTTGGCGCCTCCTGGACGCCCATGATCAAGGGCCGCTGCTGGACAGATCCCACCCGGATCAGACCAGACACGCTTCAGCTCTGGAACACGGCCATCAAAGACATGCTCGACGCCGCTCAGAAAGGGGGGGGCGAACCGCGTCCACTCTCCCTGGCGACGAACAGGCAGGTCAAGATGGGCACCCCGCAGACAGCCATCCCCCCTTTCGGCCTCAAAACCATGCTGGAGCAGGAGCTGCCGAACTCGACAACACCGATTCGGCTGAATTCGAAAACCGGACAGCGTCTTGGCCTCAAACGCAACGATGCGGTCAGGCTCACCTCGTCCCAGGGCGCCTGCACCGGACGGATCCAGCTGGATGAGGGGGTCATGACCGATGTCATTGTTGCTCCCCTGGGACTTGGCCATACCAGCTTTGATGCATTCAGCCGGGACAAAGGCGACAACGTGTCCCGACTCCTCGTCCTCAAGCAGGAACCGGGAACCCAGCTGACGTCCTGGTCCGGAACTCGTCTGAACATTGAGAAAATTTAGCGCTTCGGGGTCCAGCTCATGTCCGAATCAATGCACATTCATCACGAATTCGAAGTCAAGCTGGGGATGGTCATCGATATTGACAAGTGTACCGGCTGCGGGGCCTGCATGGTGGCCTGCCAGGCCGAAAACAACATCCCACCGGTGCCGGAACCCTTTGACAGGCTGCGCAGCGTGCACTGGCTCATCGTGTACAAGCTCTCCAACGGCAAGCCCTTTCCCGATCACGAGGTGGCCTATCTTCCCCGGCCCTGCATGCAGTGCGCCAATCCCACCTGCGCAACGGTCTGTCCCGTGATCGCGACCACCAAGGACGAAGAGGGGGGCATCGTCAGCCAGATCTATCCACGATGCATCGGCTGCCGGTACTGCATGGCGGCCTGCCCTTACCACTCCAGGGTCTTCAACTGGCACGACCCTCAATGGCCCAAAGGCATGGAAAAGACCCTGACCCCTTTTGCCTCGATTCGGCCCAGGGGCGTGGTGGAAAAATGCACCTTCTGCCATCACCGGTACATGGCGGCCCAGGAAGAAGCCAGGGCAAAAGGACTCAGCGGACACCATGTCGATCAGGCCTCCTACACCCCGGCCTGTGCCGAGGTCTGCCCAACAGGGGCGATCACCTTCGGCGACCTGCACAACAAGGAACACAGGGTCAGTCAGCTTGCCGGGAGCCCGCATGCCTTTCGGCTTCTGGAAAAACTGGGCACCGAGCCTCAGGTCTACTACCTGAGCAGTCGGGCCTGGGTCAGGCAACAGGGCGACAACGTTGTTGAACACCAAAAGGACGAGGGTGAATCAACATGATTGATGCGAAGTTCTTCCCCCCCGGCGTACAGCGCTGCCCGCTGCAGCACTTTCTGATCTGGATCGCAGGCCTGGCCTTGATCCTCCTCTGGGGAGCCCTCGCTGCCGGGAACATTTTCTGGAACGGACTCGGAGTCACCGGCCTGGACAACTACTTCGGATTCGGCCTGTGGATCACCTTTGACCTGGCCGTGATCGCTCTGGGAGCCGGGGCATTTTTCAGCGGCTTTCTGAAGTATATCCTCAGGATCGACGAGCTCAAGAACATCATCAACCTGGCTGTCATCATCGGCTTTCTCTGCTATTCAGGGGCCCTGATGATCCTGGCCATCGATATCGGCCAGCCCCTGCGGGCCTGGTTCGGATACTGGCACCCCAACGTGCACTCCATGCTCACGGAAGTCATCTTCTGCATCACCTGCTACCTGATCGTCCTGACCGTGGAGTACGTGCCGGTCATTCTGGAAAACCGCCAGATCAACAAGATCCCCTTCTTCCATCACCTGGCCCACAACCTGCATATCTACATGCCCCTGTTTGCCGCTATTGGAGCCTTTCTGTCCTTTTTTCACCAGGGATCCCTGGGCGGCATGTACGGCGTCCTGTTCGGCCGGCCCTTTGTGCTCAGAAACGGCTTTTTCATCTGGCCCTGGACCTTTTTCCTCTTCATCCTCTCGGCCATCGCTTCCGGGCCGGTCTTCACCATGCTCATCGCCTCGCTGATTGAAAAGCTGACCGGACGCAAGGTTGTGGATTTCAAAACAAAAGCTCTTTTGGGCAAAATATCGGGCTTTCTGCTGGCCATTTACATGTTCTTCAAGCTCTTCGACACCTGGGCCTGGGCAACCGGTGTCCTGCCCAGCATCGGGCTGACCTTTGACGAGATGTTCAACTCCGTCTACGGCAAATGGCTGCTCTGGACCGAGCTCGGCCTGTGCGGCATCCTCCCGGCAGTCATGCTCGTCATACCGCAATGGCGAAACAGGTCCTCCCTGCTGCACACCGCAGCCATCCTGACCTGCCTGGGCATCGTGATCAACCGGTACGTGTTCACGGTTCAGGCCCTGGCCATCCCGGTCATGCCTTTTGACCAGTGGGCCACCTACATTCCGAATTGGACAGAGTGGGCCACTTCCCTTATGGTTGTCGCCTACGGAGCCATTGTGGTCAGCCTGTCATACAGGTATCTGCCCGTCTTCCCACGGGAAAGACACCTCAATCCCTAGATCCTGCCGTCCCCAGGACGGAAAACAGGTTGGCCTCCGCGGTCAACCTTTTTTTTGAGGAGCACACGATCCATGTTCACTCGGGAGCAGCTTGAAAAATACGCCGAGATCATGATGTGGGGGATGACTGTGGCCAGGAGCGAACCCTTCCAGACTGGAGATGTGGTTCTCATCCGCTACGATCATCCAGCCAGGGAGCTTGCGGAAATCATCTTTGACACCGTGCTGGAAAAAGGGTTCCACCCGGTTCAGCGGGTGAACACCTCCCCGGCCATGGAATCGGCCTTCTTCAGCAAGGCCGACACCACGCAATTGACCTTCCTGCCTCCCGGGGACGAAGAGCTCATGCGCCATCTCAACGGCTCGATCTCCCTCCTGGCTCCGGAGTCGCTGACCCACCTCCAGAACGTCGATCCGACCAGGATCGGCAAAGCTGTCCTGTCCCGCAAAAAGCTCAGGGACATCCTGGACCACCGGGAAAACCAGGGCTTGTTCGGCTGGACATTGAGCCTTTTGACCACGCCGGAACTGGCCGCAAATGCCGGGTTGAGCGAAGAAGCCTACACGCAGCAGATCATCAAGGCCTGTTACCTGGACCATCCCGACCCCATCAGCCAGTGGGAGGACATCTTCAACCGGGCGGCCAGGATCAAAGAGGGGCTCAACGCCCTGGACGTGGACTACCTCCATCTCCAGTCCGACAACTGCGATCTCAAGATCACCCCGGGTGAACAGAGGCAGTGGGTGGGGGTGTCCGGACACAACCTCCCCAGCTTTGAAATCTTCACCTCCCCTGACTGGCGCGGGACCGAAGGTGTCTATTTCATGGACCAGCCCTCGTTCCGAAGCGGCAATGTGGTCAAGAACCTGCGGGTGGAGTTCAAGCAGGGGGAAGCGGTCCATGTTCAGGCCGAACATGGGGAGGAGTTCGTCAAGAAACAGCTGGCCCTGGACAGCAACGCCAACAAGCTCGGTGAGTTCTCTCTTACGGACAAGCGGTTCTCCAGGATCGACAAATTCATGGCCCACACCCTGTTTGACGAGAACTTCGGCGGGCCGAACGGGAACTGTCACATCGCCCTTGGGGCCTCCTACTCGGAAACCTATGCCCCCGGAGGCAAGTACCTGACCGAGGACAAAAAGCAGCAGCTTGGCTTCAACGACTCCGCCCTGCACTGGGACCTGGTGAACACCGAACCCAAGAGGGTCAAGGCCAGGCTGAGATCCGGGGAGATGCGCGTCATCTATGAGGACGGCATGTTTCAAATCTGAGCGTGAAGACGCTCAAATCTGCCTTCAACCCTCGACCTCTCGTCCTATGCATGAAATGTCCATTGCCCAGAGCCTGCTGTCCATTGTCGAGCAGGAGATGGCCCGCAGCAACGTGACCCGGCTGGAAAAGGTCAAAGTCAGATGCGGGCAGATCAACGGGGTCGTGCCCGAGGCCCTGGAGTTCGCTTTTCAGACCCTGATCAGCGGCACCCGCCTCGAGGGGGCTGAGCTGGAGATGGAGATCGTCCCCCTTTGCCTGAAGTGCGGCCAATGCCAATCGTCCTTCGAGGCCCGGACCGAGGACACCCTCTTCTTCCACATGCCCTGCCCCCATTGCGGGCATGACCTGGGGCACACCGTCCTGGCCGGCAAGGAACTCAACATCGAGTACATCGAAGCAACCTGAGCAGGAGAGCCTCCATGAAGATACCGGTCGTTCGAAAAATCCTTGAAGCCAATGACCACATGGCAGACGAGCTCAAAAAGACCCTGGCTGCCCATCAGATCCTGTGCCTGAACCTCATGAGCTCGCCCGGGGCTGGCAAGACCACCCTTCTGGAACAGACCCTGAGAGGGCTCTCGGCAGACATGACCATGGCCGTGATCGAAGGGGATGTCCAGACCACCAACGATGCCGAGAGGATTGCAGCCACCGGAGCCCAGGCCATTCAGATCAACACCGACGGGGCCTGTCACCTCGACAGCTCCATGGTCCAGGAAGCGGTCAAGCAGACAGACCTCAAGGCCCTGGACATTCTGTTCATCGAGAATGTGGGCAACCTGGTCTGCCCTGCGGCCTTCAACGTAGGGGAAGATTTCAAGATCACCCTGCTCAGCCTGCCAGAGGGGGACGACAAGCCGGAAAAATACCCGAGCATGTTTGCCAGGTCGCAGCTCCTGCTGATCAATAAAATCGACCTCCTGCCCTACATGGACTTTGACCTCGAACGGGCCAGCAAAGCGGCCCGGACCATCAATCCGGACATCGAGGTCCTGACTGTCTCGGCCAAGACGGGTGAAGGCATGGACGAGTGGTACACCTGGCTGAAGAGCAGGCGGCAGGAGAAAAAGGGATAGGTTTCAGCGCAGCCTCTGGCCGCGCTGAATATTTGGGCTTGAACCGAGCGACCCGGCGAGGATGACCTCGCCGGGTCATCTGGTTCACATCAGGTCCCAGATGTGCTCCATCTCGAGCCCCTGGTCCACGGCCTGGTCGATCCTGGATCTGTCCCCCAGGACCACCACTTTGCCGGCCCGGCCGATGGTGGAGTACCACTGGGCCATGGTCCGGAAGTCCTCCCGGGTCGTCGCCAGGATAGCCTCCCGGCGGGCTTGTCGCTTCTCGTCAGTTTCCCCGGTCAGGTACCTGAGCATCGAGGTCAGCCCCTTGGCATCCGGCAGTTGATGCCTGTCCATGTCCCCGATGCTTCCAATCACCGCCCGCTCGATCTCGGCCTCGTCGAATCGCGCATTCTGGAGAAAATCTCCGGTTCGGTCGTAGACGTCCAGGGTCCCCATGAGCTGTGGATCGCGGTAGGAGATCATGGTCAGCACTCCTGAGAGGTGGTCGAAGAGGCTGAAGGCCCCGTAGGCGCCGCCCTGAACCCGAAGCTTGTCCCACAGCCAGCCCGTACGCAGGTAGCGGTTCACCACCAGGCTCGAAGGGGCGAAGGTGTACCCCTGGGCATAGAGATCGACCCCCTTGCCCACGTAGTTCACCTGGGAGGGCAGGGTCAAACCTTCATTTCCCGGCAGGCAGTCGACGAGCCATTTGACCTGCTGGACCTCCCGGTCCGGGAGGCTGGCGAACAGCTCCTGAAAGGCCGGCTCCATCCCTGACCAGCTGGCCCCATCCAGGGTCAGGTTGGCCACCATGGCCTGTTTCGAGATGAGCACGTCCCTGACCTCTTCCAGTGCCGCCAGGACCCTGTCCCATCTCGTGTCCACCTCCTGCAGCAGGTACCGCAGAAAGAGCAGATAGCTGATCCCGTTCAAATGCTCACCGGTCCAGTCGGCCAGGGAATACTTGGCCCTCAGGCGCATGTTCACCATCTGGTGTCCGGCCGGGATGAGCCTCTGCTCCATCTTGGCCTTCTCCTCCAGGACAAGCTGACGAAACCTGGACCGGTTGTCGAAGTTGGCCCGGAGGAGAACATCCTCCAGAATGCTGACAAAATCCTGGACTTTGTCCTGCATGGCCTTGCCCCTGACGAGCATCCAGGCCCCGAAATCCTGACCCTCGTCAGTCATGGAGGTGAAGGATTCAGCATGAATGCCCCCTGTCTTGGACTGGATCCGCTGGTTGAAGCTGACGTCGTCCTCCCTGTCCGTCCCCATTTCGACCAGACAGCGCCCGAACAGGGGGATGTAGCCCAGGAGCTTCTGATGGAGCTGCCTGAGGTCAAAGGCCAGATCAAGATAGACCACCCCATGGGTGTCCAGCTCGTGAAACAGGGTCCTGACCTGACCCTGGTCCTGGACCTCAATGGGGATGGTCTTGACCTCCCTGGGGAGATCAGAAACCTTGAGAGAGGGAATCCTGGCCAGGTCCCGGGGATCGTCGGGCTCTTCCTGGGCCTGGCGGAGCTTTTCCGCCTCATCCATGATGCTTGATTTCTCCTCCCTGCTGAGGGCCAGGGCCGTCTGCTGCAGGCGGTTCTGCTCCCGCTTCTCCAGCTCCCGTCCCTTGTCCTTGTCCGGCCTGAGGATGACCACGGATCGATGGCCGTTCTCCAGAAGATCATGCTGGACCATCCGCTCGAAGAGCTTTTCTCCAGATTCAAGACGGGCCTTGATGCTCGACAGCGGCTCCTCGAACGCCAGCTGGGTCGTCGGGTCCTTATCGTGGAGCCAGGTGGTCAGGGCCCTGATCATGACCACCAGCCCCCGGGGCAGGGACCCGCTGTTGTTTTCCCGCAGCTCGAATTCCACGGTGTTCACTGCAGCCTCAACCGCTCTGGCGTCGAAGCCCCCGGAGCTCAGCTCCTGCAGCGTGCTGAACACAAACTCAGGGACCTTCTCCAGGTCCCGGGATGAGATTCCCTTGAGCCCGGTGGAGAAGTACATCTGGCGGAGGTCTGTCTCCAGGCCCACCCCTGCCAGATCCTCTCCCAGCCCGGAGTCGAGAAGGGCTTTGCGCAGAGGAGAAGAGGGCATGCCGATGAGCAGGACCTCCAGGATCTGCGTGGCCAGGGCCTTTTCAACGTCGGTGCTCACGTCGAGAAGCCAGTTCACGGTCAGCATGCTCTTGGCCTCAGGATCGTCCGCGGGATAATAGCTCTCCAACCTGACCGGCTCGGAGGTCCTGGGCTGAAGACCGATCTGGGAGTCGGGCTCGATGGGCTCAAAGTCCTTCAGGTACTCATGCGCCTTCTGCAGCCGCTTTTCCGGATCGTCGTCTCCGTAAAAGAACATCTTGGCGTTTGAGGGATGATAGTACTTGCGGTGAAAAGCCAGGAAATCCTCGTAGGTCAATGTGGGGATCCACTCAGGATGCCCTCCGGAGTCCAGCCCATACGGGGAGTCGGGAAAAAGAGTCTGCTGGGAGTACTCGTGCAGCAGGCCGTCAGGCGACGAGTAGGCCCCTTTCATTTCATTGTAGACCACACCTTTGATCTGCAGCCCCCCGTCATGGCTCGCATACTCGTAGTGCCATCCTTCCTGGGCAAAGATCTCGGGGGTGATGCGGGGGTAGAAGACAGCATCCAGATAGACGTCGATCAGATTGTACAAATCCTGTTCGTTCTGGCTGGCCACCGGATAGCAGGTCTTGTCCGGAAAGGTCATGGCATTGAGAAATGTCTGCAGAGATCCCTTCAGGAGCTCGACAAACGGTTCCTTGACCGGGTATTTGCGCGAACCGCAGAGCACGGAATGCTCCAGGATGTGCGCCACCCCGGAAGAGTCCTTCGGCGGTGTCCGGAAGGCTATCCCAAACACCTTGTTCTCGTCGCTGTTGTGAATCGACAGGAGCTCGGCGCCATTCTTGGCGTAACGGTACATGGACACCGTGCTCTTGATCTCTGGGACATCCTGTGTCCACAGGTGTTCGAAGCCGTAAGTCTGCATTCATTCCTCCATGACAGGATGGTCGATGTTTCGTGTCCTGATTGTCGTCAATCCTTCCCGGACTCACCACGCTGTCCGGCCTGAGAGCACCGCTGCAGTCTCAATCCTCTGCTGACTGTCAGTGCGGTTCTCAACCAGAACATCCCCTTTGCAGACGATGTTCGGCTCAAAGAGCACATCTCCGTGAACCTTGAAGGAGGCGCACTCCAGCAGGTCCGGCGGTCCTCCGGGAAAGCGGGATTCAAACTGATCGACCTTCTTGTAGAAAGCCTCGTCCAGTTCGATGTCGATGGCTGGGAGTCGCCGGGCCGGATTGGTCCTGAGCTGAAAGTTCGGGGTGAAGGCCATGCAATTGGAGCGGACGGCCAGGAGATCCCCGGTCTTCTTGACCGGGGCGAACCGGTCCCTGCTGACCTGCAGGGCCGCACTGGAGTCGAACATGGAAATGGCCGCCCCCATGGCGGTTTCGAGCTGATAGACCCTGGGAGACTGTTCGTCCCTGGGGTTGAGGGGCTTGGGATTGACGATGAGCGGCAACCTTGGCAGCCCGTCTGCAGAGATGGCCTCTTTGAGGGCCTGAAGGTCGAACCAGATGCTGTTGGTGTTGAAAAAGCTGTAGCGCTCGATGTCCTGAAAGGCATCCAGATCGTCTTCAGGGCACTGGGCGATCTCTCTGAGAAGGAGGTGGCCGTCAGTATGGAAAGCCAGATGGCCGCCTTTTCGATCAGCCGGGCTTCTCTGGGCCACCTCCATGAGGAAGGCGGTCCGGTTGCGGACCATATGCCCCAGAATGGACGGATCGATGACCGCTCCGAGATTGTCGGCATTGGAGACAAAGGCATAGCGCTTCCCTGACTCCAAAAGCTCATCCAGAAGGCCTGAGGTGAAGAGCGCGGCATAGATATCGCCGTGTCCGGGAGGATTCCACTCCAGGTCAGGATTCTCGGGCCAGGAAGCCGGCTCCAGGGTCTCAGCCAGCACTTTGGGGAAGAGATGCTGCTGAAAGAGCTTCGGGGTGAGCTGCTGCGGACCGGGCCTCTTCTGCAAATAGTTTGAGACGTCCTCATGGGTGTTCAGGCTGTTCATGAGCAGCAGCGGTGTGGAACCTTCGCCGGCCTGCTGGGCCTGTTCAGCCTGAAGCAGAATGACATCCAGAAAGGTCTTGTCGTCCTTGACCTTGAGCAGGGACTTGGCGAAAGGCATGCCCATGCTCGTTCCCAGCCCGCCATTGAGCTTGACCATGACCACCTGATCCATGGCCTGCTCTCCTGCTGACCTGTCTTGAGGCGAGAGCGATCTCATCATAGGGATGTCGCCTTCCTGGACAGGGGTGATGTCCTCTTCCGGTATGAGCCCCTGAGTCGCGGACGAGCAGAGCTCGGAGTAGTACCAGTGAAACTGGTCGATGATGGCCTCAGGGAGTCCGGCTTTTTTCATCTTTGCGGCAAAAAGGGGGAACGCCCCCTCACCGGCCTGAGCAGATCCTTCCTTGTCGTGCTGCATGGCCCTTTCCTTTGCTCAGAGTTGACAAGATCTGCGGTCCCAGCTAACAACCTGTTTTGACGAAAACTTTACCCAGCTCTGAGGGTGCCGTTTTAAAAGCTTCAAATATTTAGACAATAAATAAAACAGCTCTGAGCAGAAAGCAAGCCGAACAGAGACCTCTTCATCTTCGAACCTCACGGGAGGAGCCATGCCCAAGGTTCTGGTCACAGGCGGGGCCGGGTATATCGGTTCACATACCGTTCTGTCCCTGATCGAATCCGGATACGACGTCGTGGTCTACGACAACCTGAGCACTGGCCATCAAGAGGCTGTCCTTCCTCCGGCCAGACTGGTGGTTGGTGATTTGAACCACACGGACCGCCTGGATGAGCTGATGCGCCGTGAATCCTTCTCAGCTGTCATCCATTTTGCAGCCAGCATCGTCGTTCCGGAATCCGTCAGTGATCCTCTCAAGTACTATCGCAACAACACGGTGAACACAACGTGGCTCATCAATGCCTGTGTGGAGCATCAGGTTTCCTCGTTCATTTTCTCCTCCACCGCTGCTGTCTATGGCATGCCGGAGACCATTCCGGTTCCGGAGTCAACGCCGCCCGCCCCCATCAACCCCTATGGACGCTCCAAGCTGATGAGTGAATGGGTCCTCAGGGACGTGTCCCAGGCCTGCCCGGAGTTCAAGCACGTCATCCTCAGATATTTCAATGTCGCCGGGGCCGACCCCCAGGGACGGCTCGGCCAGTCCACACCAGACGCCACCCACCTGATCAAGGTGGCCTGTCAGACCGCTCTGGGCCAGCGGGAGCAGCTGTCCATCTTCGGCACCGACTACCCCACCCCGGACGGCACCGGCGTCAGGGATTACATCCATGTCGCTGATCTGGCAGAGGCCCACGTGATGGCCCTGCAACACCTGGAGGCCAACGGCCGGTCTGAAGTCCTGAACTGCGGTTACGGACACGGCTACTCGGTCCGGGACATCGTTGCCGCTGTCCAGCGGGCCAACGAAAGGCCTATTCCTGTCCGGGAAACATCGAGGAGGTCCGGGGACCCTGCGGAACTGGTCTCGGATCCAGCCCGGCTGATGGAGGTCTTTGACTGGCGGCCGCAGTACGATGACATTGATAAAATCGTGCAGACCGCGTATGAATGGGAACAAAATCGAACCTATTGAACAGCTCATGGCAACATCATCAAACAAGGAGGACGTTGTGTTCAAGGTCAATCCCCGCCCTGCACTGACGGCTCTCACCATTCTTCTTCTGGCCCTCCTCACCTGGACAGGGACCGCACTTGGACAGCAGAACGAGACCGCTTCGTCCCAAGAAAAAGAGGTGGAGGTGGTCAAGAAGACCCAGAACGCTCCAGAGGATCTGATCCTGACAGGAAAGATACCTGTGATGGTCGTTCACAAGGGCATGGACAGTCTGGGGCGGCGAGTGGTTTTCAACCTCAGGGAGCGGTTCAATGGATCGGATCTGTTCCGGCTCTCCGGTTACAAGGAGAAGAAGATCAAGCTCATCCTCTCCAGTCAGGAGGAGTTCCGAAACAGGCCGGGTCTGAGTTCAATCTACTCCATTGTCTGGACCTACTCGTACGGGGAGGATGTGCTCAGCAACTACCTGCAGAGCGAGGTGGGGATCATCTCGGCCAACTCCATTTCAGACCTGGCCGAGACCCTGGCGGCTCGTACCGATGAAATCTATTACAACTACAGCTACCTGTTTGAAGAATAACCTTCCAGTCAGGGTGATGGCTGCCCTGCCTCCCCCTGACTGACCAGACCCTGGGCTCTGGCTGAAAACCGAGCGGACAGGTCCTGGAGCAGGCTTGAGGCCACCTCAAGGGCCCCGCTCTCCTGGCCGGACTCAAATCGTCGAAAGACCCACTCCGCAATGTACAGGATTTCATGCTGTTCCAGGCTGACATCTCCGGCATGGACAGCGATCATGTCCAGCAATTCCCGGCGCTCCAGCTCCCTCTTCTGCAAAGCCGTCCTGTAGCTCCTGGCCGCTTCGTCCTTCCTGGATTCAGCCTGGTCGATCTTCTGTCTGGTCACCTCTCTGTCCTCGGCTGCCTTTTCACTGGACTGAAGCAGGATATCGTACCTGTTCTGCTCCTGATTGAGAACAAAATTGGCATGGACAGCCGCTTTTTCGGCCTGAAGATAGCGTTCGACCTGCCTGGGCAAGGCCGGATCGCTGACCAGGGATTCGAGGACCCCAGCCACATCGCTGAGATACGCGCTGTTCAGCCGGAGCATCTCTGCAATCTCTTCCTTGGACAGGGCCTGCATGCGACCATCCAGGGGCTCTTTCTCAGTCTTTCTGGCCTTGGCAACCAGCGTGTCCAGAAAGGTCGCTGAATAACGGTCATAGGCTTCCCTGAGCAGATCCGGGTTCATGAGCTTGCCCAGGACCTCCTGGCGGGCCTTCTTCAGGGTTCCGCCGGAATGCCGCAGCCCGATGAGCTCCAGGCCGTACCTGGCGTTGAGGGACTTGAAGCTGACGCTGATCCGGCCTTGCTGGCCGGGATTGTCCTTTGTGGCCGGAGGCTGGTAGTGCTTGACCAGATAACCGGCCAGGTCCTGGACAAAGGTGGAGGTGACCACAAAATCCTTGATCCAGGACGGCTCCTTGCGCTCCTGGACCTCTTGCTCCTGATCAGGAGAAAGCGTGGCGTTGGCTTGGGCCTGACCCTGGTCTGAAGCCCTGACAGGAGCAGCCTGGCTGGGCTTGGTCTGCTCGGTCCTGTTCCCCGAATGAACGATCTTGAACTCGGGCTTCTCTTTCTGCACGCTTGAGGCGTTCTGCTGCTCCCGCCGATCGTCAAGGGCCTTGAACCTGCTGCTCTGCTGAAAGAGGTACCAGGCTGTGCCTCCGACGATGAGCACGATGACGGCGAAAACAAAAAACTGGATTTTTTTTCTACCCATTATTATAGTCCCTTTTTTTGCCTTAAAGGGTATATCAAAGATTTTCTAAATATTCAAGGTGGTTTTTTCGACAGCTCATGAGCTCGCAGCCTTCATTTCCTCAGGGACCCTTCAGGCCGGCCCGATCCCTCATCCTGGCCTCGTCCTCTCCTCGCCGACAGCATCTCCTGGCCCAATGCGGACTGCATTTCGACGTCCTTCCAAGCAGGGTCTCTGAACCCCAGCCTGAACACGACGAGCTTCCTGAAGACTACGCCGGCCGAATGGCCAGAATCAAGGCCGAGGATGTCCGGGGACGGAGCTTCGCCGGATGCATTCTGGCTGCAGACACCATTGTCGTCCTCGGTTCCAGAGTCCTTGGCAAGCCTGACTCCCCTGCACAGGCCCTGGAAACTCTGATCATGCTCAATGGCCGCACCCACCGGGTGATGACCGGATGCTGCCTTCTCGACCTGGACCGGAATCAGAATCGAACCTTCACCGCGATCACTGAAGTGACCATGGCCCGTCACAGCCAGGCTGTGCTGGCTGCCTATGTCCAGACCGGCGAACCCATGGACAAGGCCGGGAGCTACGGCATTCAGGGCGCCGGCAGCTTTCTGGTGTCGGGCATCTCCGGGTCCTACACCAACATCGTCGGACTTCCGGTCAATGAGTCCATCGAGGCCCTTCTGGCCTGGGGGGTCATTCAGGTCGCGCCGCAAGGGCAGAGTGCTGAGCCGTCTGAGGGCATGGCATGATCGACTTGTCCAGACTGAGCCTTCTCTGGTCGACCCTGGGCCCCATCGGCCGAATCCCTTTCGCCCCCGGAACCTGGGGCTCCCTGTTCGCTGTCCTCCTCGCTCCCTGGTGCCTGACTCCTCTCCCATGGCCCGGTCGAATCGGCGTCGTGCTCTGCCTGATCCTCATCAGCGGCCTGGCTGCCGGCAAGGCAGAGGGCCTCCTGGGACAGAAAGACCCAGGCTCAGTGGTCATCGACGAGTTCTGCGGCCTCTGGCTGGCCCTGGCCCCCTTTTCAGACCTGGGTTTTGCCCAGTATGCCGGCGCCCTTGCCCTCTTCCGTCTCTTCGACATCCTCAAGCCCTGGCCGGTCAAAGCGTCAGAGCAATGGATCCCTGGCGGTTTCGGGGTCATCATCGACGACCTCCTGGCTGGGGTCTACACCGCACTGGTCCTGCTGATCTGGAAGCTCATCGTGTCCTGAACAGAAAAAGCCGCCCACTCTGCTGAAGTGAACGGCCTTGTATCTTCCTGCATTCAACGTGCCCAGCCGGAATGAGCCTGCAGGACTGGACAGGTGGCAAACTTACCTGGAGCCGCCCTCCTGGACTTGCTGCAGGAGCTTCTGGGCTTCGAGCACCTTGTCCTTGTCGTCGCCCTGCAGATGGTCTCCCAGATACCCTGCCTGCTGAGCCAGCTGGTTCAAAAGAGAGGCATAGACCATTTGCTCTGCCTTCTGAGGCAAATCCTGAAGATCAGCTAAAGAAGCCTGCATTCCCGTCATGAGCTCGTCCATATCGGAAATTTGGTTCTGAAGAGCGGCCATCTCGTCTTCAAAGACCTGCACATCAGCTTCAACATTGCTCATGTCTTCAGCAAGGGCTTCAACAGATGCCTCAACGCCTTCGTTGTTGCTCAGGTTCTTTTCAACGGTTGCAATGTTCTGCTTCAGACTGAAATAGAATATGACGATCAAGACCACAACGAGTAAAGATACCAGCAGGGCTACTTTGCCCATGTCCTTGCGTGTATCTTTTGAAATGGGGTTGTTGACGTCTGAATCCGACTGGTGACTCGTTCTGACCTTATCAACGTGTGCCATGCAATGTCCTCCTTTTCAACATTCTTCCTGATGATCTCACGACAACGGGCCTTCCTGTCCACACTCTGAGCATGCTCGGGAAAGATCTGCAACAGGCCGCAGCAAACATGCCGGGGAGAGAAACATGCGGCTTCCCGAATACATTTTGATAACTTTTCTGAACAAGAAAATCAATTCTTAATTCACGAGGCTCTGAATCGGAGCTGGGATTCGTCCCCCATGGCGGACAAAGTCATTGGATGCGCCCATGTGGGCCACGTCAATGATCGTGGCCTGTCCCAGAAGCCCCCCAAAGGTGACGTGGTCCCCCGCCTTCTTGCCGGGAACGGGGATCAGCCTGGTGGCAGTGGTTTTCTTGTTCACCACGCCGATAGCCATCTCATCGGCGATGATGGCTGCAATGGTCTCTGCTGGCGTGTCGCCGGGTATGGCCACCATGTCCAGGCCCACTGAACAGACGCTGGTCATGGCCTCAAGCTTGTCCATGCCCAGGAAGCCCTGCTCCACGGCCCGATTGATGTTCAGGTCTTCGCTCACCGGGATGAAGGCTCCGGACAGGCCGCCAACCTGGTGACTGGCAAAGGCGCCCCCTTTTTTGACGGCATCGTTGAGCAGGGCCAGCAGGGCCGTCGAACCAGGCACGCCGATGGACTTCAGGCCCAGGCTCTGAAAAATCTCCCCGACACTGTCCCCCACATTGGGGGTCGGGGCCAGAGAGAGGTCGGCAATCCCGAAGGTCACTCCCAGGCGGGTGGCCACTTCCCGACCTATGAGCTCGCCCACCCGGGTCACCTTGTAGGCGGTGCGCTTGATGATCTCCGAGAGCCCTCCCAGGTCCAGACGCGGGTCATTGGCCAGGGCCCGGTCAACGGCCCGCTTGACCACCCCGGGGCCGCTGACCCCGACGTTGATCACCGTGTCCGGCTCCCCTGTCCCCAGGTAGGCCCCGGCCATGAAGGGGATATCCTGGGGAATGTTGGCAAAAACGCACATCTTGGCGCAGCCCAGCCCTCCTGTCTCTGCGGTCCTCGCTGCGGTCCTGGTGATGATTTCCCCCATCTTGACCACGGCATCCATGTTGATCCCGGCCCTGGTGGAGGCCACGTTCACTGATGCGCAGACCCGCTCCGTGGAGCCGAGGGCTTCCGGAATGGCCTCCATGAGAGCAAGATCACCGCTTGCCGCGCCTTTCTCCACCAGAGCGGAAAACCCGCCGATGAAGTCCACCCCGACATCGATGGCCACCTGGTCCACGGCCTGGGCCACCTTGACGAGCTCATCCGGGGAGAAAGGCGCTCCGGCCACCCCGAGGGGACTGACGGAGATCCTTTTGTTGACCACATGGATCCCGTACTTTTCCCCCACGGCGTCGCAGACAGCCACGAGATCTCTGCCAGTGGCGAAGATCTTTGCCTGGATCTTGCTGATGAACTCCTCCAGGCTGGAGCTGACGCAATCGAAGAGATTGACTCCCAGGGTCAGGGTCCGGACGTCCAGGTTCTCGTTCCTGACCATTTCCAGGGTGGAGAGCACTTCACGTTCTGTCAGCATGGCACGGCTCCTGGGCGGCCCATGCCTGGGGCCGCTCGTATCAACTCAGTCACAGGTGTTCAGCTTTGCCTCTGGCAGGGCTGAATTCAAGGACAATCTTTCAATGCAGTGCTTCAACTCGCATGCAATGTGAGTCAATGATGACGATGAGTAAAATGATGCCCGGAGCTGTCGGACAGCTCCGGGCATCATGGTTACAGCCTGCAGATGTCCTCGAAGATCTGCTTGTGCTGCACGTTCACCTCCAGACCGACTTCAGCGGCTCTGGTTGTCAAGGCGGCCACGAACTCGGAGAGCTTGACCCTGGTCGGGATGTCCACTTCGTAGATGGTCACGGCCTTATCCGGAAACGCCCTGGAACCGCTGACGAACTGAAGATTGGTGATGTTGACGTCAAACTCGGTCATCACGCAGGTCACGGTGGCGATGAGCCCCACCCGGTCCGGACCGATGGCGATGACCACAAAGGGCTCCGCTTCAGGCGGGACGCTCACCGGCTGCTCCTGGACCGGCTTGAGAAAATGAAAGAGGTCCGTTTCCTTGAGACCCTGGGTCAAAAAATCATTGAGCTGGCTCATGGTCAACGTCTCAGGCAGGGAGACGATGAAAATGCCGGAGAACTCGTCTTGGAGAACGGTCTGGGACACATCCTCGATATTGCAGTTCTGCTCCGCCAGCAGGCGGGCCACCCTGCAGACGATCCCCGGCCGATCTGAACCCAGGACTGTCACTGCCAACTTCGGCATCGTTCAGCTCCTATGGTTGGAAAGTGAGTCATTCCGGACTGTTCGACTCAGGCTGCTGACCGTCGCGGTCCGCTGCATGGCTCCATGCCTGGCCGGCCTGGAGAAAGAGCAAAACGGAAAAGGTCTGGATTGTCAACTGGCGATCCAGCTTTGCCTCAGATCGCGGATCTTTCCTTCCCCGATCCCTGGACTTCAGCCCAGCCTTGACAGCGGGAGTCAAGTCGAGCACATTGATAGCACTTTTTTATTTTTTTTGTTATTTAACATTAAAAAGTTTCTAGGAGGTGTGACTCATGCGTGCTGGACTTACTCTTCTGGTTGCAGTCGTGGCCATGGGCCTTATCCTGGTAGACCAACCCGCATCGGCCCATTTCGGGGCCATCATCCCCTCGGACGACATTGTGAGCCAAAACGACCCCAGGGCCCTGAAGCTGGAGATCAAATTCATCCACCCTCTGGAACGGCACTACATGGAGATGGCCAAGCCTGAGGCCTTCGGTGTCCTTCACCGCGGTCAAAAAGAGAACCTTCTGGGAACACTCGAGCCGAGCCAGGGCAAGAGCCCCGACCAGGACAAGGCTTTCCGCACCTGGACCGCTGACTATGAGATCCGCCGCCCAGGGGACCACACCTTTTTCGTCGAACCGACCCCTTACTGGGAGCCGGCTGAAGACCTGTTCATCAAGCACTACACCAAGGTCTGCGTCAACGCCCTTGGCCTCGAGCAGGGTTGGGACGAACCAGTTGGACTGGAAACGGAAATCGTTCCCCTCACCCGCCCTTACGGGCTGTGGACAAACAACCTCTTCACAGGCAGGGTGCTGCTCAAGGGCGAGCCTGTGCCTTTTGCCGAAGTCGAGGTGGAGTACCTCAACGAGTCCCCTGGCAACATCAGCTTCATCCACCCACCTTCAGGCCCTTACGTCACCCAGGTGGTCAAAGCCGACAAGAACGGCGTCTTCAGCTTCGCCATGCCCAAGGCGGGATGGTGGGGGTTTTCAGCCCTGAACGAAGCCGACTGGACACTCGAGCACAAGGGAGAGGAAAAAGGGGTTGAAATCGGGGCGGTCTACTGGGTCCACACCAGGGACATGGAGTAGACGGGCCTGCTCAGCAAAGCTCGATGTCATCCCAGCTGCGGTCAGGATCAGGCCGGGTCTGACCCGGCCTGATCCTGACGGAGAGAGGAACCTATGATCAAGAGCACGAGGGTCTTCTTGCTCCTGGTGTGCTGTGGCCTGATCTTGACCACGGCTGCATCCGCCCATAAGGTCAATATCTTCGCCTATGCGGAATCAGGAGTCATTCACACGGAAAGCTACTTCCCGGATGGCCGAGGTGTCGAAAACGGGCGGGTGCTGGTCTATGACAGCCAGAAAAACCTTCTCCTGGAGGGGAAAACAGACAGTGAAGGTTTGTTCAGCTTCGACATCCCCAAGGTCGACGACCTGACTATCGTCATCGACGCCTCCATGGGCCACAGAAACAGCTTCGAGCTCAGCCGGGACGAGGTGGAGGCTGAGCAATGACCCCGCTGCAGTCGTCATTGTTGGTCATCACCCTGTGCCTGGTGCTGACCGGCTGGACAGCCCCCCTCCCGGCCAAACAGTCGCCTGAGGACGGATCTCGGGACGTGATCATGCTTTTAGAGGAGCACAACAGGGAGCTGTCCCGGGACCTCCGGCGGATCCAGAGGGAAATCGCCGCCCTCCGGGCCGAACTGGAGGAACCGGGACTCAAGGACGTCTTTGCCGGAGTCGGCTATATCTTCGGGCTCTTCGGGGCGGCGGCCCTTGTGGCCGCCCGCCGCAGGAGGTCATGATGCACATCTCGGACGGTGTCCTCCCTTTTACGGTCACGGCTGGAGGCTACGCCCTGAGCATCGCTCTGGCGGCCTGGAGCACCCGAAGAATCAAGAGCGAGGAACTGCCCAGGGTGGCTGTGGTCACGGCGGCCTTTTTCGTGGCCTCCCTGATTCACATCCCCCTCGGGCCAACCAGCGTCCACCTTCTCCTGCCGGGCCTGGCCGGAGCCCTGCTGGGGCCGGTGGCCTTTATGGCCATCGGGCTCGGACTCCTGCTGCAGAGCCTGCTCTTTCAGTTCGGCGGCCTGACCGCATTGGGAGCCAATACCCTCATGATGGGCCTGCCGGCCGTGGCCTGCGGGTGGTTCTTCCAGGCCTGCAAAGGGACGAGCCGGCTCCAGCAGACCATTGTCGGCGGACTGGCCGGTTCTGGAGGAACGGCAATGGCAGCCATTCTCCTGGCCCTGCTTTTGGCCACCGGGGGTGAAGACTTTTTCGGCGTGGCCAAGATCGCCCTTCTGGCCCACGTTCCGGTCATCATCATCGAAGGACTGGTCAGCGCTCTGACCATCGGCTATCTCTCCCGGGTCAAGCCGGTCCTGCTTCAGAGCTCCTTTGCAGCCCTGACCAGAACAGCCCATGGCTGATCAGACCGCCATTTTTCTGCCGTTGTGGCAGCTGCCGCTGCTCGTGGTCGTTCCTCTGGCAACAATCACGATCGTGTCCATCTGGCTTCGTCGTCTGGCCGGCAGGCAGTCTGCCCCTGAAGAGGAGCCAGACTGGTCCGTCCCACCCCTGAACGGCTCCGGAGGAGATTCCCTTCTCCATCGCTGGGACGTTCGCTGTAAGATCGTGACCATCCTCGCCTACAGCTTCATCGTGGCTTCACTGAATCACTTGAAGGCGGCCCTTGCAGCCATGTCTGTGTCGCTCCTCATGGTGGCCCTGTCCAGGGTTACCCTGGCCAGG
Source organism: uncultured Desulfohalobiaceae bacterium (assembly GCA_964573115.1). Lineage (GTDB taxonomy): Bacteria > Desulfobacterota > Desulfovibrionia > Desulfovibrionales > Desulfothermaceae > CAYOID01. Next base: position 9,347 of record CAZNIP010000018.1, on the reverse strand, counting down.
ACTGTGTTCCGCCTCACGGCCATCACCGGTTTTTTGAGCATGCTCCTCGTGATCATGCCCCTGACGGTTCCCTTTCACCCCGGGGACACCCTGGTCGTTTTCGGGGACCTTGACTGGCTCGTCTTCAACCTCCGGGGACTGGTCCTGGCTGCGACCATATCGGCCAAGGCCGTGGCCATCGCCATGCTCATGGAGCCCCTGCTCTCCACAGCGCCCCTGCCTGTCACCATACAGGGCCTGTCCAAACTCGGGGTTCCAGAGATTGTCGGCCAGATGATCCTGATCAGCTCACGGTACGTCCATGTCTTTCGCCACGAAGCCGGCCGGATGGCCACAGGCATGCGGGCCAGAGGTTTCCGCAACCGGACCGGCCTGGAGACGGTTCGGGCCACGGCCGGCTTTCTGGGCATGCTCTTTGTCCGCAGCTTTGAACGGACCGAGCGGGTCTTCGAGGCCATGCGGGCCAGGGGCTACGAAGGGCGTTTTCCAGAGGCAACCGGGATGCACCTGAGACCCTGGGATGTGCTGCTGGCCCTGATCTGGATAGGGGCCGGTGCGGCCCTGATGGCCTATGACCGCCTTGCCTGGTGAGGCCGGACCCTCATGACCGATGTCCCCCAGCCAGCTCATCCACCCCTGAGCAGCGATGCCCTCTTCAGGTTATGCGGTCTCTCTTTCCATTTTTCCAACGATCTCCCGGCCATCTCGTGCATCGATCTGGATATCGCCGCCAGGGAACGGATCGCCCTGGTGGGACGAAACGGCTCCGGCAAGACGACCCTGCTCAAGCTTCTCAGCGGCCTTTTCTCCCCGAGCTCCGGAACCATCCTCTACAAGGGAAAAAGGCTGACACCCAAGACACCGGCCGCTACCCGCCTGGAGATCGGAGTCCTCTTTCAGGACCCGGACGATCAGCTTTTCGGGCACACGGTCATGGACGATGCAGCTTTTGGCCCCAGAAACCAGGGGCTCTCCCCAAAGGATGCCGGGCAGGCAGCCAGGAAGGCCCTGGAGCGGGTCAAGATGGAGAGACTGGCCTTCAAGGCCCCGCACAACCTCAGCTATGGTCAGAAAAAAAGGGCCGCCCTGGCCGGGCTTCTGGCCATGGAACCTGAAGTCCTCCTGCTGGACGAACCTTTCGCCAACCTTGACCCGCACCAGGAACATCTCCTCCTTGACCTGCTCAAGAATTATCCCGGAACCCTGATCTGCGTCAGCCACGACCTGATCTCCCTCTTTGAGATCTGCTCCCGGGCCGTGGTCCTGGAACAGGGCCGGATCGAACGGGACTGCCCCTTGCAGGAGCTCGTGGCCCTCCGTTCGATGATGCGGCGCCACGGTCTCGACTTCACCTTCCGCCTGAAAGCACCCCAGGGTCGTCCTGATTCAACGTCTGGAAGGGAAAAAAACGCCCGGTCCCCATCCGGACGGGACCCAAAGCCTCATGACCAGCTGGCTGCCTTTCGCGACTACCACTACCGTTACCCGGACGGGACCCAGGCCCTTCAGGGGCTTCAGCTGTCGGTGCATGAAGGCGAACGAGTGGCCATTGTTGGCGAAAACGGTGCCGGCAAGACCACCCTCATCTCCTGTCTGAGCGGTCTGCGCCAGGGCCGGGGCGAATTTGTCTTTGGCGGCCAGCCAGTCACCCGCCGGAGGCGAAAAGGTCTCTGGCGGGAGGTTGGCCTGGTCTTTCAGGACTGTGCGGACCAGCTCTTCTGCTCCAGCGTGAGGGAAGAAATCTCCTTTGGCCTTCGCCAGCTCGGTTTTTCCCGACACGCAACCCGCGAAAGGGTCCGGGAGTCCCTGTCCATGGTCCGCCTTGAAGGCTTCGAGGATCGGGTTCCCCTTCACCTTTCCGGCGGGGAACGCAAAAGGCTGGCCCTGGCCTGTGTTCTGGCCATGAACCCTCGACTCATCATCCTGGACGAACCAACATCCGGACTGGACCCTGAGGGAGAAGAGCAGCTGTTGACGATTTTGCAGAACCTCCGGGCAACCCTGCTTTTGGTCAGCCACGACCTGTTCTTCATCAAGGCATTGACCCATCGCACGCTGGTGATGCATCATGGCCTGATACACAGAGACCTGGCCACAGAGTCTTTTCACCCGAACATCGATCTCAGAGGGCACTCCGGCCTCTCGGATCTGATCCGCCAACGGACCACCAGGGCTATTGCCATGCTGCAGCATGAGCACGAGCATGAGAGCGACAAATCAGGACTGAGCCACGATCCCCAGCCAACCGTGGGCGGGTCTCCAGATTCCAAGCCTTGATCGCTCCTGGCTCTCCGGGTTCGCACCTCGCAGTCATGCCGGACACGCTTGAGAGTCCCAATCCTGACCCTCTCCCGCTCAAAAACCTTTCTCAACAGACACGGACAGAGCAAAGGCCGACACCATGCCCCTCATCGAGCAGAAGACCATCGACAAGCTGACCGCCAATCCCCTCAAACCGGAAACGCTGGCCGAGCAGCTCGCCTTCCAGCACCAGATCTTCGACTTTCTCAAGGAACACGATGAGCACCTTGGCCAGTCCAGGCCCATCGTCACCCTGGCCATCGCCACGGCCCTGTACGCCTTCCGTCAGGCCGGGGAACCCATCAGGGACATCCCCCCCGGCTTTCTGGGCTCGACGTTTGAATGCATCACCGAGCTCAAGGGCGGCGGCGGGCTGACAGAGGTCCTGGAGACTTTTGAGCCCAACATCTGGCATTTCTTTCTTGGCGTGGCCGAAGCCGGGACCAGGAAGGAGAGCTGGTCGAATCAAAACCTGGCCATGGCCGGTCTGGTCTTTGGGACCTTGCTCCTGGGCTGCATGTTCATCTTCTATCCCCTTGACCAGCTCGGACATCTGGAAAAAGCCCTCAGAGACCACGGTGTGACCGGAATGGAAGAATGACTGAACCGCAGGCTGCAGTCATCGCAGAGCAGGGCCTGCGCTGGTCCATGGAAGACGCCCATGTCCTGGACCTGAACGTTCACGGTCAGGGCCGGGTTTTCAGCGCTGTCTTCGACGGACACAGGGGTCGAACTGCCGCCTGGACTGCAGCCGAGCATCTGCAGCCCATGTTCCTGAGCCACCTCCAGAAAGGGTTGCCGCCGGAAAAAGCCCTCATCGCGGCCTACCTGGAGGTGGACCGGATGCTCCAGAGCCAGCGTTCCGGAACCACTGCGGTGACCGCCTTTCTGGACGGGCGGGAGCTCCTGGCGGCCAATGCCGGCGACAGCCGTTGTCTGCTCGTCCGCCGTCAAGACGCTCTTCAGCTCAGCACTGACCACCGCCTGAGCAACCCGGAAGAAAAGGGCAGAATCCTGGAGACTGGAGCCCGCATCGAGGGGCCGTACATCATGGCCGGGAGCTCCGGACTGATGCCGACCCGCAGCCTTGGAGACCCTGATTTTGCCGCTGCCGGGGTCATCCCCACCCCATCCACCAGCAGGAGAGTTCTCGATGTTGACGATCTCCTGCTCATTCTGGCCTGCGACGGGTTGTTCGACGTCATGTCCAACCAGGACGTGGCCGACCTGGCCAGGTCGGCTCAAGAACCGGAACAGGTGGTCCAGAGCCTCAAAAGAGAGGCCATGGAGAACCGCATGACCACGGACAACCTGACCATCATCTGTCTGGACCTGCCTTCCTGCCTGTCGAGCAACAGTTCGTCAGGCTTCACTGGTCAAAAAACTCTGGAAAATACTGGAAGATGGAAGGGTAGTACTTGCGGATCATGGGCTTGTAGCGTCCCTGGCTTTTCAATATCTGAAGAAACCGGTCAAAGGCCTTCCTGAGCTGGTCCGAGTCCTTGGCAAAAGCCGGTGCCATGACCTGAGGACGTGAAACCGGACCCAGGACCTTGATCTTTCCAGGCCACTTCCGCAGAGCCACAATGGCATCGGGGACATCGAGCAAGGTGGCGTCTGCAGCCTCATACATCACTGCCGGAGCCAGCTCGTTCAAGCTGCCCTGGAAATACCTCACATCTGCTGGCCGGTCGTCAAGCCCATAAATGGCCGGATCCAGGCAGGTGTTGGCCACCCCGAGCACGGTCCTGTTCCGGAGCTGCACCAGGGTCTTCTCGATGTCCTCCTGAATGCTCCGCCCTGGGGTGATGGGCCGCAGGTCTGACTCAGCCCTGGCCATGACCCAGACCTGGGTAGGAAATGTCGGGGTTCCGAAATCAACGATGTCCTGCCGCCAGGAAAACACCGTCACCCCGGAAGCCAGAACGTCGCCTCGAACTGGAACAGTGCCCAGGATCTGCACATCTGGGCCGCGAACTTTAACCTTCTTTCCAGACACGTCTTCCAGGGCCTTCTGCCAGGTGGTCTGGACGAACTGATAGCGGACCTGCAGAAAGTCGGCAAAGGCCTGCATGAGCTCGACCTCGAGTCCGTCATCGCTTCCGGTGATGAAGTTGGCATACGGCACGCCCAGATGGCGAAGAACCCCTCTGTCCTGCACGTCCTTGAGACTGGCTGCTTCACCCGACGTGGCCACGAGCGGGCCCACAAGCATGACGGTGACGATGAGCTGCCAGAGACACCCACTCCACTTCAAAGGCCTGTCCATGGTCCCCCCTCCTGGCTGCATGGGCCGCAGTGCTGACAGGTCTGCGTATCATGCATGACCAGAAATGAAAAGTTCGTCCTCAGCCGATCCCCAGGGAACCTGGAAGAATCCTTGATCAAAACACACCCTGGACGGACGATGAATGGCTGTTTTGACACTTTTTTTCATTTTTTGCCAAAAAACGTCAATTGAATCGATCTCAAAAAGTTCCCTGGAGGTCCACTCCAGGCCTGCTCATTTCAATGGCCTCAATCTGTTGAACTTTTTTTTCTTTGTTGTGATCGCTTTTTTTGGCATCTCGAATGCATCTAAGAGAGCACCTCCTTTTTTTGGGTTGGGTGTGTTGTTTCTTGTTTCACACTCCTTATCACGATTCCAGGGAGGGGTTGGGCCGGCTCTTCCCTGGAGCAGACCTCAACTGAACGCCTGCCAGCACGAGCTGGCAGGCGTTCTTCTTTTCCATCGACCTTCAACCCTCGACCTCTCAGGCCGGCCAACGGCCAGGCTGCCCAGCACGCCGTTTCCCTCCATCATTTACAGGTCTCTGCTTTTGGCCTACCTTGGACTCAATTTTCTTTCTGTCCTGCATCGTTACGGGCTGACTCTTTGGACTCGAGCTCAAGGATCAATCGTGCTCATGTCGGCTGAGCTCACGCATCCACAACTTTCCACCTTCACGCCCACTCAGGGCCTGAACATTCAGAGGCTCTGAGTCAACTGGAATGGAGGGCGCATGCCTCTGACCTTCTATCTCCTTGCCAACCTGGCGGCCGTGGGCCTGATGATGCTCGGGGCCTGGCTGGTCAGCCTGAAGCTCAGGTCCGTCAGCTTCATCGATGTTTTCTGGGGCCTGGGTTTTGTGCTCATCGCCTGGGTCTCCCTGCTTCTGTCCCCCGCAGACTCTGCCCGGGCAGTTCTGCTGGTGGCCCTGACCACGCTCTGGGGGCTCAGACTGGCTCTGCACATCGGGATCAGAAACCACGGCAAGCCTGAAGACCGGCGCTACCAGGAGATGCGGCAGAAACACGGCGACCGGTTTGCCCTGGTCAGTCTGTTCACCGTCTTCCTGTTCCAGGCCCTGCTCCTGTGGATCGTGTCTCTGGTGGTCCAGTTGGGCATTTTTGCCGGACAACCCGGACAGCTCGGCTTTCTGAGCTGGATCGGCAGCGCCGTCTGGTCCATCGGGTTCATCTTTGAAACCGTGGCCGATCTGCAGATGCTGCTCTTCAAGCGCAATCCGTCGAACAGAGGCAAGGTGCTGGATACCGGGCTGTGGGCCCTGAGCCGGCACCCCAATTACTTTGGCGAATCCTTGATGTGGTGGGCCATCTACATCCTGGTCCTGCCCACAGGATACGGTCTCCCGGCCCTCATCAGCCCCGTGCTGATCACCTTTCTCCTGCTCAAGGTCTCCGGGGTCACGCTGGCGGAAAAGGACATGACCTCCCGCAGACCTGATTACGAGGCTTACAGGCAGCGAACCTCCACCTTCATCCCCTGGTTTCCCAAGAAATGACCCTTTCCAGTAACTCAGCGCGGCCAGGGGCTGCGCTCGTATGAATTGTGCTTGCGGTTTCAGGTGTCGGATTCAGGAAAACTGACAAACAAGCACATGAAGTCATCACGCAGAAGTTCCTTCACCGATCAAACTGGCCGTCCCGACGTCCATCTGTCTCATGGAACACCAGGGCTGAGAACACCCTCTTCAAACACAACCCAAGATGTCAGCTTTGCCAGAGACAAAGCTGTCAAGGAGGCTCTCATGACCAGATACGTGATTGTCGGCAATGGCGTTGCCGGGACCTCTGCTGCAGAAGAGCTCAGGCAGCACGACCCTCAGGGATCGATCACCATCCTGTCTGCTGAAGACATCCCTTTCTACTATCGCATCCGCCTCCCGGAGGTCGTTGCCGGAGAGGTGGATGAGTCCAGAGTCGTGGCCAAAAAGCCGGACTGGTACAGCGAAAGGTCCATTGACCTCCATCTCCAGACCACGGTCACCGAAGCAGATGCGGACAGAAAGATCCTCAGAACCGACACAGGCCGGGAGGTTCCCTATGACCGGCTCCTGCTGGCCAACGGCAGCCACTCCTTCATTCCGCCCATTCAAGGTGCGGACAGCCCCGGGGTCTTTGCCCTGCGGACCATGCAGGACGTCAGGAACATCCGCACATGGGCCGAACACTCGAAGCGGGTCGTCCTCATCGGCGGGGGGCTCCTTGGTCTGGAAGCGGGCAACGGCCTGCGCAAACTGGGCAAGGAGATCACGGTGGTCGAGTTCTTCCCCCGGCTTCTGCCCAGACAGCTGGATACGGACGGGGCAGCCAGACTGCAGTCCATGCTCGAGGACATGGGCTTCTCCTTTCGCCTGGGGGCCAAGACCACGAGCATCTCCGGCCAGCGGGCGGTCCAGGAGGTTCACCTGGAGAGCGGCGAATCCCTGCCGGCTGACCTGGTCCTGGTGTCTGCAGGGGTCAGGCCGAACCTCGATCTGGCCAGGCAACTGGGTCTGGACCTGGACAAGGGGATCAAGGTCAACGAATTCCTGGAAACGAGCCGGGAGGACATTTTTGCGGCCGGGGACGTGACCGAATTCCAGGGACGGGTCTACGGAATCTGGCCGGCGGCAGAAGCTCAGGGACACCTGGCCGGTCGGAACATGGCCGGACGCAGGCAGGCCTACCAGGGAACGGTCATGGCCAACACCCTCAAGGTGGTGGGCATCGACCTGGCTTCTGCCGGGGAGATCGATGCCGACAACGAGCACGACTCCCGGGTCAGGTCCAGCCAGGACGCCTACCGCAAGATCGTGCTCGATGGGAACACCATCATCGGCTGCATCATGCTCGGGAAGACCTCCGGCTTTCAGCAGGTGACCAGGATGATGCAGGACAAGTCTGATGCCTCAGGGTCCATCGAGGCCCTCCTGTCCGAATCGTGAGGTGCTGCTGGAACAATTCTGAACCTTTTTTTGCAGAGAGGACTGATGTGCTCCACCCCTCTGCACCACTTCTCCTTTCCGACGGAACCCGCATCTCTCCTTGCCTCCCATGGCTCATTTCGGTCCGGACATCGCCCGATGTCCGGACCGAAATGAAGAGGCACCCCTCTTGCAAAATATCCCCATGTGGAACTCCCGGTCATCAAATACACCGCCCTGCTGGCCCTGTGGTCGATCCTGGACCACCCCCTGGACCTGAGCAAGGCGCTGCAGGACACTCTGAACATCCTGGCCAGAGACCTGTCCACGACCCGCGCCGGGGCGATCATCGACGATCCAAAGCCGGATCAGGCACCCGTCATCGCGGTCCATGACCCCGGCCCGGTCGATAAACAGCAGGACATGGCCAGACTGGTCCAAAATTGTTCCCGGCAGGCTGTTCACACCCGCTCCCCGTTCCTGATCCAAGACACTGATGAGCTCATCGCCGTCCCCGGGAGCACCAGTTGTCAGGTCCTGGTCAAACAGGCGATCTCCTTCTTCGGGGCCCCCATTCTGGCGGGCAACAGCTGTGCAGGCTTGATTCTGGTGGACCGGCTCTTTCCCGAAGGCGTTCCCTGGAGCGAGGACCTGGTGTTCCTGCAGGACATTGCCGCCATCATTGGACGGTTCTTGAGCCTTCAGGAGACACTCTCCCACAACGGGCTGAGCCGTCGACAGGAGCATCACCCCGGGTCACGGCCCAAGGGCAGCGATGAGGAGAGCCTGGAACTGGTCTGTTCGAGTCAGGCCATGCAGCATGTCTGGCAGGACATGGAGAGAGTGGCCCCCAACAGAACAACCGTTCTCCTCCAGGGCGAATCCGGTGTGGGCAAGACCCGGATCGCCAGAATCATCCATCAGCTCTCCGGGCGCCCAGGACACGCCTTCGTGACCCTCAACTGCGCTTCCCTGCAGGACACGCCCCTGACCTCGGAACTCTTCGGATTTGACAGCCCCATCCTGGACAAGGTCCCTGGATCGCGGTCAATCGGCTTTCCCGAGGCCGTCAATGGAACCCTCTTCCTCAAGGACGTCAGCGACCTGCCTTTGTCCATCCAGGCCAGGTTGCTTGAGGCCGTTCAGGAACAGAGCCATGAGAGGCCGCCCGCCACATCCCTGACAAAGCCGGACATTCGGATCATTGCCTCCGCCAGCCGGGACCTGGCTGAAATGTGCACGGCAGGACATTTTCGGGCTGACCTCTTCTATCGACTCAATGTCTTTCCCATCCAGGTGCCGCCTCTCAGAGAGAGACGAGAAGACCTCCCGGAACTGCTCCATCAGATCCTGAACCAGCTCTGCACCAGGTACGGGCGAAAGGTCCATCTTTCACCACAGGCCCTGAATGCCTTGAAAGAGGCCTCCTGGCCCGGGAACATCAAAGAGATGAAGGTCCTCCTGGAAAGGATGGTCATCATGGTTCAGGGAGAATGCATCGAGTTGCAGCAGGTCAAGGACCTTCTCCACTCAACCTTGACCCCGAAGAGGGGGGAGGGGGTCGCGGCCGCTCGCCGAAGCGAAAACAACCCCTCTCTGGAGGACACTGAAAGGTCAGAAATCCTGGCTGCCCTGCGGCGCAACTTCTGGAGCCAGAGGAGGGCTGCCGCAGACCTTGGGATCAGTCCCAGGCAGTTGGGCTACAGGGTCAGGAAGTTCAACCTGAGGCCAATCATTGCCCAGGGAAAAGCCGATCTGGGACGACAGAGCAAAGCCTGATCAGACGTCAGCGCAGCCTCTGACTGCGCTGACAGGTTGAAGGTTGAGGGTGGATGGTTGAGGGAAGAAAAGCTCCTC
>CAZNIP010000017.1:0-41364 GCA_964573115.1 uncultured Desulfohalobiaceae bacterium | reverse complement strand
ACAAATTCCTGTTCGTGCACATCGCCAAGACAGGAGGAACGAGCATCCGTTCAGCCCTGACCAGCGTCATGTGGCCGGACACGTTCTACTGGATGCGAAAAATCTGCAATCGGGTCAGCGGGATGACAGGGCATCGGCTTGGGGTCAAGTTCCCCAGGCACGCCAAGGTGATCGCAGCCATGGAAATGCTGCCCAAAGACTATTTTCAGAGCCTGTTTCGGTTCACCATTGTCCGCAATCCCTGGGACCTTCAGGTCAGCTCATACCATCACATTCAAAGGGAGCGGCCGCATCTCCTCGAGCATATCCATGATTTCGATTCTTTTTTGCACTGGAAGCTTGAAGCCAGGCGGGCCTATCACTACATTCTCGACGCCTCCACTGAACCCCAGTGGCATTCGGTCATCGACCTTCAGGGGCATTGCCTGATGGACTACATCGGCCGTTATGAGACCCTGGTCGATGATTTTCAGGTCATTTGCGAACGCATCGGCTTCAGGCATCCCCCTGATCTTCCGCACAAACGGCAGGCCCAGGCCAGGAAAGACTATCGCCACTACTATTCAGACTGGGGAGCAGACCTTGTGGCCAGACGATATCAGGACGATATCGACAACCTGGGCTATCGTTTCGGCTGATCACGCCCAGAGAGGTCAAGCTGAAGGTTTCGCTTGAGTCATAGCGAAACATGAGGCCTTTCCCATAGTTTCATGATTTTGAAGGAATATCTGAAAAGGCGTCCAGGGACCGCTTTGGCCGGAGATTGATCACATGTCCGAAATCAGCCCGAACCGTCTTCGTGCTCTCATTGCCCAAGACCGCAGTCAGGATCTGGCGAGCTTGCAGCAGGATTACAATCTCCACCCGGCTGACTGGGCAGATCTCTTGGAACGGCTCACCCCTGACGAAGTGGCCAGATACATCGAGCTCATCGGTCCTGAAGCCGGACTGCCCGCTTTTGAGTTCGTCTCCTTCGAGTACAAGAAACATTTGGTGGAAACACTCTCCAGACAGACCCTGCAGCGGCTCATCTCCTTGATGAGCCCTGATGATCGGGCCGACTTGATGGAAGATGTGGATGAACCGCTCAAGGAACGGATCTTGTCCCTGCTCTTTCAGTCTGAACGAAACAATGTCCTCAATCTCCTGAGCTACCCTGAAGACAGTGCCGGGGCGTACATGACCACTGAGTACGCCCTGTTGCGTCAAGACGACACGGTCAGGGAAGCCCTGGAGCAGATTCGCCTTCAGGCTCCGCGCAAAGAGAACGTCTACTACATCTACGTCATCGATCCCACCTTTCATCTTGTCGGCTTTATCTCTCTGCGGCGTTTGATCATGGCCCCTCCGGGGCATCGGATCAAAGAGATCATGGACAAGCAGGTCATCTCTGTTCAGGTTGATGAAGACATTGAAAAAGTGGCCCAGAAGGTCATGCACTACGACTTTCTGGCCATGCCGGTGGTGGATGGCCATGGCAGGCTTGTCGGACTGATCACCTTTGACGACCTCTACGACGTCATTCACGAAGAGGCCGCCGAGGACATGTACTATCTGGCCAACCTGGACACTGATGAGACTGTTCAATCCCGGACCCTGCGATCAGTGAAGCTCAGGGCGCCCTGGCTCATGTTCAATCTGCTCACGGCGCTTCTGGTGGCGACCACTGTGGAGCTGTTTTCCGACGCCATCTCCAAGTTTGTGGCTCTGGCAGCCATGATGCCCATCGTAGCCCTGGTTGGCGGCAACGCTGGCAATCAGTCCCTGACTGTTGTGGTCAGGGCTCTGGCAGTGGGAGAGATTTCTCTGCAGGAAAACTGGAAGGTTCTGATCAAAGAGGTCGGAGTCGGCATGCTCAACGGCTTCCTGGTTGGTGGGGTGATGGCCATCATTGCCTTTTTGTGGTATCAGAATGTCTGGCTGAGCTGTATCATTTGGGTGGCCATGACCCTCAACCTGGTCATTGCCGGGCTTTTTGGCTCCATGGTTCCCATCGCCCTGCGCAAAATGAAGCTCGACCCGGCATTGGGGTCGTCCATTTTTGTGACCACGGCAACAGATGTGGGCGGTTTTTTTATTTTTCTGGGACTGGCCACTGTTTTCCTGCATCATCTGTTGGGAAGCTGATGGGGTGCATCTCTCTCGCTCATCGAGTCTTGAAGCTTTTGTTCGGCAGCCCGGCCTTTCCCTACACAAACGTTGATCAGGCAAGGCCATCTCAGTCTCTTTCGTGATCAAACTGGTCGAGTTGAGTGTCGTCGCGTGAAGAGTCGAATATTTTCTCTTCCATCAACCATCAACCCTCAACCATAGACCTGTCAGCTTTGCCAGAGGCTGCGCTGACATGCGAGGAGGATCAGACATGTTGTCCGGTGCCATTGTTGCCTTGGGAATCATCATCGTTGCCCTGTTTCTCTACGGTCTCCATCAGGAGCATGGACCGGGGTCCGATGATTCCTCACACGAATGATGCCTTCACGCTCGGCCTGTGATGAAGAACATGGAGCACGCGTCCTTTTCTGAGCAGCGGGAAGCCATGGTCTCCGCACAGATTGAGGCGCGGGGCATCAAGAACCCTCTCGTCCTCAAGGCCATGCGGACTGTGCCCAGGCATGAGTTCATCCCTGAAGACATGTGGAGCATGGCCTATGATGACCGTCCCCTGCCCATCGGGCAGGGACAGACCATCTCCCAACCCTACATCGTGGCCTACATGACAGAGCGCCTCCGCCTGACAGGCGGGGAAAAGGTGCTGGAGATCGGAACAGGTTGCGGATATCAGGCAGCAGTTTTGGGGATGATTGCAGCAGAGGTCTATTCTGTCGAGTGCGTCCCTGCTCTGGCCTCCTCGGCACAGGAGAACCTCAAGCGCCTTGGTTTTGACAACGTCTTTGTCAAGGTTGGCGACGGAACTCTGGGCTGGAAGGAACACGGGCCCTATCACGGCATCATCGCCACTGCCTCTGGCCCCAAAGTGCCTGAGCCCTGCAAGGAGCAACTCAGGGACGGAGGTGTCCTGATCATGCCTGTGGGGGACTATCGTTTCGGTCAAGCCATCGTCAGGATCACCAGGGGACAGGGAGACCGGTTCCACGAGGAGCGCCTGCTCGATGTGGCCTTTGTCCCCCTGATTGGGAAGCATGGCTGGGAGGAGTGAAGAGACGCACTGCGCAGGCTTCATTGTTTCGAACTCCCGAAAGAACTTGTCATCTTTAAGAGTCCCTGATCCCGCCTACCTCCTATGTTCTGCTTCGACCCCCATGACTATCCGGTCTGTTCAGGCGTCTACCTGATGAAGGACCGTCAGTCGCGGCTGCTCTATGTGGGCAAGGCCAACAATCTGCGGCAGAGGTTGAGCTCCTATTTTCGCTCCGGCTCAGGCCTGCCTCCGAAAACTCAGACTCTGGTCAAGCAGATCAACGACATCGACATCCTCTGCACCACAACGGAGAAAGAAGCCCTCCTGCTTGAAGCCAGTCTGATCAAGAAGCACAAGCCCAGATACAATATCGTCCTCAGGGACGACAAAGCCTATGTGCTCTTCAAGCTGGACACCTCGTCGGACTATCCCAGATTGACCCTGACCCGGAAAGTGAAAAAGGACGGGTCAGTCTATTTTGGTCCCTTCACCTCGGCCCTGGCAGCCAGGGAGACCTTGAAGGTCATCAACAGGATCTTCCCCTTGCGCAAATGCAGGGACAGCACCTTTGCCAACCGGACACGTCCCTGCCTGCAGTACGACATGAAGCGGTGTCTGGGGCCGTGCGTGTTCACGATTTCTGCCCATCGATACCAGTCCATGGTCAAACAGCTGAAGACCTTTCTGAGTGGTCGTTCCAGGGACGTTCTGGCTGAACTGTCTGCGGAGATGCACACCTCTGCCGAGACCCTGGACTTTGAAAAGGCCGCTCAGATCCGGGATCAGATTCGGGCCATAGAACGGACGGTCGAAAGGCAGACGGTCATCTGGCCTGACGGGGGGGACTGCGATGTCCTGGGTGCGGTGGTCACAGAGGACGGTTTGTCCATTGCCCTGATGTTCATTCGCCAGGGCAAGCTCTTGGACAGCAAGCATTTTCACTGGGAAACCCGAGATCATCACCCCTGGTCCATGCATCAAGGGGCTGAATCCGCAGACAAGGGCCCGGACAGTGAGGTCCAGAACCATGGACCGCAAGGGCTTGAGCCGGGACATGCAGGCGAAGGGCTCTGGGATGACAGTGTGGAGGCTGAGCAGGTTCAAAGCTTCCTTGTCCAGTTCTACACAGCGGACAAGCTCATTCCCGACCGGATCGTCCTTCCTTTTGAACCTGAACATTCGAGCCTCCAGGAAATCCTCTGCGAACGAAAAGGGGGGTTCGTCTCAGTGGTCCAGGCATCCGGGGCCCGGGAGAAGCAACTCCTGGATATGGCCAGGACCAATGCCAGGGAGATCAAAAAGAGCGACTCCTTTGCCCAGGTCCTTGACGGTCTGCAGTCCAGGCTTGGCCTCAGCCATTACCCAGAACGCATTGAGGCTGTTGATGCGTCGCATCTGGGTGGTCAGGCAATGGTGGTGGGGCAGGTGGTCTTTGAATCAGGGTTGCCATTGCCTTCAGCCTACCGCATCTATTCGTTTCCAGAACTGGAGGGCACCAGGGACGACTACGCAGCCTTGAGACACTGGTGTCAGAGAAGAATCAGGTCCGGCCCGCCATGGCCCGATCTTGTCCTCATTGATGGCGGCAGGGGACAGCTGGAAGCTGTGGTCCGAACCCTGTCGGAGATGTCTGCACAGGGCTTCGGGTCCGACTCCGGCCGGGACGCGTCCACAGACGAGGAGCAGGCTGGTTCGCAGTTTGAGGCCGTGTTTGAATGTGCTTCCTTGTCCAAGGGCACCCGCAGAAAAGGGGAGCTCGTGGAGACGGTTTTCAGGCCGGACAGGATGAACCCTGTGCCCCTCAAGCCCGGCAGTCGGGAGCTCCTCTTCCTGCAGCATCTCAGGGATACGGCCCACAGGTTCGTGCTCAGCCGGCAAAGGAGGTCGCGAAAGAGAGACGTCACCTCGAGTCAGCTCCTGGAGATCCCTGGTGTGGGTCCTCAAACAGCCAGAGTGCTCTTTGATCGTTTTGGCTCGATCGAGGCCATCTTCACGGCTTCGGCGGCAGAGCTGGCCAGCGTCTCCGGGATAGGTCGAAAAAAGGCCGAGTCCATTGTTTCCGCCTTGAAAAACAGAGGGCTTCAAGATAGCGTGTGACCCTTGTTTTCAGGTCTTCAATGAGCATCTCAGTCAATGATAAGGATGTGTCCGAGATATGGATGTCAAGCTCGCCAAGCCATTTGTGGACGCCACCGTGAACATCTTGTCCACCATGGCCATGATCACGCCAACGGTGCAGAAGCCATACTTGAAAACAACGAACAAGGCCCTGGGAGATGTGACCGGAATCGTGGGAGTCACGTCTCAAAGCGGGCACAACGGGGTCATCAGCGTCACCTTTTCGAAGGCCTGCGCCATTGCCGTGGTCAAAAACCTGATCGGAGAGATCGAAGATGTGGTGCAGGATGTGCAGGACGCAGTGGGTGAGCTGACCAACATGATCTCAGGACAGGCCAGGCAGAGACTGGTGGACATGGGCATCACCCTGAGCTCAGCCACGCCGACAGTGATCATGGGAGACGGGCATTCCATCACCCATGTGACCAGAAAGAACATCATGGTCGTCCCTTTTCTGACCGACTATGGTCAATTTGTTGTCGAGTTCAGTTTTTCGGATGAGTTGCACGTGAATTGAGACAAGGAGAGTCCTCTATGCCTTTGAATAAGAACATGCGCATTCTTGTGGTCGACGATTTTTCGACAATGCGTCGGATCGTGAAGAACATCCTGAAACAGCTGGAGTTCACCAACGTGGTGGATGCCGATGACGGGACCACGGCCTGGGAGGTCCTGAACAAGGACAAGATCGATTTTGTGGTTTCAGACTGGAACATGCCCAAGATGACCGGCCTGGAGCTGTTGAAGAAGGTCAGAAACAGTGAGGAGTTTGCAGACATCCCTTTTCTCATGGTCACTGCGGAAGGACAGCAGGAAAACATCATTGAAGCAGTCCAGGCAGGTGTCTCCAACTACATTGTCAAACCGTTCACTCCGGAGACCTTTGAACAGAAAATCAAAAAGATCTTTAAAGAGTGAACATGAACAAAAAAACCAGGACAAAAAACACTGACGACGTCCTCAAAATCCTGTGCGATTCGATTCAGGAAACGCTGAAGACTGCGACACAGACAGACATCACCTATTCCAACACCTTCATCAAGACCTCCAAGACCTGCCTTCGACCGGATATCGGCTGTTTCGTCCTTTTCGGTGGGGGGGTGACCGGTCTGGTGGCCATGAACTTTTCCGGACGGGCAGCCCTGGAAATATACCGCAAGTATCATCAATTGATGGGAATACCTGAAGAAGAGCTGGCCAGGGACCACAGTGCCCCTGAAGTCGCTGATTCCATGGGAGAGCTGATGAATCAGAGCGTCGGGCGCTTTCAGACCATGCTCCGGCAGCAGGTGGGAGTCGGGGTGAATCAGAATCAGCCCAAGATGATCGCCCTGAACCAGCCCATGCGGATTTCTCTGGAGGCAGAGGTGGACAGGCCCCAGTTTCGGCGGGTGGAATTCAGGACCCGGGACAATCAGCTCTTCTATGTTGAAATCACCATGGAAAAAGTGGAATTTGTCCTCCAGCAGAGCCTTGATTCCGCGGCCACTGAAGAGAGCACGTCCCATCAGAGCGGTGAAGCAGAGGCAGCAGCGGCCGGTGTCCAGGAGCAGGGAGACAAGAGCCCGGAAGAGTTGATGCGCGAGCTGGGGTTGTGAACCCTGCATGACTGGAGCTGAAACGTCCAGGCTGCGGTTTTTCTTTGACGCCTCAGGCCACGGGGATATCGAGTCGAAAAAGGGCCTGCCCGTTGTGAGGGGTGAGAGCGCTTGACCAGCCTGCACTGGTACAGCAATGCCGGACCAGGGCCAGGCCGAGGCCGAGGTGATCGGGCTTGGTGGTTGAGTACGGGGCAAATGGGTCGCAGTCCTGTTCCAGGCGGGTGGGAGAGGCGATCGTGACCGAGACCCCGGAGGCGTTGGGGAGGATCGTCAGCTGGATCTGGTGTCGCTCCTGGGAGCCTTTGTCAAAACAGCCTTCAACAGCGTTTTTCAAGGCCTCTTCAAAGCACAGGGTCAGGTGATACGGGCAGAGGTGAAGCGTTTGGGGACATTCCTGGCTGACAGTGATCTCCAGCTGGACGTGATGCTTGAGAAAGAGATCGTTGGTCCAGTAATCGTGCAGCCAGTGGGCGAACAGCTCCATGTTGACCTGAGTCGGGGTCTTTTGAGTGAAGACCTGGCGTTTCCCCAGGTGCTCGTAGGCCTGGATCAGGTTCCTGGACAGGGATGTGAGCCTGTTCAAGGCCCTGGGTGTCTTTGAGGAGTTGAAGCTGCTCAGGAGCAGCTCTGTCTGCATGGCCAGACTGTGGACGGCATTCTGGTGATTGTGCACCATTCCAGGCAGCAGCGCTCCCGCATTGGCCTGGAGGTAGACGTTGACCCACCCTTCGAGGGTTCCGGCATCACTGTTTGGCACTTCTGATGTGTTCCCTCTGCTCTCGAAAAACAAAGTGGACGATCGCCTCCCGGTCTGTCTCCCGGACATTGCGAAACTCGACCACCAGGATTTCCTGCCGCTGCTCATGGGGCTCTACTCTCTGGACCACCCCTGCGACCCCAGCCATGGTCACCGGAAGCTGGGAGAGGATCAAGACCATTTCCAGGGCCTGGCCGGTCTGCAGCGGAGGCGACGGCTGCAGGCATTTGAGGCCGGCACCGCTCAATTCCACGATTTCCGACTTGATGGGGTAATCTGATTCCAGCCTGCGTTGACTCTGCAGGCTGAGGAGCATGTCCAGCTTGGAGTTCATCTCTTCGAGATAGCTCCTGACGCCCTCTGGCAGGCCTGTCTCCTTGGGCTGCCCGTGTCCCGAGGTCGTGAGAAGATCTTTGTGGCCCCGAAAGAGGGCAGGGGAATCGGGAGAGTCGATCTTTCGGGCATATCCAGTCAGCCGGGTGGCGACTCGAGAGTAGCTGCGGCTTTCAGAATCAGTCATGCTCTTGTCCACATGGTCCCTTGGGTGCTGCAGGTCCGGATGTCATTGCTCCTTGAGAAAGATCCTGGCCCTTCTGGCTTCAGCGCCCTTGGGAAATTTTTTGATCAGTTCCTGCAAAATGATTCGACCGGCCTTGTCCTTGTCCAATTCATAGAAGGACAGCCCCTGCTTGAGCAGAGCAGCCGGATATTTGTTGCTGTCTGCATGGTCTTCGATGACCTGCTGATACTTGAGAACGGCCTGAGGGTAGTTCTCGAGCTGATAAAAGCATTCCCCCTGCCAGAAAAAGGCGTTGGGCACCAGGGCGTGTTTCGGAAAGGTGTTCACGAATTCGTTCCACAATGACTGGGCCTTGTCATAGGCTCTGTCGCGGAAGGCCTTCAGGGCCTGTTCGTAGAGAATATCCGGGGTGGACAGCTCATCCTGCTGCTGAGCTCTTTCTTCCCTGTCCGTGATCTGGAGTTCGCCACCGGTCTCGGTCAGCTCCAGGCCCAACTGGCTGGCAACCCTCTGCAGCTGCGATTCCAGCCTGGACAATCTGGCCTGGAGCTCGGGCACGTTCTGAGTCGCGTTCTGGTTTTCCTGCTGCAGCTTCTGCAGCTCAAATCCGAGCTGTTCCTGCCGGCCTTTGATCGTCGCCAACTGAACCCGCTGAGATTCGACCTCGGACCAGAGATTGGCCTGGGTGCTTCGGACATTGTCCGTTCGCTTGGAGACAATATCAGACGTCTTGCCTTCAACGTTTTCAATGCTCTTCTCCAAGTCCTGAAACCGCTGCTGATTCTTTTGCTGGTGCGTGTTCTGGGTTCTTTTGATGGAGAACACCTGTCTTTGCAGCTGCTGGAAGTCTTGAGTTGTGACACAGCCGCTGATCGTCAAGAGCAGGACCATGGTGACAACAATGAACACAGAAGTCTGTATCTGAGGCCGTCGTGTCATGATAACGTCCTTGAAGGGGGTTGACGCGTTGTTGCGGCTTTTTTGCCGGCGATGACAGATGGGATGGTTTTCAGCATGTGAATGCATCATTCTCTATGACCTTACTGTGCAAGTCTTTGAGAGTCAACACACGTGACCGCCTTGAATCAGGTCACACGGTGACTGCGGCGAGAGCCCAGGATCCAGTACAAGAGTCCTCCGAGGACAGGGACAAAGATCGCCGTGAACAGCCAGCCCATCTTTTCAGTCGACGTTTTGAAGTCACGGTGAAAAATGTGCCAGATGGCCAGCAGATTCGGCAGAATGGGGATCACGAGCAAAAGACCGATCACGAGCAGTTTGGAGAGAGGAATGCTGGTCACTGACGACCTCCTCGTTTGATGAACATGGTCAGTCCGATGAGCAGGAGCGCTGCAGCAACCCACTGGGTCACACTCAAAAAGCCCAGATATCCTCGAAAATCACCTCTGAAGAATTCAATGGTGAACCGAAAGGCGGAGTAGAGGATGAGCAGCAGGGCAAAGAGCTGTCCCTGGCCGGGCAGTTTTTTTCTGACCAGGAGCAGGACGATCAGGGTGATCAAACCGGCCAGAGAGTGATAGACCTGGGTCGGGTGCAGGGGAACGTTGATCGGGGCCAGGGAGTTGGGCTGGGTGAAGGTGATGGACCAGGGCAGTGAACAGGCCTTGCCGTAACAGCATCCAGCCATGAGGCAGCCCAGCCGCCCCACGGCCTGACCTGCAGCGATCCCCGGGGCAAAAGCATCGGCCCAGGGCCAGAAGGGCTGCTGTTTTCTGCGCAGGATGACCAGGCAGGCCAGGGCCGCCAGGATCGCCCCGCCGAGAAAGACCAGCCCCCCTTTCCAGAATTGAAGGATCTGCAGGGGATGGTCCAGGAAATAGGCTGGTTCCAGGAGGACATAGAGGAGCCGGGAGCCCACGATGGCACTCAAAATGATGTAAAAGCCCAGATCAGGGACACATTTGTGATCCAGGCCCTTCTGTTTTGCCTGATGCATGGTCACGCTCAGGCCGAGCAGAAAGCCGGCGGCGATGAAGAAGCCGTAGCTGTGAATCGTGATCGGTCCAAAATCAATGAGAACGGGATTCATGGCGCTCTTTCCGGTAAAAGGAGATGATCAGGGCCATGGCCCCCAGAGAGATGGCCATGTCGGCAATGTTGAAGGCCGGCCAGTGATAAGGCCCGACGAAGAAATCGAGGTAGTCGATGACGTAACCGAGTCTGACGCGATCGACGAGATTTCCGAGGGCTCCGCTGAGGATGGCGCTCAAACCAAAGATGAAGAATCGATCTTTTCGCGGCGTGGTCAGGATGAGGAAGATGATGACCAGCACGGTGAGCAGGGTGACGACAATGAAAAACGGCGTCTGCCAGTTGATGTCCGTGCTGTTCAAGAGCCCGAAGGCGGCTCCCCGGTTATGGATGTGCACCAGGTTGAAAAAACCGGGCAGGATGGACCGGACTTCATGCACGGACAGAGCATGCTGGATCAGGAGCTTGGTGGCCTGATCCAGGATGACAATGATGCACGCCAGGAGCGCCGGGGCCTTCAGGCCTGCACGCTTTTGGGCATGGTGTCGTTCCATCCGTGAATGCCTTTTTTTCCGACGAAGCTGCTCGGGAAACAGTCGTTTTGGAGCAGGGACAGCCAGGCGGCCGCCCAGGCTCGTATGAAACTCAACTCCTGGGAAAGACCAACCCGCTTCTCTTTGGCTTCACATGGTGCGGGGCTTTGAAGTCAGACGCACTTTGGCCGGCATGGAGCATTGAGCCGGCTCGCGAGAAAGAAACCAATCGGGTGCACGTCTGTTCACTCATCGGTTTTTGAAGCCTGTCTGGACGTTTTCAACCTGGAGCGCCGTGCCTGGAGTCGTTGCTAGGCCTGCATGGCTTCAAGCACGGCAGAACATCGCGGACAGACCTCATCTGAATCGGCCTGGCCAAGGTGCTCACTGAAGACCCAGCAGCGCGGACACTTCTGCCCCTCTGCACGGCTGATTCCGATCTTCAGACCCTGGACCACGTCAGAGACATAGGCCTCTTCCGGGGCCTGGTCGCCAGGCAGGACTTCAACCTGGGACAGGATGAACACTTCCCGCAGAGAAGGGGCCATGTCTTTGAGCTGTTGATACAGGGCGTCCCGGAGGTAGAGGTGGACAGAGACGTCCAGAGAGTGCCCGACCAGGCCCTCCTTTCGTTTTGGCTCGATAGCTCTGGTCACCTCCTGACGCACGTCGCAGATCAAGTCCCATAAGGCTTTCTCTTCCTCCGAAAGAGGAGTTTCCTCTTCCGGGGACCATGAAAAGCCGAAAACTGACGGGGACGAGTCCCGGACCTCATCCGGAAGGTGCTGATAGACCTCTTCAGCCGTGAAGCTCAAAATCGGGGCCATGTCCTGGACCAGCATGAGCAGGATCTTGAACAGGGCAGACTGTGCTGATCGCCGCTCGCGGCTGTCCTGTCCAGAGACGTAGAGACGGTCCTTGAGGATATCCAGATAGAAGGCACTGAGCTCGTTGACGCAGAGGTTGTGCAGGGTATGAAAAACCTTGTGCAGCTCGTACGTGTCATACCACTTCAGAATCTGGTTGTGTTTTTCCAGGAACATGTTCAGGACATAGCGATCAAAGGGGAGCAGCTGTGATCGTTGAAGGCCATGGACCTCAGGACTGAAGTCCGAGAGGTTGCCGAGGATGAAGCGGCAGGTGTTGCGGATCCTGCGGTAGTTGTCCACGAGCTGTTTGAGGATGTCTTCGGAAATCCGCAAGTCTTCCTGGTAATTTTCGGACGAGACCCACATGCGCAGGATTTCGGCTCCGTACTGGCTGATGATGTCCTGGGGGGCGATCACGTTGCCGATGGACTTGGACATCTTCTTGCCTTCGCCGTCGACAACAAAGCCATGGGTCAGAACCGATGCATAGGGTGGTTCACCACGGGTCCCTATGGAGGCCAGAAGGGAGCTGTGGAACCATCCCCGGTGCTGATCCGAGCCTTCCAGATACATGTCCGCAGGAAAGGAGCATTCCTGCCGCTTTTCCAGGACAGCGGCATAGCTCGTCCCGGAGTCGAACCAGACATCCAGGATGTCCGTCTCTTTTCGCCAGTCGACACTCTGGCAGGAAGGGCAGGTCAACCCATGGGGAACAACATCCTCAACTGGTGTTTCAAACCAGTCATCAGCTCCCCGTTCATGTTCGGCAAAGCGATCCACGATGGAGAAGACCCATTGGGGGTCAAAGTAGGCCTCGCCGCAGCGGTTGCAGATCAGGGCGATGATCGGAACTCCCCAGGAGCGCTGCCTGGAGATGCACCAGTCCGGACGGTGGGCGATCATGTTCCGGATCCTCTGCCGGCCCCAGGTCGGGATCCACTGCACCTGGTGATCGATGGCCTCCAGGGCTTTGTCCCGCAGCTGACGGTGTTCCATGGAGATGAACCACTGGGTCGTGGCCCTGAAAATGACCGGTTTCTTGCACCGCCAGCAATGGGGGTAGGAATGGCTGATCTCCTCGTGGGCCAGGAGGTTCTGGTGCTCGCTGATTTTTTCAATGACCACGGGGTTGGCTTCGAACACGGTCAAACCGGCAAAGAAGCCCACATCGTCGAGAAACCGTCCCTGGTCGTCCAAGGGGGCATAGATCTCCAGGTCATACCGAAGGCCTGTCTCGTAGTCCTCCTGTCCGTGACCCGGCGCGGTGTGGACGCATCCGGTTCCGGTTTCCAGGGTCACGTAGTCGGCCAGGACGATGAGGGCCGTCCTGGCATAAAAGGGATGCCTGGCTTTGAGCCCTTCCAGCCGGCTGCCTTTGAATCGGCAGAGGATGTGGGGTTCTGACCATCCAAACCTGGCGCTGCACTCCTGGAGCAGCTTTTCGGCCAGAATATAGGCCTCATCCCCAACCTTGGCGATCACATAGTCGAAGTCCGGGTGGACGGCGACAGCCTGGTTGCTGGGAATGGTCCACGGAGTGGTGGTCCAGATGCAGATGGACAGGTCCAGGGGGCCGACTTCGGGAAACCGTTCAGCGATGTGTGCATCGGCCACTGGGAAGCGAACGTAGATCGAAGGGGAGGTGTGATCGCCGTACTCGACTTCAGCCTCGGCCAGGGCTGTCTCGCAGGAAGGGCACCAGTAAATGGGCTTCTTGTGGCGGGTGACATTGCCCCGTTCCATGAACCGGCCCAGTTCCCTGGCCGTGGCCGCTTCATACTCAGGATGCATGGTCAGATAGGGCTGCTCCCATTGGCCAAGAACGCCAAGGCGTCGAAACTCCTCCCGCTGGATGTCCAGATACTTGAGGGCATACTCCCGGCATTTCTTTCTGACCTGGAGGATGTCCAGGTCCTTTTCCGAAGCTTGCCTCTCCTGTTCAACCTTGAGCTCGATGGGCAGTCCATGGCAGTCCCAGCCAGGCACGTACTGAGCGGAACGCCCCTGAAGGTTCCGGGACTTGACGATGATATCCTTGAGGATCTTGTTCATGGCCGTGCCCAGATGGATGTGTCCGTTGGCATAGGGCGGGCCATCGTGGAGCACGAAGGGGTCACGGTCCTGCCGCGCGTCGATCATCTGTTCATAGGCCCGGGTCTCAGTCCAGAAATCGATCATCTTGGGCTCGTTTTTGGGCAGGTTGGCGCGCATCGGGAATGATGTCCGGGGAAGATTGAGAGTTTTTTTATAGTCGGTCATGGTTGTCGTGATT
The DNA here is from genome assembly GCA_964573115.1 of uncultured Desulfohalobiaceae bacterium. Lineage (GTDB taxonomy): Bacteria > Desulfobacterota > Desulfovibrionia > Desulfovibrionales > Desulfothermaceae > CAYOID01. The sequence continues at coordinate 27,563 of CAZNIP010000017.1, read as the reverse complement.
CCTCCAGGCAGAATTTTTGCAAAAATGGATGCCCAATGCAGCGTGAAGAAGGTCTTGGAAAATATCTCTTTGAAAAAGTGACACTTATTGATTTGGCGTGCCCAAGGTTGAGCCTGCAGGCGTCAAAGATTTCGACACTTTTTGTCTGCATGGAGTTGGAATGCATGGCAGGCTCTCTCTTGGGCAAAAAAACAGAAACTTGGAACAACTCATTCAAGAAGTCAAGGGCTGGCAACAGTCAAAGCGCCGGAACAAGGGCGTTCAGGAGCTTGGCCAGGGTCTGGCTGGACTGTTCGGCCTGAGCCACGATCTGCTCGAACGATGTCTCCATCATGCAGTCCGGAAGGTTGAGATTGGTCAGACAGGACAGTCCCAACAGCTTCATTGACATGTGTCTCGCTGCGATGGCTTCCATGACTGTGGACATGCCGATGGCATCACCGCCAAGTCTGCGCATGGCCCGGGTTTCAGCCGGCGTTTCCAGGCTTGGGCCCAGCACACCGACATACGTCCCCTGTTCGAGGCGCAACCCGAGGGAGGCTGCGGTCTGCAAGGCTTTCTGCCGCAGTTCTGAATCGTAGGCCCGGCTCATGTCTGGAAAACGGGGCCCCCACTGTTCGATGTTCTGGCCGACCAATGGGTTGGACCCGGTCATGTTCAGATGATCACTGATGACCATCAAAGAACCCTGAGAAAACAATGGATTGATTGCGCCAGCTGCATTGGTCAGGATCAGGGTCTTGACGCCGAGCTGCCCCAGGACGCGAACGCCGAAACTGACCTCGGAGGGGGCATACCCTTCATACAGATGATGGCGACCCTGGAGGATGAGGACCTCTCGCGACCCGATGGCCGTCAAGACGAGGCGTCCGGAATGGGAGGCCACTGTCGAAGGGGGAAAGCCCTCAATCTCTCCATAATCAAGGGCTGCCCTGGTGGACAGGGAAGAGACCCAGTCCCCGAGACCAGTACCCAGGACAAGGCCGATTTCAGGCAATCTCTCTGAGCCGAAGGCCTGCCTGACCTGTTTTGCCGCAGTCTGAACCTGTCGTTCCCGCGTGTTCATGGTCTCTGTCCTCATCGTGTTCATAAAGGCTCTCGTGTATGGATATATCCACCTTTCTGGGAATTCTTGCCGGGTTCACCCTGGTGGTCGGGGCGATCATCCTTGGTGGGGCTGTTGATGTTTTTGTCAATGTTCCGGGGATGATGATCGTTTTTGGGGGGACGTTCTCAGCAGCCTGCATCACTTTCCCGGTCAATGAGGTCTACCAGAGCGTTGTGGCTGCAATCAAGATTTTTTCCAGTCGCAAGGTCAAGGCCAATGAGGTCGTGAACACCATGGTCAGAATCGCGCAGATCAGCAAAAAGGAAGGTTTGCTGAGCCTGGAGAACATTCAGACCGACAACGGAATCTTGAAGAAGGCCTGTCAGCTCATTGCGGACAATGCTGATCCGGACATCATTCACGAATCTCTGCGGATCGAAATATCAGCCATGAAGCAACGCCACAGCATCAGCCAGGACGTGTTCAAGAAGATGGCCGCCTATGCCCCTTCGTTCGGCATGATCGGCACCCTGATCGGGCTGGTGCAGATGCTCAGCAGGCTGGACGACCCCAGCCAGGTCGGTCCAAGCATGGCCGTGGCCCTGTTGACCACATTCTATGGAGCTGTGCTGGCCACACTGGTTTTTCTGCCCGTGGCTGGAAAGCTCAGGAGCAGGACTCTGGAAGAGGCGCTGCACCTGGAAATCATCTTTGAAGGGGCCAAGTCCATCCTGGAGAACAACAACCCCCATTTCGTCTACGAAAAGCTGTCCTCTTTCGTCCCTCCCAGGGAGAGACACTATGAACGCTCATAACGGACCCAGGGAAGTGGAGCTGCTGGTCGAAGAGCATGCTGAGGATTCACAGCATTCCTGGCTGATGACCTTTTCGGATATCTGCCTGCTGTTACTGGCTTTTTTTGTGCTCTTGTTTTCCATGTCCAGCTTTGACATGCAGAGGTTCACGCACTCGTTCTATTCGGTCAAGCGCGCCCTGGGCAGTCAGAAAGACGGGAATATGGGCCTCAAAGCCAAGACCTTCAAGAGTGATGGGGTCTTCATGAAAAAGGCCCAGCTGCTCAAACAGATCCGGGAGTCCCAGAGTCAGGTCTTTGCCGACTTCAACTTTCACTACGCTGACCAGGGCCAGGAGGGGCTGATTGGTGCCAGGTTCAATTCAGGGAAGATCACCCTGTCCGTATCCGGAAACGTCCTCTTTCCCTCTGGAGAGGTTGAGCTGTCAGCCAGAGGGGAAAAGGTGCTGGAGAAGATCAGGGACTTCGTGATCCGCCATCCGGACCAGGAGATCAACATCAGAGGACATTCTGACGATGTTCCCCCGGGACCTGATTCCCGTTTTGAGGACAACTGGGAGATATCGTCCCTGAGGGCCATCAGTGTCCTCAAGTACCTCCTGAAACAGGGGATCGAGCCGAACCGCCTTTCCGCCACAGGATTGTCCGACCTGGATCCGGTGGTCCCCAACAGCAGTGAGGAGAATCGCAGCCGGAACAGGCGGGTGGAGTTCGTCCTGAGCAAGACCCTTGAAGGGACTTCGTGATGCCTGATGATCTCGTCTTTTCCTTTCCTGGAGAGAACAATCCCAGACGGGCCTTCCGTGTCCAGGCCCATGACCTGATTGTTCAGGTTCCAGGCTTTGCGCAAGCATGCACGGTCAAGGACCTCAGCAGTGCAGGGCTGGCCTTTTGGACCACTGCCCCCTCTGGTTTTTCACTTGGCGACACCATCGAACTTGACCTCTTCGTGGGTCGAGAGCTCTTTCTTGAGCAGCTCGAGGCCAGGATCGTTCGGGTTGCGAATGACCTCCTGGGCTGTGAGTTTGTCGGGCTGCGGCGATGGCAGGAGTTCTCTCTGGACAAGCTCGTGCTCGAGGTCCAGAAGGAGCAGATCGCCAGGGGCAAAATTGACGGTGACACGTGAAGAATCCTCGTGTAGTCTCACTACAGCGAACACGTTGTGATCACACCATGACCCGCCACCTCGGACAGTCTGGTGAGAGACGGGTCCTTCATTTTTTTCAGAGGAGGCATCGATGGCAGGCAGCTTGAACAGAGTTCTCCTGGTGGGCCGGCTGGGCCGGGATCCTGAACTGCGCTACACGCAGAGCGGAACTCCAGTGGCCAATTTCCCTCTGGCCACGGATGAGTCCTATGTGGACCGGGAGGGCACCAAGCAGGAGAAAACAGAGTGGCACAGAATCGTGGTCTGGAACAAGCAGGCCGAAACCACTTCCAACTACCTGAGCAAGGGCCGGCTCGTTCTGGTCGAAGGCTCTCTCCAGACCAGGAAATGGCAGGATCAGCAAGGGCAGAACCGTTATACAACCGAGATCAAAGCCCAACGGGTCGTCTTTCTGGACTCCCAGGGCCAGTCCGCCTCATCAGGGCAGAGTTACGGATCCTCCAGCGGTTCCGGACAAGGGGACGACCCCTTTGACATGCAGCAGGGCGGTTCGGAAAACCTGGGGCCGGCCTTTCCCTCTGAAGCCAGCGCCATGGATGACGCCCCGTTCTGAATTTTTCGGCTGCAGAAGAACAAGATGCAGCCGAAAAATTCAGAATCCAGCGCAGCCGCTGGCTGCGCTGAGTATTTGGATTTGTGATAAAAAAAGCCCGGCTTGGCCGGGCTTTTTTTATATCTCGAACAGCATTTCCAGGTCGTTCCTGGTCAATGACTTCCACTGATCCTGGCCTGGAATGATCGCATCCGCCACGCCCCGCTTCTGATCCTGAAGCTGGAGAATCTTCTCCTCGACACTGTTTTCACAGATCAGCTTGTAGGAAAAGACCTTCTTGGTCTGGCCGATACGGTGGGTCCTGTCTGTGGCCTGGTCCTCAACGGCCGGGTTCCACCAGGGGTCGTAGTGGATGACGTAGTCTGCAGAGGTCAGGTTCAACCCGGTCCCCCCGGCTTTGAGCGAAATGAGGAAGATCGGGATGGAGGGATCGTTGTTGAAACGCTCCACCTGTTCGTAGCGGTCCTTGCTGGCCCCGTCGAGGTAGGCAAAGGGGATCGTGTTCATGTTCAGCCAGGAACGGATGATCTGGAGCATTTGCACAAACTGGGAGAAGACCAGGATCTTGTGCCCGTCCTCGATGATGCTCGTGGTCAGATCCTTGAAGGCTTCGAACTTGCCCGAGGGCAGGTTGGTGTTGACTCCGGGCATGTCCAGTTTCAACAGCCTGGGGTGACAGCAGATCTGCCTGAGCTTGAGCAGGGCGTCCAGGATGGACATCTGGCTCTGGGCCAGCCCTTTCTCGTCGACTTTCTGCAGGACCTGGTCCTTGAGCTTCTTGGCCAGCGAGGCATAGAGCTCCTTCTGCTCGTCGATCAAAGCGGCGAAGTAGGTGTTCTCGACCTTTGGCGGGAGATCCTTGGCCACTTCATTCTTGGTTCGCCGGAGGATGAACGGCCGGACTCTGGACCGGAGGTAGTTCATGCTCTCTTCATCCCCGTCCTTGATGGGCTTGATGAACCCTTTCTGAAAGGCGTTCTGGGATCCCAGGAAGCCGGGCATGAGAAACTCGAACAGGGACCACAGCTCCAGGAGATTGTTTTCAATGGGCGTCCCGGACAGGCAGACCCGAAAGGAGGTCTTCAGCTTGCGGACGGAGCGGGCAGTGATCGTGTTCGGGTTTTTGATGTTCTGAGCCTCATCCAGGATCACGGTGTGGTAGTCGTATTTGTTCAAGTCTTCCAGATCTCTCCTGAGCAGGGCATAGGTGGTCACCACCAGATTGCAGGACGGGATGTCCTTGAACAGGTTTTCCCGACGTGAGCCATAGATGATGAGCTGCTTCATGTCCGGGACAAACTTCTGGGCCTCCCGCTGCCAGTTTGGAAGAACCGAGGTTGGGACGATGATCAGGTGAGGCCCGGACACGCCTTTTTTCTTCAGGTACTGCAGCAGCGTCAGGGTCTGCAGGGTCTTTCCCAGGCCCATCTCATCGGCCAGGATGCCCCCGAAACCGTATTCGTTGAGAAAGTTCAAAAAGCTCAGGCCCTGGATCTGGTAGGGACGAAGCGTGGCATTGACCCCTTCGGGGGGCTCGATCTGCTCAATTTCCTGAAAGCTGTGGATTTTCTCCCGCAGGGTGTTCCAGAATGAATCCGTCTGGGCCTCAGGCACATCCTCAAGGATGGAGTCCAGGTTTGGGGCCTCGAACTTCTGAAATTTTTTCTTGGGCGGTTTTTCCGGATCCATGCCCATGGCCCGGAGCTTGTGGCTGAGCTTTTTCAGCCAGGATTCAGGCAGACTGGTGTAGGACCCGTCTTTGAGCTGGACATATCGTTTGCCCTGGACCCAGGCCTTCCAGATCTTATCGATGGGGACCTGAAGGTTGTCGTATTCAACAGCCAGGTCGAGATCAAACCATCCGGAGTCCTCTTCGTCCTGCTCGACCTTGGCCACAACATTGGGCTGGGAGTGCCTGACCTTGTAGCGGCTGAGGTTCTTCTCGCCAAAAACTCGATACTTTTCAACGAGCTTTGGGTAGGAGTCCAGGAGAAAATTGATGGCCTCTTCAGGTTCCAGAAACCAGATGGCATTGTTTCTGGGCTGGAAGTTCATGCCCATGAGCTCGTTGAGCAGGGCCTCTTCCTCATGTTGCTGCCTGCGGACCAGGAAGGATTTGCCCTCAAACTGGTAGCTTCCGGTCTGAAGGTCCGGATTGGGACCCTGGAGAAAGATCTCCCCGTGCTCTGTCTGATAGGTGTTTTGGATTTCCAGGGTCAGCAGGCTGCCCTCTTCGTGCAGGTAGAGTTTGGGGGCGTACTGGGCCGGGACAAAAATGGGCTTCATCCGTTCGAGGAACTCTTCGTGCCCGTAGAGGTTGGACGACGGAATCCTGGTCCAGACCCGATCCAGAAATTCAGAGAGTTCCGAATGCGGGATAAAGGGGGGCTCGTTGAGGAGTTCCTGGATCAGCGAGGTGTCCAGGCTGGTCAGCACCGGGTAGAAGGTGTTCTTCCAGAGCACCCAGAGGGGGAGTTGACCGTAAAAATAGACCTGCTCTCCGGTGATGGGGAAAGGGACCTTTTCTTCCTGACTGAGCATGATCTCAAAGGAGAGCCCGTCTTCAGACATGTGCGGCTTGAGCTGCAAGCGCATGCTGTTGGCTTCGATCCGGACCGGCTGGTCTGACTCTCCCCAGAAGAGGTAGTGCTCGTCCCTGATGGACCACAGGAACCAGTTCAGCAGCCCTGGCGGGATGTCCACCCTGTGTCCGAGATAGTCCAGGTAGTGACCGATCTGATGGGCCAGGAACGGCAGGGAAGGGGACAGCTCCGACCAGTCTGGGTTTTGAATGAGCTGTTCCAGAGTGACCGGGTTCTGGACCCTGGACAGCCCGGACTTGTTCTGCCTGGCCCGGAACAGGGCCACCTGCAGCCGTTCCGGCTCCGGGTAAAACCTGAAGATGAGATAGTTGTTACCAGGTTCGGGCTCTGGAACCGTGCTGAAAAAGGGACGAAAGCTCTGCCGCCAGTCGGTTCTCGGTTTCGGGGCACTCTGCTTGTTGCCGTTCTCCAGGGATTCCAGGAGGTGCAGCAGGGTCGCCCCGACGTGAGGGCAGACACCTGTAAACGAATCCGGACAATTGCAGAAAAAATTGACCGTCCCTTCCTGAAGGTTGATCCCGATTTCAGGGTTGTAGACCTGAAAGTCCTCAGCCTGAATCCTGCCGTCGACGTTCCAGGAGTCCCTTCGCTTGTGGAGATCGATCTTTTCGATCTCTTGATTGTTCAACAGGGAGCGGGCCGTCTCAAGGATATATTCAGGGATGCTGTCCTGCAAGAATTCGCTGGTGATTTCTTTGATTCGAGTTTCCTCGGTGTTTGACATAGACGTGAGCTCCTGCCGGTCAACGAATGTTCTCAAAGGGTTTCGGGTGTCGTGGTCCGGCTTCAAACCAGCCGGATTCAGGGGCTTAATTCAAATATCGTGCCTCGCTGCCCGAGTCGCAGCGCAGCCTCTGGCTGCCGCGATCATGCGGGTTTGAACAGAGAAAGAACCTCGCTTTCGAGCAGAACGGGCCATCTTGTTGCAACCAGTTTGCTCAAGGCAGCAACAAACCTCCCTTGAAATCAAGTTTCATTCGAGGAGGTGGTCCATGAGCCACGGCACAAGACAAGCAGATTCTCTATACCATATTTGACCCCTTTGGCAAGGGGAGGAAACTTTTTTTGCTGTCAGTCCGGGCTGTCGAGTCGTTGACATATTAAAACCATGATATTATTAAATTAATATGAAAATCTGTTTTCCGGGCAAGAAATCCCAGAATTGATCGGCCTGAATTTTTGGCGTAATTTCACAATCTCAAGCCGAGGTGATCCCTTCGATCACATCCTGCATGCATCTCTCACTCTTCTGGCTCATGACGTCTGTCGCCATTCCCGACATGCCCGTGGGCTTTTCAGGGACGTAACCGTTTATGACCACGATCAATTCAGACGTGTTGTCCGTTGACAACGAACAGACAACGATCCGGATCAACGACATCCTGGAAAAGGCCGCCGGATATCTGAGCGAGGGGGACCAGGCCCTGATCCAGAAGGCCTATGTCTATTCTGCATCGGTACACAGCGGACAGATGCGGCTCTCAGGAGAACCCTACCTCTCCCATCCCCTGGCCGTGAGCAACATTCTGGTGGACATGCACCTCGACGCCGCGACCATCGCCGCCGGACTGCTCCACGATACCGTCGAAGACACCAATGTGAAGGTCTCTGAACTTTCTGAATATTTTGGCAAAGATGTGGCAACGATTGTTGACGGGGTGACCAAGATCGGCAAGGTGACCTTCAACTCCAAGGAAGAAGCCCAGGCTGAGAACATCAGGAAAATGATCCTGGCCATGGCCAAAGACATCAGGGTGATCCTGGTCAAACTGGCAGACCGTTTGCATAACATGAAGACTCTGGACCACCAGAGCCCGCTCAAGCAGCGGACCATTGCCCAGGAAACCCTGGACATCCATTCGCCCTTGGCCAACCGGCTCGGCCTCTACCGGATCAAGGTCGCTCTGGATGATTTGAGCTTGAAGTACATGCGTCCGGACATCTTCAACCAGATCGTTTCGGGGATCAGCAAGCACCGCACTCTGGGCAAGGACTATATTGAGCAGGTGATCACCATCCTGAGGCAGATTCTTGATCAGAACGAGATTCAGGGCCGGATCAGCGGGCGGCAGAAGCATATCTACAGCATCTACACCAAGATGCAGAAGCAGAATTTGAGCCTCGATCAGGTCTATGACCTCATCGCTTTCCGGGTCATCCTGAGATCAGTCAAGGACTGCTACGCCATGCTGGGCCACATTCATTCCACCTGGACCCCGATTCCAGGACGATTCAAGGATTACATCTCCATGCCCAAGGGCAACATGTATCAGAGCCTGCACACCACGGTCATCGGCCCGGACGGGGAACACATCGAGATCCAGATCAGGACCGAGGAGATGCACCAGGTGGCGGAATACGGTGTGGCCGCGCACTGGAAGTACAAAGACGGCACGACCGTCAACACCAAGGATGAGGAGCAGTTTCACTGGCTGAGGCATATCCTCGATTGGGAGCACGACCTGCAGGATCCCAGAGAGTTCATGGCCTCTCTCAAGGTGGACCTCTTCCAGGACGAGGTCTACGTCTTCACCCCGCGGGGGGATGTCCTGGATCTGCCCTACGGGGCCACGCCGGTCGACTTTGCCTATCTGATCCACACGGAAGTCGGCAACCACTGTTCTGGAGCCAAAGTCAACGGCAAGCTCGTCCCGCTGGAAACCCAGCTCAAGAATGGGGACACGGTTGAGATCATCACCAATCCCCATCGGATGCCCAGTCGTGACTGGCTCAAATTCGTCAAGTCCGCCAAGGCCAGAACCCGGATCAAGCACTGGATCCGGACCAAGGAAAGAGACCGGAGCATTTCGCTGGCCAGGGAGATGCTGGAAAAGGAAGGACGCCGGCTGGGGGTCAACTTCAATCGCGAGATGAAAAAGGGCAGTCTGGAGGAGGTGGCCAGAGAGTTCTCCTACAAGTCGGTGGACGACCTCCTTTCAGCTGTGGGGTATGCCAGGATCACCCCGAAACAGGTCCTGAACAGGCTTGTGCCCAAGAAGTCTGTCGAAGAGGGCAAATCCAAGAGCACAGCTCACGAACAGAAAAAACCCAGGGAAAGGGAAAAGGAAGCTCCAGAACCGAGTGGGACCCACAAGGAGGGCGTGAGCATCAAGGGTGTGGACGATGTCCTGGTGCGCTTTGCCCAGTGCTGTCAGCCGGTTCCCGGGGACCCCATCGTGGGCTACATCAGCCGGGGACGCGGGGTGATCGTGCACACTGCCGACTGTCCCAATGTCAAGCAGTTTTCCCAGAACCGGCTGCTCAGCGTGTCCTGGGAAGGGGAGGCGGAAGCCGTTTTTCCGGCCACCATCAAGATCCTGTGTCAGAACAAGATGGGCGTTCTGGCCGAGATCACCAACCTCTTGGCTGAGGACGGGGTCAACATCCAGTCCGGCCACTTTCACTCCAATGTCGAGGACAAGACTCAGGTCCTTTTGAACATTGAGGTCAGGGACTCCGCTCACCTCTTTCAGGCCCTCGACAAGCTGAGCGGACTGGACAGTGTGTATGAAGCCATTCGAACGAGCAGCAAAGAAGAGTAGAGAAAAAAAGGGGGTTGCCAAAGGCAACCCCCTTTTTGATCACAATGGTCGGGATGGCAGGATTCGAACCTGCGACTTCAGCGTCCCGAACGCTGCGCTCTAGCCAGACTGAGCCACATCCCGTCAGGTGAGCTTTATAAACAAGTTTGTGTCTCAATGCAAGCTGTTTCAAGGCATCGGCTTTGATCTTGCGAAAAATGAGTTCTTCAACTAGGTTAAGAATCCTTCCTGACAGGAGTGTGGGGCCTTTTGAGGTAACCCGATGGCATCAATCATGATTTTCAAAGGTTCAGACTGAATGGACAGGTCGACAAGCACCATTCTCGTTGCTGATGATGAGAGCAGTTTGCGTGAGATCTGCTGCGAAGCTCTGGAAGAGGCCGGCTACCTGGTCTACCAGGCCAAAAACGGACAGCAGGCCCTGGATATTCTGCATGAGAACCGGGCCGACCTCGTGCTCTCAGACATGCGCATGCCGGTTCTCGACGGGATGCAGCTGTTGGAGAGGATCGTTCAGGAAAAGCTGGACGTGGATTTTCTGGTCATGACCGGGTTCGGGACCATCGAAACTGCCGTGGAGATCATGAAGAAGGGGGCCCTGGACTATCTGCCCAAGCCCTTTGACATCAATCACCTCATGCTCAAGGTCAATAAGGCTCTCAATTTTCGCCGACAGCGAAAAGAGAGAGAGAATTTGAACAATCTGGTTCGGGTCCTCAAATTGAGCAAGGACTTGAACAACAACCTGGAGCTTTCCAAGCTCCTGAACGAGTTCATCTTTCATCTGGAACGCAACTTTGCCCCCAAGTGCGCCGGGATTTTCCTCAAAAATGAGGACGACTCCGATGTTCAACTGGTCAGGGTCAAGGGCAACGAGCTGAGGAACAACCCCAGGATATCGGCACTCTCCCGGCAGATCTGCGACCTGGTCATGGAAGAGAAAAACTCAAAGCTCATCGATCCCTATGTCCTTGAGACCGAGGACAGGCTCAAGGCTCTTGCTGAGCGGCATGACTTGAACTATTCCATCCTGGCCGCACCGATGTTCAATCAGGACCGCCCCATTGGAGTGGTCATTCTGCTCAGGGACAACGAGCAGGAGATGTACGTTGCCGACGACCTGCAGCTTTTGACCGTCTTTGGCTCCCAGACCGCATCAGCCATCGAGAATGCCAGGCTCTACGGTCAGATGAGGGAAATGAACAACGAGATCATCCGTTCATTCGCCCAGGCGGTGGAAGCAAAAGACATTTACACCCGCGGTCATTCGGATCAGGTCGCCTATTACGCCACCAGGCTGGGTCGGGAGCTGGGTCTGAGCAATTCTGAGCTGGACAAGCTTTACCTGGCCGGCATTGTTCATGATATTGGTAAAATTGGTATTCCGGACCACATCCTGAACAAGCCTGACAGGCTGACCAGCGATGAGTTTTCGATCATGAAAAAGCATCCCGAAGTCGGCCGGAATATCCTGGCTCAGGTCGGGAGCCTTCAGAATATCCTGCCCATCATCTATCATCATCATGAACGCATCGATGGCAAAGGCTACCCCACCGGGCTGAAGGGAACCCAGATCCCTTATCTGGCCAGGCTGGTCACAGTGGTGGATGCCTTCGAGGCCATGACCTCCGACCGGGCCTACCGAAACGCCCTGCACCTGGACAAGGTCAAGGAGATCATGCATGACGGGGCCGGTTCGCAATGGGAGCCGGAGCTCGTTGAGGCCTGGCTGTCCATCATCGAGCAGGAGAAGGTTCTGAGTGGTTTTGATGGTGTCCACTGAGCATCGTGTCCGGCTTCATCTCGCCTTGGTGCCATTTCCCGTCTCATGTGTCGATCATCCCCGTCAGAGGGAGACCTGAGCACCCATGAACCAGGAGAGACGAACAACCGTCCTGGTGGTGGACGATTCAGCCTTCATGCGCAAAGCCGTGAGCTCGATGCTGGAAAAGGATGCTGACATCGAAGTGATCGGGACGGCCAGAAATGGAGAAGAGGCCCTGTCCCAGATCACACGCCTCGATCCAGATGTGGTCACGCTGGACATAGAGATGCCGGTCATGGACGGCTTGACTGCCTTGAGAAACATCATGATGCAGTCCCCCAGGCCCGTGCTCATGCTCAGCTCCCTGACCACGGACGGAGCCGAGGCCACCCTCAAGGCTCTCGAACTCGGGGCTGTGGATTTCATCCCCAAAGAGCTTTCCCATGTCTCCCTGGACATCATCAAGATTGAAAAGGATCTGCAGGCCAAAGTCAAAAATATCGCCAGGCGAAAAATCAGACGCATCAAGGTCGACAAAAAACCGGCCCCTGGACCATCCAGGCAGACCCTGCAGAGAATCGGGACAAAGCGGCAGCAAAGGGACCTCGTCGGGATCGGCGTGTCCACCGGAGGCCCGCCTGCCGTGCAAAAAATTCTGGCCTCTCTTCCGGCCCAGTTCCCGGCTTCCGTTCTCATCGCGCAGCACATGCCGGGCACGTTTACCAAGGCCTTTGCCAAACGGCTCAATCAGAGCAGCCCGCTTGAAGTCAAGGAAGCCGAGCAGGGCGATGCCCTGGAAAAGGGCAAGGTCTATATCGCCCCGGGTGGCTTTCATTTGAAAATTCACCGGAGTGTTCGCTCCATTGATCTGGCCATCACCCAGGAACCTCGAGAGGCCCTGTACAAGCCATCGGCCAATGTTTTGCTGGCCTCCATCGCAGACGGCGTTGGCAAACGGGGGCTGGGGGTGATCTTGACCGGGATGGGCAACGACGGCCTGGAGGGGGTTCGTGCCTTGAAGAGCAGAGGGGGGATGGCCATCGCCCAGGACAACGCCAGCTGTGTTGTCTATGGGATGCCCAGGGCCATTGTTGAAGCTGGGCTGGCTGATGTGGTGGTTGATATCAATGCGATGTCAGAGGCGATCCTGGAGCATTTGTACTGAACACAAGGCCAAGGTGAATTCACGGACTATGGATTCCTGTCAAGAGGTCATCGACCATTTGCAGTCGGAAGACCCAGAGATTCTGCGCGAAGCTGCATTTCGGGCCGGGGAAGAGGATTGCCTGGAGGCTATTCCCCAGCTGTCCAGGCTCCTGGTGTTCGGGAACATCGGGGTTCAAGAGGCGGCAGAACTGACCCTGCGCAAGCTGGGGGGCAAACAGACCATCGAAGCCCTGCTGCCGCTTCTCTGGTCGGAAGACCCGCCGGTGCGCAATGTGACCATGGATATCCTCAGAGACATCTGCTCCCACGACATCGATGCCCTTGCCGAGCTCTTGAGGGAGGACGATTCCGACATCCGCATCTTTGCCGCCGATATCCTTGGCTACGCCAACAGCATCATGGCTGTGCGGCCTCTGTGCGAAGCCCTGCTCAGAGACCTGGAGATCAATGTCCGGTATCAGGCTGCAGTCAGCCTCGGCCAGCTGGGGCATCACGAGGCGGCCAAATGTTTGAATCAGAGCCTCAACGATGACGAATGGGTCCAGTTCGCCAGCATCGAGGCCTTGAAGAAGATCAAGGACGCCTCGTCAGTCGATGCCCTGCTGCAGGTCCTGGACTCAGCATCGGATCTGGTCGCTGTGGTCATCATCGAAACCCTTGGCGACATGGCTCATATCAAGGCCGTCCCCAAGCTCCTTCAAAAGATGGACTCCTGTTCCCAGCCCCTCCAGAGCAAGATCGTCCAGGCCCTGGTCTCCATACTGGGCAACAACGCCTTTTCCCTGCTCAACAGTGCGGAACAGCAGCGGCTCTATCCAGCGCTGCTGGCAGCCCTGGAGGACGAAGACCCGGATGTTCAGGATGCCGCTGTCATGGGCTTGAAGTTTCTTGGCGCTCAAGAGGCCTCGGATTCGATCTTCAAACTCCTGCTTGAAATAGACCGGGACAGGGAGCCGGAACGATTTGAGGCCGTCGTCGACACTCTGCAGGTCCTGGGCCTGAACCAGGAGTTGCGCCGGGCTGTCCGGTCCTCGGATCCCGTGGTGTCATCCCTTGCGATTCGAGTTCTGAACGGGATTGACGATCCTGAGTCCAGGGAGCTCCTGCGGTCCATCTTTTGGGACAGGGACCGCGATGAACAGCGGGCCATCTCCAAGAGCTTGAGCCTCGTGCCTGACCAGTCGAGCATTGCCTTTTTTCAACAGCTCCTGGAGAGCCACGAGGACGGGAGCATCATCAAAAACGGGATCGCTTTTCTGGGGCAGACCATGGGGGTTCAGGAGGCTGCGGAGATGGTCCTCGGCTTTTTGGAGCACCCTTACGACGATGTGAAGGAAAGAGCTCTGGAGTGCTGCATTGCCCTTGATACCGACCTCATCCGGAAACGATTTCGAGATATGCTGACCATGGACAGTCCGGTTCAGCGATTCATGGCTGTCTACGCCCTGGGTCAGCTCATGGACCAGTCGTCTCTGCCTGCATTTCGCAGGGCCCTGCAGGACACTGAAGCAGATGTGCGCAAGGTGGCCCTGGAAGCTCTGTTCTGTCTGTCTGGAGACGAGGAAGAGACGCTCATGGACATGCTGCCTGCCCTTGAAGACGAGAACCCGGAAGTCAGAAAGATCCTGGTGGGGCTGCTTGGCAACTCGACCTTGCCGGAGGCTGAGGAGCATCTGCGCCAGGCCCTCACTGACGTTGACGAATGGGTCTGCATCCGGGCTCTGGACAGCCTGGAGCAGCGGTCCTGCCTGAGTGATGGGGATGTCGATCACTTGATGGCCCTGTTCGCAAGAGGGCAGACCATCCTCAAGCTCAAGATCATCGATGTCCTTGGAAACCTTGGCGGAAAGGCCTCCTTCAAAGCTCTCTTCACCATTCTGGAGAATGAGGACTGGGACGTTCAGGAAGCTGCAGACAGGGCTCTGGCCCAGCTCAAGACTGCTTGACCAGGTGTTGCGGTTTGCCATCCAGAGCCAGCTGAGGACTGAACATGACAGGGCTCTTCTCCAAAGCCTCCACCCTGAAACAATCCCTTCCCATCAGCGATGTCGAGTTCAGCCTGCTGCGTGATTTCATTTACCAGCAGACCGGCATCTTCATCCCTGACAACCGGAAGTATCTCCTGGAGAATCGCCTGGCCAACAGGGTCAAGGTGCATGGCCTGGACTCTTTCCAGGACTATTACTACTTCCTGAAGTATGACCCGGAACGGCGTAAGGAGCTCGAACGCCTCTTTGCTGTGATCACCACCAATGAGACCAGTTTCTTTCGCAACCCCCCTCAGTTGAAAATCCTTCAGGAGACCATCCTGCCCAGAGTCCTGAAAGAGAAGCGAAAGGCGGGCTCAAGGCGTGTCCGCATCTGGTCTGCCGGCTGCTCGACCGGAGAAGAGCCCTATACCCTGGCCATGATCTTCAAGGAGGTCGTGGGAGCGGAGCTCAACTCCTGGGATCTGAAAATCACTGGAAACGATCTGTCCAGAGATGTCCTGGAAAGGGCCAGCAGCGGCATCTACACCAGGTACACCCTTCGTTCAACGCCAACGGCACTCCTTGAGCGCTACTTCAAGCTCACTGACTCGAACACCTATGCCATTGTTCCGGAGATCAAGAAGCTGGTCAGCTTCAAGCCCATCAATTTGAGCGACCGTTTTCAGCTCAAGATGGTCGAGCCGTCGGACATCGTGTTCTGCCGCAATGTGATCATCTATTTTGACGAAACGGTCAAAAAGCTGGTGATCAACGGGATTTATGACAATCTTCTCCCTGGCGGGCATCTCTTTGTCGGGCATTCTGAATCCCTGCACAACATCACCCGAGCGTTTCAGCCCCATCACTATCCAGGGGGGATTGTCTACACCAAGGAGGGCTCATGAACGAGCAACGGGAAAGGCGTCAATACGGACGCATCCCCAAACAGTTCAAGGTCGAGCTGAAAGACCTGGGTTTTTCAGACTCCACGTCCCGGGTTCTGGAAACCAGATGCGTGAACATCAGTGCCGGGGGGCTGCTCCTGGATTCGCCCCAGGCCTTTCAGCTCGGGGACAAGCTCCAGGTCAGGATTTTCATTCCGAGGCTGAACAGATTTCATCCCAGCTACTTCAAGGTCTTTGAGAGCTCAACCGGGCAAAATCTGCTGGCTGTGGCTGAGGTTGTCAGAGTTGAAGATGACCAGGCCGGCATGACCAGGATCGGGATCACATTTCTCGATGTCTACGAAGATGACTGGCAGGCCCTGTTTCGACTGCTTCAGGGCCTGACCCCCCAGGACTGAACGCCTGTGTTCGGTCCGATCAGGGTTGCCTTTGGCTGAGAGGCCGTTGAGGTTGCTGGTGGTGGACTCAAACTTGCATACATCGCATGGAGGTGACTGGATTTTGACCGTCTGAGACCCGGGTCGACACGCAGCTATGGATTCTCGCAAGGCACAGATCATTGCCGTGGCCAATCAGAAAGGCGGAGTGGGCAAGACGACAACGGCACTTTCCCTAGGCGCAGCCTTTGCCAGCCTGGATTTGAATGTGCTGGTCATTGACCTGGACCCGCATGGATCAGCCACGATCCATCTGGCCTTCTACCCTGAAGATGTGACGCAGAGTGCCCTGGCCCTGTTCGAGCCTTCATCAGCTCCTGAGAACCTGTCCGATCTGATCCAGAGAGGGCGGGATCATCCTTTCGATTTCATCCCGGGCAACCCCAGGCTCGCTGAGCTGGATTCTCAGCTGGGATCCCTGCAGGGCAAAGGGATACTCCTTTCCCAGTCCCTCAAGGCCCTGGTGACTGAGTATGATGCCATCATCCTGGATTGTCCTCCACAGCAGGGGGTCATTCTGGTCAATGCCCTTGTGGCAGCCGGTTTGACTCTCATTCCGACTCAAACCGAATTTTTGGCCATGCACGGCCTGCGTCTCATTTTCGACACCATTCGCATGTTGAACAAAGCCCTGCCACAGCCCATCGCCTACCGCGTTCTGGCCACCATGTTTGATCGCCGAGTCAGTGCCTGTCAGCGGGTCTACAATGTCCTGCGCAAAAAAATGGGAGCGCATCTCTTGAAGACCGTGATCCACATTGACACCAAATTTCGTGAAGCCAGCGCCAGGGGAAGCGTGATCACCCAGGTGGCTCCGGGGTCAAGGGGGAGCCGGGAGTATCTGCAGCTGGCCAGAGAGCTTCAGAAGCTATGAAGACGCCGGAAGAGTACCTTCAGGACCAGATCCTGCTCCCTGAGCAGGAGCACGAGCACTCCATGAGTGCGCACGAATCTGAGTTTCTCAGATCGTTTTTGGACCAGGCACAGGTGGGTGCGGCAGGAGAAGAACCCGGACAGGGTCAGGAAAGCCTGGATCCCGAGCCGGCCCTGGAAAGAGAGGTGCCTGAGCCGGAAGAGGACCCGGAGTCCAGGAGCCCTCAGCAGACCGGCCATCTGCGGCAGTCGTCTGCAGGCCACGTCTCCTGGTCGGACACAGAGGCTGAGGGAGGCTTCCAGGATGCGCATCAATTTGTCGGATGTCGGGTGTGCGGGCAGGAGTACGCCCTGCCTCTGGGGGAAGTCCAGGAAGTCCTCAGGCGCATCGAACCGACGAGACTTCCCAGCCATCCGCCATACCTGGCCGGGGTCATCAATCTGAGGAGCACCCTGGTTCCTCTGCTGTGTCTGGATCAGCTGCTGGAAAAATCTGGATCAGACCACAAGACCCATCAGTTCATCATCGTCTGCCGGAGCGGCGTGCATCAGTTCGGGCTGCTCGTCGACAAGATCACGACCATGCATACCTTTTCAGGGCACGATGTGGAGTGGTCCATCGATGCCCAGCTTGGAGGGGATTCCGGGTTTCTGTCCGGGCTGATCAAGAGCCGGGCTCAATTGATCGGCATCGTCTCGGTCAAGCGAATCGCTGAACAGGTGCTCATCCCTCTCCAGGGCTGAAAAGGTCGATGGTCGATGGTTGAAGGTTGATGGAAGAAAACATGTTCGACTCTTCCCGGAGGCGGAAAGACGACACAAGGACACGACATGCACAAGCGCGTATTGATCATTGACGATTCCAAGACGGTCCGGAATCTCGTGGCTTTCATCATGAAAAAAGAGGGATTCCGAGTCCTCAGTGCCGAAGACGGTTTTGACGGACTCGAAAAGCTCTATGCCGCCGAACAGGTCGATCTCATCATCTGTGACGTGAACATGCCCCGGATGGACGGTTTCACCTTCATTCAAAACGTCAGGGAAAAGGACAGCTACAGAGATCTTCCCATCATCGTGCTCAGCACAGAAGGCCAGGAACGGGACATCCAGACCGGCATCAACCTCGGGGCCAACATGTATATGGTCAAGCCTGCTCAACCGGAAAAGCTGGTGCGCAATGTGCGCATGCTCCTTGGCGGATAGGACCCGTCGTGTGTCTCTGGCCGCTGGGTGCAGAGAGACGGCAAAGGCGAGTGAGAGTGGTGTGACTCAGAGGACGTGGAGATGATGTTGGATCAAGAGATACTCAGTGATTTCATATCAGAAGCCAGGGAGCACCTGGAAACGATCGAGCCCAATCTGTTGGAGCTGGAAAAAACGCCGACGAACACAGCTCTGCTCAACGACATCTTTCGCCCGATTCACTCGCTGAAAGGGGCTTCGGGTTTTTTGAACCTGACGAAAATGAATCATCTGGCCCATCGTTCGGAAAACGTTTTGGATGAACTGCGCAAAGGGACGATCCAAAACTCACCGGAGATCATGGACATCATCCTCAGCTCCACGGATGTTCTGCGGCAGCTCCTGGACAACCTCGAACAGCTCGGCCATGAAGGCGACATCGACGTTCACAGGACCATTGAGTCCCTGGACGAGCTGCTCGACCCCGGGACGAGCTCTGCGTCCTCCCGTTCCGAGGCCACGGACAGGGTCGAAGACACGGAGGAGCCAGAGAGGCCGTCAACCCGGTCCAGGCAAAAGCCGGACCAGGCTCCGGGCTACAGGTTGACCATCAACAGCCCGGAACATCTGTCCGATTTTCTTGAAGAGGCTTCAGATACGGTCTCCCAGCTCAATGCGGCCCTGCTGAAGATGGAAAAGAGTCCGCAGGAGGATCTGGAGCTGGTCAACGACACCTTCAGGTTCTTCCACAACCTCAAAGGCAACAGTGCTCTGATCGGGTATCGGGAGCTCAATGAGCTGACCCATGAGGCTGAGAGCCTGCTCAATCGATTTCGAACCCAGCAGGCCATGCCTGACGAGCCGACGATCGATCTCCTCCTCAGCGTGACCGATGCTGTGGAAGGTCTGATCAAGGCCGTGGACGGGAACGCGGCCCGGGTTGTCCCGGATGACACCAGCGCCCTGCTGACAGAGCTCATGACCCTCCAGGCAGGAACAGAGACTGGCCAGGACATGGCGGCTGATGCTCTTCAGAATGCGTCCATTGATCCTCACAAGGCCCGGGAGCTGGATGTGGACCCGGAGGATCTCCAGGTCTTTCAGTGCGCTGTGCATCAGCAGTTTGAGAACATCCGCCTGGCTTTCGAACAGCTGGAGAAAGACCCTGAGCATCAGGACAGCATCGACAGCCTGTTTCGCTCCTTTGACAGCCTGGGCAACGCCTGCAGCTACATGGAGTTTGAGGATGTCAGCGACTACGCCAAACGGACGGCCACCCTGGTCGATCAGGGGCGCTGCGCAGGCCAGGGCTTTGAGCTCATGCTCTCCATCCTGGACCAGGAAGCGGACATCCTCAGGGATATGGTCGATCAGAATTTGAGCGTTTTCCTGGGAGGAGACCTTTCGGCTCTGGAGACCTCCCCCACACAGGGTGAGCCGGGTTTCGGGTCGGAGGAGGCCCCCGGCCGGGAGTCCGCCCCGGACGTGCACGCCAGGGAGAACGAGACGGCGGGCCAAGAGCAGGTCTGCGGCCAGCAGCCGGCTGCAAAGACGGCAGACCCTGTGGACACATCCTCTGCACCATCCCAGGCCAAAGCGACCACCACCATCAGGGTGGATCATGAACGCCTGGATCATCTCATGAACCTGATCGGTGAGCTGATCATCAATCGCAACCGTTACAGCCTCCTGACCAGAGAGCTGGAGGAGGGGCGGGACATCGGGCAGATTGTGCAGCACCTGTCCGAGACAACAGATGCCATGGCCCGAATCTCCGACGATCTTCAGGACACCATCATGCAGGTCCGGATGGTCCCGGTAAAAACCGTCTTTTCAAAATTTCCCAGACTGGTTCGAGACTTGAGCCGGAAGAGCGGCAAAAAGGTCGAGCTGATCACTGAAGGGGAAGAGACCGAACTGGACAAGAGCGTGGTCGAGGCCATTGGCGATCCGTTGGTGCACCTGATCCGCAACTCCATGGACCATGGCCTGGAGGATGCCGATGTCCGCAAGCGGGCCGGCAAGGGGGAGACCGGTCACATCTGGCTCCGGGCCTCCCATGAGGGCAACGCCGTGGTCATCGAGGTCCAGGATGACGGCAAGGGGATTGATCCTGAGGTCATCAAGGCCAAGGCCATTGAGAAGCAGATCCTGACTCAGGAGGAGGCCGGCAAGCTCGATGACAAAGAGGCCATTGAGCTCATTTTCGCCCCCGGATTTTCCACGGCCGGAGAGGTCACCGATATCTCCGGCAGGGGAGTGGGCATGGACGTGGTCAGGAACAACATCAAGAACTTGAATGGGAATGTCTCCGTCTCATCCACCCTTGGACAGGGCTCGACCTTCACCCTGTCCCTGCCTCTGACCCTGGCCATCATCGAAGCCCTGCTGGTCAAGGTGGCCGGTCAGACCTACGCCATCCCCCTCGACGCCGTGTCTGAGACGACCAAGATCTCGGCGCGTCAGGTCAGCGAGGTCAACAAACGGCAGGCCACCACCCTGCGCGGACACGTGCTCGGACTGGTGGAACTGTCAGAACTGCTGGGGCTGAAGACAGAAAAGGCCAAACGGGACATCCTTCCCCTGGTCATCATTTCAGTCAACGACAAGCGCTTGGGCTTGATCGTGGACACCCTCCTGCACCGCCAGGAGATCGTGATCAAGTCCATGGGGCAGTATCTGGGCGATCTTCAGGGGCTCTCCGGGGCAACCATCATGGGGGACGGCAGCGTGATCCTCATCCTGGACCCCAACGAGATTTTCCTTCAGGCTGCAACTCGCGCTGCCTGAGACCGTTGGCCTCTTCTGTCCGGATCCTGGTCGGATCCCAGGGCCGTTCACCCCAGACGGTCGATGTCCAGCTCAAGGCCGCAGTGAGGGCAGCGATCAATCCGCAGGCAGGCATCGTGCCCGGGGTGAAAGATGGTCATCCAGTTGCGGTCCAGGACATACTCCACCCAGACGCTCCTTCCACAGAGACAGAACCTCTTTTGCATCATGGCCTCCTGATGGTTGACGTGTTTATAGAAATAAACATGACCGGCAAAAAAAAGCTCATCACACCAGCTCGCGGCAGGCCCAGATCAGGGTTCCGATGATTCTGACCGTGTCCAGCTCGTCCCCCTGAAGAGAGAGGGGGGAGTAGTGCTGGTTGGCACTGTGCAGCACGAGCTTGCCGGGATGTTTTTCCACTCTTTTGACCAGGACGGTGTCGTCGACACCGAGGGCGTAGATTCGGCCTGAAATCAGGCTGTTCTGCGATTGATCGATGAGGACGCTGTCTCCCTCTTCGAGCAGAGGTTCCATGCTGTCTCCAACCACGTCCATGAGGACCATCCGGTTTGGATCCCCTTTGCGCCTGAGCCAGTCTGAGCGAAAGGCATAGTACTCTGAAACGCGGTCATCGACCTCAAAAGAGCCGCCGCCGGCGCCCAGTCTGGCCCGGACTTTGGGAATCTTGTGGAAGCCGCTTCCTCCTGAAGCCAGTTGCGCGTAGGGCTCTCCTGCACCCAGTTCCAGCCATTCCGGGTCGAGCTGATACATGCGGGCCAGCTTGAAGACCCAGCTTGTCGGGACCATGCCCCGGTGTTTGGCCTGGGTGACCGCTGAGCGGTTCACTTTCAGAATCCGGGCCAGCTCGATCTGGGTGTTGATCGGGGTCTGGGCTTTGATGCGTTCAAAAAAGAGGTCGAAGGCTGTTTCGGTCACGGTGCGTCGTCCCCTTGCTCTCCTGGAAGATCTTTGTTGAGAAACATAAACAAACATGGCTTCGAAGGCAAGTTTTTTTTTCGGGGAAATGCTCATGAGTCCAAACCATCGCCCAGCGGACGGCTCAAGGGGGCAGATTCATGGTCAAAGGTCGGTCAGAACGCGGAATTTCGGATTCATTTTCTTCAGCCTGTCCTTGGGGTAGGCTGGAGAAAACAAAGGAGAAGAACGATGCTCACGATCGACATTCCTGATTTTGGCCACCTGCGGTTGGAACATCTGGTCATGGACTACAACGGCACCCTGGCCTGCGACGGGGAGCTGGAGCCCGGCGTCCTGCAGGGACTGCAAAGGCTTGAACAGACCCTGCAGATCCACATCGTGACTGCAGACACCTTTGGCAGGGTCCGGGCGGCTTTTGCCGAGACTCCCTACCAGGTGACGGTGCTGTCAAAGGAGGATCAGGCCAGGGGCAAGCGCGACTACATTCAAAAGTTGAAACCGGAGACGTGCGTCAGCATGGGCAATGGCCGGAACGACAGGTTCATGCTCTCTGACTCGGCCCTGGGGGTGGCCGTGGTCCTTGATGAGGGGGTCTCCCGGGAAGCCCTCATGGCTGCGGATGTTCTGGTTCAGGGGATCGTGCCCGCCCTGGAGCTGCTGCAGAACCCGCTGCGGTTGACCGCCACGCTCCGTTCATGACGGGGCTCAAAAAGCTTGTCAATCAAGGACGGAAGACCTACTATCGCCCGTTGCTCATGAGCTGGCTGTATCAGGATGACACGGTCTGCTCACAGGTGAAGGTTCTCTCTTCAGTTCAAACCGACATGTTCGGCGCAGCCTGAGGCTGCGCCGACTCGAGACACGAGGCTGACAACAGATCATGCAAGAACACGAATACGACGTCATCATCGTCGGAGGGGGGCCTGCAGGGCTCTTTGCCGCCCATTACCTGGCGGAGCATTCGAGCTTGAGGGTTCTGCTCCTGGAAAAGGGGCGCTTCCCGGACAAGCGTTCCTGCCCCATCGCTGAAAACGGGCAGTGCCTGAAGTGCAAGCCCTGCAATATCCTCTGCGGTCTTGGGGGAGCCGGACTCTTTTCTGATGGAAAGCTCAACTACATTCACAAGCTGGGCAAGACAGACCTGACACAGTTTGTTCCCGTGGCTGAGGCCAAGGAGCTGATTCAGGAAACCGAGGCCATCTTCAATCGGTTCAACATGGACGGTCAGGTCTACCCCACTGACATGGACAAGGCCAAAGCCCTTCGAAAAGAGGCCCGCAAAGAGGGCATTGAGCTGCTGCTCATCAAGCAGAAGCATCTGGGCAGCGACTGCCTTCCGGCCCATATCGCCGGGATGGTCGAATCGATTCAGGACCATGGCGTGAAGATCATGGACTCCACCGAGGTCCAGGACATTCTCGTCTCAGAGGACAGCATCCAGGGAGTGGTCACCAGGGACGGGTCACGCTACCTGGCCCCCAGGGTCATCTTGTCCCCCGGACGGGTGGGGGCGGAATGGATGAATGTCCTGGCCAACACCCATGATCTGGGCAAGTCGCAGCGCGGGATCGAAGTCGGCGTCAGGGTTGAAGTCCACAACGACATCATGCAGGACCTGACCGATGTGATCTACGACCCGACGTTCTTTATTCAGACCAGCAAGTACGACGACCAGACCCGCACCTTCTGCACCAACTGGGGAGGCTATGTCTCCCAGGAAAACTACCAGGATTTTGTCTGCGTCAACGGCCACGCCTACCTGGACAGCAAATCGGAAAACACCAACTTTGCATTTCTGTCCAAGGTCGTGCTCACAGAACCCATCACAGACAATCACGCTTACGGAGAGGCCATCGGCAAACTGGCCTCCCTCATCGGCGGGGGCGTGCCAATCCTGCAGCGTTTCGGGGATTTGAAGCAGGGCAGACGGAGCACGTGGCAGAGGGTGGGCAAGGGGTACATCGAGCCGACGCTGACCTCGGTCGTCTGCGGGGACATTGCCATGGCCCTCCCGGAGAGGATCGTGAGCAACATCGTTGATGGTTTGGAAAAATTGAACAAAGTTGTACCGGGAGTTGCGAATAACGAGACTTTGCTTTATGCTCCTGAGATCAAATTCTTTGCTATTCAGGTCAGGACCGACAGGTCCCTGCAGACCAGGATCAAGGGGCTCTATGTGGCTGGTGACGGGGCCGGTGTGGCAGGGAATATCGTATCTGCGAGCGCCACGGGCATCCTGGCGGCCAAGGGGCTGTTGGGCGTGGACCATGATTTCAGGCCCGGTGCGTCAGCTTGAATCAGAAAGGTCGTCATCACCCAGGGGCAAGAGCGGCTGAAACCCGGAAGGGTCGTCAGTTTCGCAGTGCCATGCGCACCCCACGCACTGGAAGCTCCCAGTGCGATGCTGCACGTACCAGCACCCTTTCTGGGGGTGGGGGCAGTCGAAGAAACGATAGACGGCTTCCCGAACGGTTCCCCTGTACTTGGTGTACCCGGCTTGTCGCAAGTATTCAAGAAAACGCATGACACCGGTCAGTCCCGTGGTGGAATGCGAGGACCCAACTGACGAAGAGTCCTGTCAGAGCGAGTCAACTCTTTGTGAAGGAGGCGATTGATGGTCAAGAGTCTACACTGTTTGGTTTCCGGAAAAGTCCAAGGCGTCAACTTTCGGTCGTGGACCAAGAATCAGGCCGACAACCTGGGCGTCAAGGGCTGGGTTCGCAATCTCAATGACGGACGGGTGGAAGTTCTGGCCCAGGGCGAACAAGAGGCCCTGCACACCTTTAAGGGCAAGCTGGCCCAGGGTTCAACCATGGCCAGGGTCGAGGATGTCCAGTGCAGTGAAAAGGAGTACGACAAAGAGTATTCCGGATTCGAGCTTCGTCTGTAATCATCCGGTCCTGGATGCGTGCACAAGAAGGCCGTCATCTCTCGAGCCTCCCAACGGGGATTTCTCAGGGTGACGGCTTTTTTCATGGCTTTGCCGGTCTCCATCACTGCTCAAATCGTTGCTCAATCCTCCTGATCTGTCTGCCGACCATCGTGTCCTGCCTGATTTCTCTCTCTGTGTTGGTGATTCCCTTGAGCACTGTGGAGTGCCTGCGGTTGAAGTGAAAACCGATGTCCTTCAGGGGCAGTTCCGTGTATTTCCTGGCCAGGTAGAAGGCGGTATTCCGGGCGGTCACAGCCTGCTTCTTCCTGGTCTTCGAGCGGAGCTTTTCCAGGGGCATGGTGAAGGCGTCACACACGCAGTCGATGATGGTCTGCATGTCAGGGGCGGCCCCTGCCCGGGAGTAGTGCTTGAGGATCTCCCTGGCCATTTCCACGGACACCGGCTGATTCAGGAGCCGGGCCTTGAGGGCCATGTTGTGGATGCAGCTTTCGAGCTGCCGGATATCGGAATGGATTTCCGAGGCGATGATGTTCCTGATGTTCTGTGGGATGTTGACCTGAAACCGCTGGGCCTTGTTCTTGACCAGCCGGAGGCGGAGTTCGAAATCCGGCTTGGTGATCGGGGCCATGAACCCGCTGGCCAGATACGAGGCCAGATGATGATCGACCTTGTTCAGCTCCTGGGGCATGAAGGTGCTGGTGAAGACCACCTGCCGATTCTTGTCCTGAAGGTTCTTGATCAGGGAGAGCAGCTCCTCCTGCATCTTTGCCTTGCCCTGGAAGAAATGGACATCTTCCAGGAGCAGGAGGTCCAGATGCCGGAAGCGATCCTTGAAGGCGTCGATCTGTTTTGACTTCAGGGCCTGGACCATCTGGTTGGCGAACTGCTCTGAGGACAGATAGGCCACCTTGAGCCCGTTTCGGGTTGATCTGTGAAAGATGTCATGGCCGATGGCCTGAAGAAGGTGGGTCTTGCCCAGCCCAGGGGCTGCACACAAAAAAATGAAGTCGGCCGGGAGATTCTTGTTGCACAGGCTGGTGCAGGCCGCATAAGCCAGCTGATTGCAGTCGCCGACCTCAAAGTCGGCAAAGCAGAACTTCCAGCTGAAGGATGGTCCTTCCTCCTTGGCGTAGGAAACAGGGAGATGCCTGGCAACTGTCTGGGCATCCGAGATGGCCGGCAGCGAAGCTTTGCACTCCCTGTTCTTCTGGCCCTGGATGCTGATGTGGGGGACAAAACCGAGCAGGTCGGCTGCCACCTCTTGAAACTCCCTGCTCAGCCTGTCCCGGACCCAGGAGGCCACGAACTCGTTGGGAGCAGTGATGAACAGCGTGTCATCCTGGAGTTCTCCCTGCAGGGGTTTGACCCAGACTTGAAAAATCCCGGCTTTGAGTTGTTTTTCGAGATGAGCTTGAATTTTTGACCAGATGTGTTCCATGGGTTCGAGACCTTAGTTCTGTTACGGATTTTTGACAAACAAATCTGCCTCGGAATATCCCCGGTATGGACCGATTCGATTGTTGTTCCTTATCATATTTATATTATTAACTTTTTTTTCAAAGTTCAGTCCGAGCTTGGCTTCGTGATCTGATGGAAAAAAACCTCGTATCCCGGGTATTCAATCCGTTTGGGCTCAGGTTGTCGACAGGTGTTCAAAATGGAATCAACATAAGATAGCTGTGTTTTTACGTCTTTGCTCCATTTTTCTGCAAAATGCTCGATATCGAACAGCAAGGCCGGCTCAGCCTGGTCATCTTTTTTCAGGGTTCAGACAAGACGCCAGTGCAAAAAGTCCATGCAGCGGAATGTCGCCGTGATTTGCTGCATGTAACTCCTTGATTCTTCTGTCTTCTGAGTTCTGTATTCTGACTTCTGCGGCTGCATCTTGAGTTTTTGCAGCCGCATCAGACAAGAGGCCTCTCGGTCCATCATGTTTCAGCGTGTGGGAGCAAGGCTTGATGCTGTCATTGGCTGTATGCTAATTGTTTGAGAGTGGCTCTGTTTTTTCGCTCCGCTCTTCGTGATCCACATGTGACACCTGTCCGGCAAAACTTGGCTTATCTCCTGAAAAAATCAGGAATATGTTTTGACAGTCCGCTTTTGATCTTTTATAGATATTTCAGTACTTCCACCTCAATGGATCTTCAGTTCAGCTCATGATGGATGGTCGGTGCTCGAGCACGTTCGTCCGGACGACCAGCTTTCAAGCCTCAGGCCCGTCAAGTTCCCGCAGAGACTCCTGACGAGCCGGAGATGTTTGCGATGCATCATTCCCGGAACATCACAACCACACCCGAGTTCGGAATGGAAGTTCAGGCTTCCTCTCTGCAAACACTAAACTAAAGGAGTGAGGTCCATGGCTTACGATGCAACCAAAATGAAGGACTGGCAGATTTCCGAGGCGGCTGAGGAGAACATGCCCATGCCAGATGAGTGGCGAGAAAAGCTCGGTCTGGAAAAAGATGAAATGCTGGCCATGGGGCGGCTGTCCAAGCTTGATTTTCTGAAAATCATGGATCGCTACAAAGACAAGCCGGACGGCAAATACATCGAAGTCACAGCCATCACGCCCACGCCTCTGGGAGAGGGCAAGAGCACGACTTCGGTAGGACTCATGGAGGGGCTGGGCAAAAGAGGCAAGAATGTCGGTGGAGCCCTGAGGCAGCCATCGGGCGGACCGACCATGAACGTCAAAGGAACGGCTGCTGGCGGAGGCAATGCCATCCTCATCCCCATGACCGAGTTTTCTCTCGGGCTGACAGGGGACATCAACGACATCATGAACGCCCACAACCTGGCCATGGTGGCCATGACCTCCAGGATGCAGCACGAACGGAACTACGATGCCGAGAAAATCGAAAAACTTTCCGGGATCCGGCAGCTGAACATCGACCCCAAGCGCGTGGAAATGGGCTGGATCATCGACTACTGC
>CAZNIP010000016.1:2374-41383 GCA_964573115.1 uncultured Desulfohalobiaceae bacterium | reverse complement strand
TCATGGCAGTGGTCGTCCTGAGGTTTTGATGCGGCGGCAAGCATTCAGAATTCAGAATTCAGCCCGGCCAGCGGCCGGGCTGACTTCTGTCTCCTCCCTTCTCCCTTCTCCCTTCTGTCTCCTTTCTCCTGTCTCCTGTCTTCTGTCCTCTGTCCTCTGTCTCCTGTCCTCTGTCCTCTGTCTCCTGTCCTCTGTCTCCTATCCTCCCCCTTTCTTGCCCTTCAGCCCCGGTATCGGCAGGCAGATGAACAGGTAGGGGATCCAGCGGAAGATGAGGTCGAACAGGGCGACCATGATCATCATCAGGATCAGGGCGCAGAGGGTCACGATGGGGATGGACAGGGAACAGATCATGCCGAAGCTGTTGCCCTTCTCCTGGCATGTCCCGCTGCCCGGATCGGGCAGATCCTTGTGAAAGGGCCAGGGCAGGACCGAGAGCACCAGGTCGGCCAGGGTCATCTTGCGGATGCCTCTGATCTTGCCGCACAGCATGTCGGAGATGACCAGGCCGGTGTTCTTCTGATACTTGCGCAGTCCTGCCGGGGAGATGTCCAGGGGCATGGGGATCCTCACCGGACGGGCCGGGGCGTCGGGATCGAAAAACGGGGCCATCTGGAACTTCTGCGTCGGGGCGCTGACCAGGGCCGGGAACAGGGGCCCGCAACCGGGGCGCTCGTAGACGCAGCGCACCACGAACCACGCCTCACGCCCGTCCCCCTGGGGCACGCTGTCCATGAGCTCCTCTACCGGCTCCCCCGGCGGCAGCAGGGCCTCGACCATCCCGGCCAGGACATCCACAGCCTTGAGCCTGCGCTCCAGCCCGCTCAGCCCCTCCAGTTCAGAGGGGTCCACGGCAGGCATGGGGCTGTCCCGCCCCGCATCGGCCAGGGGGAAGAGAAAATCCGGCCAGTTGGAGTCCACCTGCAGGACGTTCTCCTGGTCGTCAAAACGGATAAGGGTCGTCTGGACCTCTTCCAGCCCCTGCCTGGCCGCGGCGGCGGCCACCAGGGCCTCGGACAGGGTCCACTTCAGGGCCGTGAAGGGGTAGGGGGCGCCGGCTGCAGGGATGTCTGCGCTCCAGCCCCGGTCGTACAGCGCTTTCAGCCACGACTCGCTCACGGTCCCCGGGCTCTGCCGCTGCCAGGCTGCCAGGGCCTTGAAGAACTCCAGCAGGGCGCTTTCCGAGGGGTTCAGGTCTCCAGGACGTGCGGGGACGGGCTTTCCGGCAATGATCTCCCAGGCCAGCTCCCCGGGCAGGATCGTGCCCTCGATGGCCGCAACCAGGTCCTGCTCGCCCTGGTTGAGCTTCTCCATCTCAATCTCCCCCTCCAGGGCCTGCCAGACCGTGGGCAGCTGCTTCTGCAGAAAGAGGGCCAGATCCAGGAGCACGTACCAGGAGCCGGTCTGCAGCTCATCCCGGGACGTCCGCAGCATCCGCCTGCGCTCCCTGGCCCTGGCGGCACTGTCGGTGTCGAAATTGGGAAAGGCTGCCCCGGCCGCATTCTTTTTGAACTCGGCCTGCTCGAGGAGCAGCTTCCACGGCGCAACCACATCGGCCTGGAAGACCATGGCCGCCACGCTGCGGGCGGGTTCGGCGGCATCGATCCCGAAGGAGGCGTGGCCTGAGGCCCCCGCCCCCAGGGCCGCCCCGACCCACTGCTCCCGCCGGCCCACAGGGATGGAACCGTTGAACAGCTTGCGCCGGTCGCTGCAGCCCGTGTTCTGATAGGACACCGGGAACATGGGCAGCTGCTCTTCGCCGGCCACCAGCCTGCGCACAGCCGCACTCGTGTGGGTGCCGACGGGTTGCCAGCTGTTCTGCTTTGGTCCGGGGACAAAACCGTACTCATCCCACTGCTCCAGCGGAGCCGCGGCATGGCCTTCCGGCGGATGCAGGCGGCGGACCACGAAGCTCGCTTTCTCCTGACGGGTCGGTTCAGGATGGCAATCGGGCAGGCCCGGCTCTTCGCGGATCAGGGAAGCGGTCACCAGGTAGTGGCGCTTCTGGGCCGGCTGAAAGAGCTTCAGCGGCAGCTGCTCATCGCTGATGGCCGAGGCCGGGGGATTCGGCTTTGACCTCAACCGTGTCTTCAGGGCCTGCACATCGACGGACTGTGGCAGGAGCGGTTTTTTGGCCGCAGTGAGCCGCCTGGTCCGGTCGAAGAGGAAGGCCGCCTGGGAAGGTTCCCCGGCATCGGGGCGGCTGGGTCGTGGCGAGGCCATGGGCTCCCGCCAGGTCTCCGGCCTGGCGATCCATTCCCCCAGCCGTTCCGGTTCGCTCTGGACCACCTCGAGGTAGTCCTGCATGAAGTCGTCGTGGTCGAAACGCAGTATCGCGGGCTGACCGGCCCGGATGCCGTCCTCCAGGCGCAGTCCGGCCGGACCGGGCCGGGCCCAGATGGGCAGGGGGCCGAGCCACCTGACATTGGCTTTCGGGCTGTGTCCGGGAATCTGCTCTGGACTTCTGGTTACCATATGTTGCCCGCCCCCGGGGTGTAGGATGAACTGACCACGCTGTTGCTGATGACCGTGTCGGCCTGGACCACGCCGCTGAAACGGGACATGGCGGCGTTCACCGTGACCATGGAGGCAGAGATCTCCACCTGGGTGGCCTGGACCTTGACGTTCATGCCCGTGTTCACGGTCACCCCCTGATTGTCGTGGGTGACCGTGGTCCCGCCGATGCGCAGCTCGATCTTGCCCCCCCCGGCATCGGTCAGCTCGCCGCTGACCCCGCCCGGGGTGGTGAAGCTGATCGTGGCTTCAGAGGGCTGTTCCTCAACAATGGCAATCCTGGTGCCGGCTTTGCCGGTGATGGTCCAGCGGTCCACGCTGTCGCCGCTGCCGCCGAGGGTTTCGGGGACATCGGCGCTGCCGCTCCACAGACCCCCGATGACCACGGGCTGGCGTGGGTCTCCGTTGACAAAGCTGACCAGGACCTCGTCGTCCACATCGGGGATGAAAAAGGTCCCGCGATCGTGCCCGGCCACAGGCACGGCCACCCGGGCCCAGATGTCAGCATCCTGGTCATCCGGGCCGTCGAAGCTGAGCAGGCGAATCCGGACCCGCCCGATGCCCTCCGGATCGTTCACGCCCACCACCCTGGCCAGCATGCTGCCGCCGTGGAGCATCGGAATGAGCTCCTTCATCAGGGTCTGGTCACTCATGAGGCCTCCCCGAGGGCCGAGGACTCGGCCGTAAAATCAGTCAGGTAACCGTCCTGCACAGCGTAGCGGTGATGGGTGCTGACCACGTAGTAGGTGTTTTCAAAACGGGAGCTGACCCCGCGAAGCTGGAGATGGCTGCCGACACGGATACTGGGATGACCGGTCGCGGTGCCTTCGGCCCGGACAAAGCCGCGGGCCCGCTGGTCGAAGACCGTATCCGCCAGAGCCTGAGCCTCGTCGTCGCTGGTGACCGGGATGTGGCCCACATGTTCGCTCCGCTCCCCGACGGCGTCCCGCAGGAGGTCAAAGCCGCGACGGCCGCGGCCGGGACCCAGGCTGCGGCCGCTGCTGCGGCCGCTGACCGCCATGCCCGTGGTCGGGTTCCAGCCGCTGCAGGTGACCTCGCTGACCTGATGGGCCAGATCGGCGATGAAGCGCACGCTTCGCAGGTCATGGAACATGGCCATCTCAATGACCTGACGCTGGATCTCACTCACAGGGGCCACCTCGAGACGGTCCTCGACGACCTGCACGTCCGCGTCGACGCCGCGCACCAGACGGCGCAGAAAGGCCAGGTCGCTTTCGTTGAGCTGCACCCAGGTGCTGCTGGGGGAGGCCAGGCCGGTGACCTCCGCCTGAAGACCGAGCCTCTGGGCGATTTCCCGGGCGATGTCGGCCACGGACATGTCGCGGTAGGTCTTGGTCCGCCTGGCCATGCGGGCCTGCTGGAGGCCATCCTCGGCCAGGACGAGCAGCTCCGGGGGGGCCGATCCTGGAAACTCGGCCTCCAGCCCGGTGACCAGGCCTCGAAAGAGCTCCCGGGAATCGCTGACGTCGCCGGCAAAGACCGTGATGCTCGACCCCAGGCGAATCTCGTTTTCATCCTCGAAGGCGTACCCGGCACTGCCGTCCAGGTGACTGGCAATGTTGCTCAAGCGCAGCTCCAGCGCAGACAGGCCGCCCTCCCGCTCGCGCATGTCCATGGCCAGGAGCAGCTCGTCGATCCTTTCGAAACGCTGGCCGTCGACCTCGACAAGGGGACGGGGGTTGTAGACCGGAGGCAGGTTGAGGGCGGTGATGGTCATCAGTCCGCCTCCAGCCTCTGCTGCCGCCGCCAGAAGGTGGCCTGCCGCTGCTCCCAGGCCAGAGACTCCTGCTGCGTCGACAGCCCGGCCACGGTCTGGTCCGGCTCGGGGGCCTCTGGCTGCGGCGGCGCCTCCACCTGGGTGACCACCTCCTCAAAGACAACGCCCATCATTCACCTCCGTCAAATTCGATCCTGGACTTGAGGGCCCCGGCTCGACCCACATCGGCCTTGAAGCTTGCCGAGCCCTGGAGGCGGGCCTGGCCGCCGAGGGCAAACCCTGCCGCGTCCTCGGTGCCCAGGTGGGCCGTTCCGGCCGGACGCAAAAAGTTGTCCACCTTGATGGATCCCTCAAGCCCGCCCCTGGTGTGCAGCCCGGCAAAAGTTCCGCCGGCCTCAGCCGTGGCCCCGGCCATGGCAGCGACCCCGGCCGTTGGTTCGGGTCCGGTCATCCGCAACTCTGTCTGACCCGGGAAGCGCATGTTTTCCAGGCCGTTCTGGGACGCGATCTTCCGGGCTGCGGCAGGATTGCCCCCCTGAGTGGCCACCTGGGTGACCCCGCGGCCGTCGCTGTCCGGGGGGGAAGGGGTCTGGACGCTGTCTCCGCCTGCCAGCGAGCCCGCTGTGTCGGCGCTGCGTTCCGTGGAACCGCCTTCGAAGAGCTCGTCCTGGCTGGCCAGGGTCAGGGTGATCGTGGCCCGCAGGGGCACCCCGTCAGCGGAAAAGAAGTCCATGGTCTCCTTGTACTTCTCCATCATCCCGGCAAAGGTGTACAGACCCCATTCAAACTCGACCACCGGCGGGGTCTTGTCGCTCTCCCCGGGCTCCATGAGCCGGGCCACCCGGACACTGTGCAGGCGGACGTCCTCACCGGTGTCCGTGGTGTCGAAGAGGAGTTCCATGGACAGCTTGCCGGTGCTCTCGTCCACATACTGCTTGGCCGAGTTTCCAGAGCCGGTGTTCCTCATCGTGTTCGTGATGGTGTACTGCAGGGAGGCCGGGTTGAAATGCACCTCAAAGCTGTCATCGCTGCCGCGAATCCTGAAACTGGCCCTGACGATGTTCGGTGTGCCGTTCATCTTTCCTCCTAAAGCTGCTTTACGGCGGCCGATTCGCGGGCCAGCCCTTCATGGACCAGGTGCAGCTCTTCGATGGCCACATCGTGGTTCCTGGCGTTGAGGTCAGGGGCCCTGAACTTGACCGGCATGGCCCCCTTGAGGGTCCAGGAAAAGATGCCCCTGCCGTCCTGGTCGAACATGGTGATGGAGACATTCAGACGCTGGGCGGAGGCCCCCTGGCCCACCAGGCTGAACCAGGCCCACAGGTCGGCGGTCCGGGTCAAACCCCGTTTGAGCACCACGGTCCCGAAGTTGACCGCCCCCACGCGCTGAACAGCTCCCCAGTTGCGGCCGCCCTCCCTGATGGTCCTTGGTTCCATGGTCGCCTCCAGGCCGCTGCATTCGGAAAAGGCCGCGCTGCACAGGACCACCTCGCCGCCTTCGGTTTCATTGGTCAGCATCTGCTCCTTGAAGTCGACCTGGAAGCGGAACCCGCTCAATGGGGCTGCGGAGACGTCGCTCATGCGGCCTCCATGCCCATGGCTGCCAGGGAGACCCGGCCGCTGCTCCCGATGACCAGCTGGATGCGCATGGTCTCGATGCTGGCTGCGGGGCGGATGAGCACCCGCACGATCACCCGGCCGTTGTCGATGTCCTGCTGGGTCATGGTGGAACGGTTGCAGCGGACCTCAAAGCCGTCCCCGGGTCGAGCCCCGGCCAGTGCTCCGGCTGTCTGCATGGCCCCGAGCACGTCCGCGAAACGGTCTTCGATCCTCTGCCACAAGCGTTCGCCAGAGGCCTCGAAGACGATCTCCTGACCAATGCATCGCGCCGCGCGCATGACCAGTCCGATGGTCCTGCTGACGCCGGCCTGGCGATAGGTCATGTCGCTGCTCGTGGTCACGTCCGAGAGGAGACGGAGGCCTTTCCTGGTCGGTCCGAACAGCGAAACCCGCTCAATGAGCGGTGCCTGTGGCGATGCCAGAGGCGGGGCTGCGGGGTCGGGTCCGAACTGCTCATCCTGGGACAACCGCGGGGCAGCGTCGATGGCCTGGTGGACCTCGACTCCGGAGGCGCTGCGAAACGTGCCGCGGGTCAGGGCATTTCGGGCCAGCAGACCGGCCATGACACCTTCCGGCGGTTCCAGGTTGCCCGGCAGGTCACCGGCATAGTCGAGCCGCAGCCATGGGAATCCAAGCTGCAGAAAGGCCGTGGCCAGGCTGCCGGTGGTCTGCAGCGTGCCGGTGAGCCAGCCCTGGAGATGCATGAAGCCGAGCAGGTCCGTGGCCGCACCGCTGGCTGTGTGCGGCAGGGGCACGGCGGCCAGGAGCTGCACGTCGCGCCGGGTCTCGGACAGCCATTGAACAGCCCGGTGCACGGCCGTCCGCCAGAGTCCATACTCCGAATCGGTGCAGCGAGGGGCTCCGAGATGGATGACCCTGGACTCTGGCTGCCCGGCCCCGGGCTGGGAGCACTCCACGAATTGCGGCTCCGGCGGCGGGACCTCCACCAGGGGCGCCAGCTCCTCCCGGTGAGTCGAAGCCAGCTCGGCCAGGTCGGGCAGAGCCACGAAGGAGACCTCCGGGAGGCCGATGAGATGATGCAGTCCATGCCATTGCCTGCGGTCGTCACTCCTGGTGGATCGGGAAGGGATGAGCTGCAGGATGAGCTCATCGCGCCGGGAACGGTCTGCTGACAGGGGGACCGGTTCCCCCAGGCTGATGACAAAGCACCTCCGCCCTCCCTGGGCAAAGAAGGAGCGCACCGCTGCACCGAGATACGTGGCCCCGGCGTTCCCTGCTTGGCCGAACAAGCGCTGGCCCCCCTGGAACAGCTGCTCGAACTGCTCCAGGGTGTTGACCGGAACAGGCACGTCGTAGAGCGATTCCCCGCCGGGCTGGATGCCGGCCGAGGTGGGGGTGGACCACCACCCTTCCTGCTCCAGCCATGCCCTCAGCCGCGCCGGGGGCTTGGCATCACGCGCCCTGGCGTAGCCGATGAAACAGGCCACGTCGGTGCGGTTGGGGGCGGCCCCGGCCCGGGATCCATTGGCTTCGAAGACGAGTCCCTTCATGTCCGTCCTGCAGGTCAGGCCACTTCGAGATCGATGCCCTCCGGAGAGAGCACGAGCTCTTCCATGGCCACATCGCCGCCGCCTTTGGCCGCCAGGGTCGGGCCGGTGTACTTCATGGGCAGGACGTTGCGCAGGGTCCAGGACTCCACATTGTCGCCGGCCTCGTCAAGGAGGGTGATGACCACGTCGCGCTTGGCCTCGGGACCGTTGCGCTGGGCCTGCTTGATCCAGTCCCACAGGTCCTGCGAGTTGACGATGCCGCGCTTCAGGGTGACGTCGGAAACCTTGTGAATGCCGGCCACCTTGCGCACGTGGTTTTCCTTCTCATTCCCGTTGCGGTACTCGGCGATGGTGATCTCCACCCCCAGGCCGCTGACGTCGGAGAATCCGCCCAGCGGCGTATCCGGCCCCTGGGGGCCGTTGAGGTTGACCAGAAAGTTGAAGGCGCCGTAAGGGGTCATGCGTTCAGCCATGATGCGTGTCTCCTTGTCTCAATAAGGTGGTCCCGGCCTTTGGGCTGCCGGTGTGCTGGCCGGATCAATCCCTGGCATCCGCGGTCTTCTGGCCGATACGGAAAATGACGAACTCGGCCGGCTTGAGCACGGCCACGCCGATGAGGCAGATCAGGCGTCCGTTGTCCAGGTCGTTCTGGGTCATGGTGGACCGGTCGCAGCGAACAAAGAAGGCCTCTTCAGGAGTGCTCCCCAGCAGATTGCCGTTGCGCCACTCGTTGTAGAGAAAGCTGGTCACCGCCTGGCGCACGTTGGCCCAGAGCTGGGGGCCGTTGTTTTCGAACACCGCCCATTGGGTGGAGCGATCGATGGAGTGTTCCAGGAACAGGAAGTAGCGCCGCGGGCCGATGTACTTCCACTCAGGGTCAGAGCTGGCCGTGCGGGACCCCCAGAGCCGATAGCCGCGTCCGGGAAAAAAGCGGAGACAGTTCACGCCGCGGGGGTTGAGCAGTTCCTGTTCGGCATGGCTGATGTTGCGCTCAAAGCGCAGGGCCCCGCGCACGATCTCGTTGCCGGGCGACTTGGCCACGCTGCGCGAGATGTCGTTGCGGGCATAGATCCCGCAGACGAACCCTGAGGGCGGCAGGGTGATCTCGCGCGGGATGCTGGCATTGTCTGGCCGGGCCAGCGGGTTCGAGACCACCACCCAGGGGTAGTACATGGCGGCGTAGCTGGAGTCGACCACGCTCTTGTCAGTCAGGGCCTCGGTCGGGATGATGCCCTGCCTGGTGTCCAGCACGGCGAAGCGGTAAGCCCTGCGCCTCTCCGCGTGAGTCCTCAGAGCGTCCTGAATGCCGGCACGGTCGCTGAAGGAGGAATACCCTGGCGCGGCAACGATGGAGACGTCCTCGACCCGGCCCAGCTCGGTCAGCGGTCCGGTGTAGGTGTTGGCCGCCGGTTCCGCCCCGTCGCTACCTCCGGACAGGGACTGGGCTGCACCGTTGATGCCGTCGAGGATGGTCTGGAGGCGAAAGGCGTCCACCCCAGTGCCCAGCTCCAGGGCGAAGGCCAGTTCGAGCTGGTCCACCAGGCGGTCGGGGCTGGGGCTGAGGATGTCTCCAATGTACCGCGGGTGACCTGGGGCCAGGCCGAGATTGTCGTAGAACATCTCGTTGCCGTCAGCATCAATGATGAGCACGCTGGCGGTGATGAACTGTTCGTTCCCGCCCAGTGCGCCTCCAAAAGCTGTGTCTCCACTGTCCACGAAGCCGTCATCGCCGCGGACGTAGAGCGTGCCTCCGTCATCCATGAGCGTTCCCCGGGGAGCTCGCTCCAGGGACAGGGCAGTGACCGGCACTTCATTCAGGGACACCGTGGCCGTGCCGTTGCCGCTGCGGCCGGGAGAACGGGCGATGAAACGGAGGTTGTTGGCGTCGTCGGGGTCCCCGCCGACAAAGCCGCTGCGGGCGATGCCGTCGCCGCCGCTGGCCCTGTAGACCCGGGCCATGAACAGGCGTGCCCCGCCGTTGTCAAAATAGTTCCGCACAGCATGGGCAATGTAGTTGGGCACCTCGCCGGAACCGAAATCAAGATTTTCAAAGCCGCCGAAGATGCGGGCAAAATCTCCAAAGCTCGTGATCAGGACCGGAGCGCCGCTGGTCGGGCCCTTGCGCGTCGGCCCGACAAAAGCTGTGGTGCTGGTGCTGACGCCCTCGATGGATTTGGCCCGAAAGCTGGTTTCTTCCACGTAAACGCCGGGGGCAAGGTATTCAGGCATGATCGATCTCCCTTTCTCAGGTTACATTGATGGCCACTCGTTCCATCCTTCCGGTGGCGAGTTCCAGGTCCTTGCTCACGCGCCGATTGGCTTCATGATTCTGCTCCAGCAGGTCAGGGTTGACGGGCCAGGAAGCCGGTACTGCCAGAGAGAGCTCCAGGCGCACTGTCAGGGTGTTGACCAGGACGGGCTCTGCCGTGTCGTGACCGTTCCCGCCTCCCGGCGGTCCTCCGCCCGGTGGCCCTCCGCCTGGAGGTCCGTCGTCCGCCTCGCCAGCAGCAAACTTGGTCACTGGAACTCCGGGCACGATGATCAGCGCTTCTCCGCGCTGGTCAGAGATGCCGCTGGCCAGGACCGTTCCTGCGGCGGCATCGATGATCCGTATCAGGCCGCCCTGAACCGGCGGCGCCGTCTGCGGATCAGGCCCCTGGGTCACGGTGGCGCGCACTGTGGACCAGTTCGGGGACAGGGCGGCTGTGCTGGCGGGGTACATGAGCACATCCTGAGGTCTGAAAAGTGAGCCGGCACTGTCCTTGTGCTCCGGATCCGGATCGCGCGGCAGCCGAAGAATCGCCCGGCGCGGCAGATAGCGCTTCTGGGGGTCGCTGACATCGATGGTGGTGGCGATGGTCTCCAGCCCGGGGGTGTCCGGGGGGGCCAGGAACGAAGAGGAGTGGCCCTCGAGGCCGCTGGCCTGGGTCACGACATACCAGCCGCGCACATTGCGGACCAGTCGGGCTGACTCCGAGCGAACCCTCAGCGGCCTGTTCAGCGATGCCCCGGTGACCCTGTCCACCAGCCTCAGGGCGCCCAGGACGCGCTGCTCTCTGAGCTCACTCAGCATCACTGCCCTTCTCCCGGTAGTCGTACCGGGTCGCCACTACCGGGAGCCCTGTTTCAGGATCATCCGGATCGATGCGGATCACCCGGGCGATGTAGGACAGCGACAGGCGGTACGCGGGGGCCAGGGCGTCCCAGATGCGCATCAAATCTTCATTGGACAGCTCGGCCGGGATGATCTGCACCACGTCATCCCTGCGCCAGCCTCCCTCTCCCGTGAGTGATGACACGTCCAGGATCGGATGTTGGTGCAGCTGGCTCATGACCCAGGCGCAGATGGCATGCTCGGCAGCTGCACTGTCAGACCAGACGCTGATGAGAAAATGCAGGTCCAGCGACAATGGCGAAAGGCCATGACCATTGTTTCTGATTGCAGGCTGTCCCCGGATATGCTCATTGATGGTCACCCGGTAGAGGTAAAGAGTCAGGGAGGTCCCAAAGTCCGTATCAGAATCCAACTCTCCAGAGGAAATGACCCTGAATGTGCATGGATAATCATCCTGCATGGTTGTGTCCGGATCACCTTCTGGAACAGGATAGCCTTCATAAGCGTTTTGCAGGTACTGAACGATGGAGTTGCACACTGAATGGATGCTCTTGATGTTTGCCATACGTTCAAACGAATCCTTCTTGACCTGCAGTGTGCAAAAACCCGGCAAAACAGCGAGAGGATGTGATGACCCAGAATCGGCGTGCCCTGGTCATTCCTGGCTGCCATGGCGAAGTATCATTCCATTGATGCAAATATTGGGCAGATCCTGCAGCTCAAGCTGAAAAAATGATAAACTGTCACGATTCAGGAACGTTAAATGAACACACAGACCCCCTGACCGCTGACCGGTCCCACAGGGGTATGCAATGTATTGTCCTTCTTTCATGGCATTTTTTTTCATAAAACGGTACTTTGTTGCACAAACAGGGCACCACGTCTTGTTCTCAGGCGTTTTGCATGAGCTGCGGCCGGTCATCGCCCTGGGCGGGGCGTCATGATCGGCATCGACGCTGCTGAAGTCGGGACGGGCGCCGGTCATGCCCCCCGCCGGACGCGATGTCCTGGAAGGTGAGTCTGGGAGGGGGCCTGGAATTGGGTCTCATCAGGTCAAGAGCCGAGCATGTTGTCTTCCATCAACCTTCAACCCTCGACCTTCAGTCCGCCCGGCGGCCGGGCTCGTATGAAACTTGATCACAGGTGTTCAGGTTTCGGGTGTCGGTGTTCAGGAAGAAGGCCTTCAAGTCCAGTGGCTGGACAGAGTTTCATCCCTGATCAAACTGCCCGGGGGACTGTTTTCTCGACACGTCGGGAATCTTTTCTGTCCTCAACCTTGAACCCTGAACCTGTCAGCCCGGCCAGAGGCCGGGCTGAAATGTGACACGAATGTAAGATTGGCAGGCTAAGCTTCTGCTCTCGCCCCCATGGCTCAACCCGTCACCTGGTGACGCAAACCGAAAGAGGAAGCGATGACCGGATTTTTTCGCTACTCCAATGCAGGAACGTGGTTCAAGGGCAACACCCACACCCATTCGGTTCTCAGCGACGGGGTCCTGAGTGTGGAGCACATCGCCCGGATCTATGCCGAGTCCGGGTACGACTTCATTGCCATGACCGATCACCAGTGTGTCTTTCCGGGTTCTGCATCGGGCAACGGCATGCCCCTGCACATCCTGGGGGGGGTCGAGCTGGATGGGTGGGATGAAAAGGGACGCTACTACCACGTGGTGGCCCTGGGGCAGCTTCAGGGCCTGGACCGCGACATGTCGAGACTGGCCGAAGACACACAGGGCCGAATCCTGCCGGGCCTGCTCAGGGACATCCAGACCCAGAACGGGTTCTTGATCTGGGCCCACCCCCACTGGAGCGGGAACACCATGGAAGACGGACTGCGGTTCAACTTCGAGGCCATGGAGGTCTTCAATGCAGGCAGCCAGCGTGAGGTGGGGCGGGGTCTGGCCGGACCGTACTGGGACTACCTCCTGAAACGCAACCCCGAAATCCTGGGCATCGCCGCCGACGACGCCCACTTTTCGGCCAAGAACCCCTTCTGGAAGGAAGGCTGGATCATGGTCAACGCCCGCGAGCTCAGCCACGATGGTCTTCTGACCGCTCTGCGCCGGGGCAACTACTACTCGACCACCGGCCCGGACTTCAAGCTCATCGCCCTGGACGGGGACCATGTCTTTGTCGAGACCTCGCCCTGCAGGATCATCCGCATGATCTCCCCGCAGAAATCCGGGGCCTGCGTCTTCCAGTCCAGCGGCCAGGGGGTGGTGACCACGGCCGCCTTTCGCATCCCGGACGAAGACATCCCCATCAGACTGGAGATCGAAGATTTTCAGGGCCGCTGCGCCTGGAGCAACCCCCTCTTCACCTCCAGCTGTTCCGGGCAGGATCTCTGAGGCCTGCGGACCATGAGCCTGGTCAACCCTTCCAGAGTGACCAGGAACAGGGCTTCGCCGTCGAAGAACCAAGAGTCCATGTCCGAGCCGAGCACCTGATCATCGACTTCATGACAGCGCATGGTCGTCTCCTGTTGTCGGTTGACCTTGATTCCCGGTCCCGCTCGTCGTACTCTTGCCGTGAAGCGTCACATCCGGCGCCCTCAGCTTCCCCGCAGGTCAAGCTGGTAGACCTTGCTCGGCCACCGGGTGGAGCATCGAGACACTGATTCTGCACTCGACATTCAGCCCTCCACCTTCGACCTTTCAGGTTGACCAGAGGCGGGGCAAACTCCAGAAAAGGCCTTGAACATGAAGCTCCTGACCCCTCAGGTTCTCGGCTGGACCGCCGGCGTGATCGTCGCCCTGGTGGTGCTGAAAAAGGTCTGGGGCTCGGCCCTGTGCCGACCCTGAATCCTGGCCGCTGTGGCCGGCGGGGCCGGCTATCTGACCTATCTCCTGGCCAGGCACTTCCTGCACTGAGCGCAAAAGAGGTCCGGCAGCTCCTTTTCAATCCCCGGCTCCCTGTTCCTTGAGCATGGCCTCTGCCGCCGTTCCCAGGGCCCGGGCGTCATCCAGGATCCATCTGTTCGGCAGCAGGCTCTGATCGTGGACCCCTTTCCGGGTGTAGCCCGTGGTGACCACAATGCAGTGCATCTTTGCCGCCGTTGCGGCCTGGACACCGCTGGCCGAGTCCTCGATGACCAGACACTCTGAAGGGGTCTGCCCCAGCTCACTGGCCACCAAAAGATAGATCTCCGGGTCCGGCTTTGGGGTGGCCACATCGTCCACAGTGGCCACAAAGTCGAAGAGGTCCCTGATGCCCAGGATGTCCATGACCCTCATGGCCTCAGGGCAGTGGGACATGGTGGCCAACCCGGTGAGCAGCCCCCGCTCTCTGGTTGTGGTCAACAGCCCCATGGCATACGGGCACCTGAACTGCAGCAGGGTCTCCGGATCGCTGAGCATCTCCCGGTAATGGCCCATTCTCAGCTGAACAAAGGCCTGCCACGGGGTGCCGACCCCTGAACGATCCATGGCCTCTGAAAGGTTGCCTTCCAGGTCGAACCGGTCCACCAGACTCTGGGCCATGACCTGCCTGGAGACCCCGACCAGGTCCTTGTAGGCCTCGATGACCAGATCCTCGCTCAGGGACCTCGGACAGAGATCCGCCACCGCCCTGGCGTAGGACCTGGCCTTGAGCCGCTCGGTCTGGACCAGGGTTCCATCCAAATCGAAAATCACTGCCTTGATCATAGACCGGTCCCTTCTGCGCTGTCCGGCCGGCCACCGCCCGGCCCGACGCTTGAGGTTTGAAGATCGAAAACAGGACGGCGGCCATGCTGCCTGTCGTGGTCATTGCCCATGGTCCCGGCGGCTGCCAGCAGGCATCGAAAACTGGTCCGCACTCGCTGATGAAGCATGAACGGCCTCTCTGTCGCGTGCGCACAGCCTGGTCTGCCCGGGGGAGAGGATCTCCCAGGAAGCGCCAGATGGCAAGCATGGGTCCGGAGAAGCTGGCCCTTTCCTCAGGCTGGCTCCGGGTCCTGGATCTCTGCCTGACGGACGAGGAACACGGGATTGCGGACCCTGTCGATCAGGGTCTGGAGATCGCCCCCGGCCAGGTTCGGAGGTTCGCAGGGCAGAAACAGCGGGCCCGGCCCGAACGCCCCCAGAACCCTGACAAGCTGCTCGCAGCTGAGCCTGGGCAGGGCCTGGAAAGAGGCTTTCACGCCCATGCGGTCCAGAATCCGGGCCGCCTTTTGCTCAAGTGACCGGAGGTCTTCGGGGCTGCTTCCGGACATCAGGACCAGCAGGGGCATCTTCCAGGCTGCGGCCATGGTGGAGCTGACCTCAAGGGCCGTTTCCGCAAGGGCAGACCCGGTGAAGACCGTTTGAACCGTGGCCTGAAAGCGCACCCCGTGCTGCATGATCAGGGTCATGCCCCGGCCACGGGAGACGATCGCGCGCACCGTGGACCCCCCCGTGGTCCGGCCGGGCATGGACCAGCCGGCCTTGCCCAGGATGGTCAGGTCAGCCCCTTCGCTGGCGGCCAGGACCTGAGCCGGGACCCCGCCCCGGGTGACCCGGAATGTCCAGGGGACCTGGAAGCGGTCGGCCAGGCCGGCCAGGGCCTGCCGCAACCGCCGGGCCTGGATGCGCAGCTGCCGTTCCATGTTCTCCTTTTCCAGTCTCCGGGAGACGGGGCTGAAGAAGGACACCTCCTGGGCAAAGGGAAACTCGCTCAGCTGCAGCAGGTTGACGTCCTCGACGAACAGCCCTTCCAGCTCGGCATCAAGGCTTGCAGCCAGCTCCACGGCCGCCTTCATGGCGGTCAGGCTGTGTTCCGAGGCGTCCAGGGGGACCAGGATCCGCTGAACAGTCCACTGCCCGGTCACGACCCTTCTCCTTCCTGCTTCCCGGAGTTCAGCTGCTCCCGCTTCTCCGCAAACTCATGGAGCCGCTTCTGGACCAGCCCGTTCAGGGTCCCCTCCGGAAAGAGACGATCTTCGTCCATCTCTCCTGACGGCAGGCCGGTCAGAATTTCCATGCCCTGATCGATGGAGCGGACAGGATAGATGTGAAAATGGTCCTCTTCCACCGCCTGGATGACATCGCTGCGCAGCATGAGGTGCTGAACATTGGCCTCGGGGATGAGCACCCCCTGATGACCGCTGAGCCCTTTCAGCTTGCAGATGTCGAAGAAGCCCTCGATCTTTTCATTCACCCCGCCGATAGCCTGGACCTGGCCATGCTGATTCACCGATCCGGTCACGGCCAGATCCTGCCTGACGGCCACTTCGGAGATGGACGAAAGCAGGGCGTAGAGCTCTGCCGACGACGCACTGTCCCCTTCAATGCCCCCGTAGGACTGCTCGAAAACCAGGCTGGCCGACAGGGACAAAGGCCGGTCAAGGGCATACCGGCCTCCGAGATAACCTGACAGGATGAGCACCCCTTTGGAATGGATCGGCCCGCTCAGCTTGGCCTCTCGTTCGATATCCACCACTTCGCCCTTGCCCAGCCTGATGCTGGCCGTGATCCGGTTGGGGCGGCCGAACATGAACTCCCCGAGCTGAATGACCGAAAGGCCGTTGACCTGACCCACTGCGGTCCCATGGGTGTCGATGAGCACGATGCCGCGCCTGATGGACTCCTGAACCTTCTCCCTGAGCAGGTCAGACCGATAGACCGAAGCGTCGATGGACGTCTGGACGTCCTGGGCCGTGACCACATCCCGGCCCTGTTCAGCAGCCCAGTAATCCGCCTCGCGAACGAGGTCTGAAAGACTTCGAAGCCTGGCGGTCATCTTCTGCTGATCCTGGGCCATGCGGGCACTGTGCTCGATGATCCGGGCCACGCCTGAACGGTCGAAGGGC
This sequence comes from uncultured Desulfohalobiaceae bacterium, assembly GCA_964573115.1. Taxonomy (GTDB): domain Bacteria; phylum Desulfobacterota; class Desulfovibrionia; order Desulfovibrionales; family Desulfothermaceae; genus CAYOID01. The sequence goes on along the minus strand of CAZNIP010000016.1, from coordinate 25,118 downwards.
CTGAGGCCCTCATGCTCGATCATGGAGGCCAGAAGCCTGGCAAAGAGGAGCTGATGCTCATCGCTCCAGTCCATCTGGGTGTCGAAGTCGGCCGCCACCTTGAAGAGCTTCGGGAATTCAGGGTCCAGCTGACTCAGGAGGTAGTACACCATGGGGCTGCCCAGGAGGACCACCTTCACATCCAGGGGGATCGGCTCCGGCTGGAGGGTGATGGTGCTGATCAGGCTGAACAGCTCGGCCAGAGATTCGATCCTGATCTCTCCCGAGATGAGGACCCTCTTCAGTCCATCCCAGGCCCCGGGATGCATGAGAATCTTGTGGGCGTCCAGGATGAGGGCTCCTCCGTTGGCCTGATGCAGGGCTCCGGGCTTGATCAGGCTGAAGTCCGTGATCAGGGCCCCCATCATCGGCTGGTGCTCCACCCGGCCCACCAGATTGGCATAGGTCGGATTGTCCTCGTAGACCACAGGCGCGCCCTCGGTCCGGCTGTTGTCCACGATCGCATTGACCCTGTACCTGCGGAGGTGGCGGCTGCCCCTGGACTGAGCGTCACCCGGGCCGGACCCATCCTGCTCCTCTGATCCGTGCTGGCCCTCTCCGGAGAGCAGAGACTGGATGTTGTCCACGAGGTCCTTCTTCACCTCATCCAGGAACTCGGCCACTGCCATGACATCCTTGAATCGCTCCCTGATTTCGTCCATCAACGGGTCCACGGCATAGCTGGCCACCTCCTGGTTGAGGTCCCTGACCTTCTGGCGAAGCTCCCGCTGCCAGCCTGGAAATTTCTGGAACACCCGCTGGGATTCGTTCTGCATCTCCTGGATGTCCTGCTCGAACTGCTGGCGCTCCTCATCCGAAAGCTTTTGAAAATCTTCAGGAGAGAGGACCTCATTGTCCTTGACCGGGGCAAAGGCAAACCCGCTGGGGGTCCTGATGAAGGTCAGGTTCCTTTCTTCTGCCTTGCTCTGGAGCTCCTCAAAGACCTTCTGCTGCTGTTCCTTGTACTCCTGCTCCGTGGTCTGCAGCCTGTTCTGGTACTCCTCGCTCTCGAAAGCCGCCTTGAGGGTGTTCGGGAGGTCCTCGATGAACCGCTCCATGTCCCGGGCCAGCTCATTGCCCCTGCCCTGGGGGAGGTTCAGGGCCCTGGGCTTGCCCCAGTCCTGGAAGTTGTTCACGTAGCACCAGTCCGAGGGCGGCGTCCGGTCCTCGAGATGGTGGGACAGATACTGCCTGACAATGGTGTGCTTGCCGGTTCCCGGCGGTCCGAGGGCAAAGACGTTGTAGCCCTGCTGCCGGATGCCGACCCCGAACCGGAGCGCCTCCACAGCCCTGGGCTGGCCGATGCCCTGGCTCAAATCCTTCAACGGCTCGAGTTCCGCGGTCGTCTGAAAAGAAAAAGCGGCCGGGTCGCATGTCCGGGCCAGTTCGTGAGGGCTGAGCGATCTGATGTCCATGAGAATCCCCCTGTCAATACTCCTCAATGATTAAATAAACATACTGCAGAGGCGTCCCTGATGTCAAAAGAGTTTGCTGCCAGCAGCGGCGACGGCCATGACCGTCTCTTTTCCGGCATTCCGGGAAGGCTGCAGCGCGAGGGGCCGCGAGGAGCCAGGGAAGAAGACGCTGAAAGGGGGCCCGGCCGCTCACGTCCGGGCCGGCTGGACAGCCGCAGCCCTGGGTGGTCGGTTGGTGAGATAGACACCGCAGCAGACCAGGACTGTGCCCACGGCCAGAGAGGGGGTCAGGGGTTCGCCGAGGATGAAAAAGGCCAGGATGACCGCACTGATGGGGACGAAATTGATGAACAGGCTGGCCCGGGAAGGACCGATGGCCCTGATGCCCTGATAGTACCAGACAAACCCCACAACAGTGCCGAAGAAGCCGAGGTAGACGAGACTGGTCCAGTCACTGAGGCCATAGCCCGCCCAATCCGCGGTCAAGCCCTCCATGAGGGCGAAGGGCGACAGGGCCATGGCCCCGACGACCGCCGAGCAGGTCACGGCTGCCAGGGGGGAGAGGGAGCTCATGACCGTCTTGCCGATCAGGGAGTACAGGACCCAGCTGCCCACGCAGCCGAAGATGAACAGCTCGCCCAGGCTGAGCCCGTGAGTGAAGAGGCTGGCCAGATCCCCCCGGGTGATGACCACGATGGCCCCGCTCACGGACAGCATGACCCCGAGGAGCTTGACCGGGGTCAGGCGCTCTTTGAAGATCAGGGTCGAGGCCAGAGTGATGGCGATGGGGTTGTTGGCGATGATGATGGCCGCCCGCCCGGCTTCAATGAGCTCCAGGCCCTTGAAGAAGCAGACGTTGTAGGAAAAGACCCCGGTCATGCCCAGCAGGATGACCGGCCCGAGCTTGTTTCCGGGCACCCGGGGCAGCCGGCCCTCCATTTTCAGGCACAGGATCAGGAGACAGGCCGAGGCGATGGTGAACCGCAGGAAGGCCGCGGAAAAGGGCCCAACCGTGCCGGCAATGGAACGGCCGGCGATGAAGGTCCCCCCCCAGAAAAAAGCGGTCAGGAAAAGCTTCAGATAGACGAGCATTCGGCCCCTGAAATCGTGAACTCCAGGCAGACACGCCGCACTCACCTATCAGACTTCAGACTGGCTGACAAGCCGTCGGGATCGCAGGGCAGTTCGAAAAAGGCAAATTTGTGCTTTTTATATGTAAAAACTATATATTTCAGAATATTCACACGTATTTTCACCATGGACAATCCTGACAGTGGTCCCTATCCTGAGTGGCGCCGAGCTGTCTCCCCGCCCCCATCCGGAACTGACCGTCTGCCCCGGGGAGCCAGGCGGTCGAAGGGATTCCCTGGCCTCAACGGGCTCATGCCTGACAGGAACAGCTGCCATGTTCGGTTTTCTTCTGGCCTACTTCGTGATCTACTCAGGCATGCACGCAGTTGTTGCCTTCAGGCTCCAGCACCTGCTGCCCCAGCCCTTACCCGTTCGCCTCGTCTTCTCCGCCTTCCTGGTCCTGATGATCCTCTGCCCCATCCTGACCCATCTGGCGGACAGGGGCGGGCATCACCTCCTGGCCACGACCCTGGCCTGGGCGGGCTACACCTGGATGGGCTTTGTTTTCGTGGCCTTTTGCCTGGGCATCGCCTTCGCCCTCCTGGAGCTCCTGGGCGCCGGGCTGCGGTCCTTTGGCCCTGACTGGCCTCCCCTGTTCAGCCCGCAGACCAGGGCCGCCCTGCTGGTCGGGCTGACGCTGGCCGTTCTGGCGTATGGGGCCTTTGAAGCCCGAACCATCAGGATTGAACAGGTTCACCTGCGGTCAGCCAAGCTGGACCGGGACATTGTCCTGGCCCAGGTCAGCGATGTCCACCTGGGGCTCCTGGCCGGCGACGGCAGGGTCCGGGCCATCCGCTCCCATCTGGAGGCGATCCAGCCGGACATGGTCGTCTGCACCGGCGATCTCATCGACAGCGACCCACGGTTCCTGACCGGCCTGGCCCGGGAACTGAGGAGGATCAAAGCCCCCCTGGGCCGCTTTGCCGTGACCGGGAACCATGAGACCTACTCCGGCCTGAACAGGTCCAGGCAGTTCCTGATGGACGCGGGATTCACGGTGCTCGATGATCAGGTCTGGACAGGGGAGGGCCTCACGCTGGCGGGCAGAGCATACCGTCATGAACGGTCCTGCCCCGAGGAAGAAGGGCTGCTGAGGGATTCAAGGCCAAAGGGTTTCGTCATTCTGCTCAAGCACAGTCCGCTGGTCTGCCCTGAGAGCACTGCGCACTTCGATCTTCAGCTCTCTGGCCACACCCACAAGGGACAGATCTTCCCCTTCGGACTGGTGGTCAAGGCTGTCTACCCCTTTCTTGCCGGGGAATTCCCCCTTGAAGACGGGGCTCTGCTCTACGTGAGCCGGGGGACTGGCACCTGGGGGCCTCAGATTCGTTTTCTGGCCCCTCCGGAGCTGACGATCTTCACCCTCAGTCCGGATCGCGGCTGAGGAGGTCACTGCGAGGAGGGCTTGACCACCAGAACCGGACAGGATGCCAGGCGCAGAACCCTCTCCGTGACCGAGCCGATCAACTGTGCCCTGTCCCCCTGTCTGCCGTGAGAGGTCATGACGATGAGGTCTGCGCCGATCCTGCCCGCATAAGCGGTGATCTCCCGGCCTGGATCCCCGATGGCGATGGTGATCTGAATGCCCTCGTACCGGGAGCTCAACCTGTACTCGAGGACCTGGCTGCAGACCTGATGCCGTTCGTCCGCATACTCCTTGGCGTTGCATTCGCCAAGCACGTAGGGATTGAGCTCTCTGAGGACATGAATGACGTGGACCCGGCCGCAGTCGACCACAAAGTCCCTGGCCACATTGATGGCCGAATAGGAAACAAGGGACAGATCGACCGGAACGACCACTCTTTCCCTGTCTGTCCATGCCATGGTTCACCTCCCGTGTCAGTTGCCTCCAAAGACCGTCTGCAAGAGCCGTGTGGTCCTCTTGACCGGATTGGTCCTGATAGCCGCCTCTTCCCGGGCCAGAACGGTGAACAGGCCTTCCAGGGTCTTGCCCAGGGTGTGGTTGACCAGGTCGGCCTTGACGTCGGGGACAAAGGGAATCGAGGCGTACCTGTCCATGACCCGGTCGTAGCTCTGCACGGCACCAACCTGGGACAACGTGTCTTCGATCACCGGCTGCATCTCCCTGGCCAGGGGATCGGACATGGTGCCCTGGAAATAGCGGGTGGCTGCATCCTGGGGTCCGTTGTAGATCGAACGGGCATCTTCAAGGGTCATTTCGGTGATAGCCTCCCAGAAGAGGGCCTTGGCCCTTGGAGTGGCCTGCTCAGCCGCCCGGTTGAGCTTGAGCTCGAGCTCATCGAGCAGTGATGACGCTCCGATTCTGTTCAGAGCAGACTGGACCTTGCCCAGGGATCCCGGGAGGGGGATGTGGATATCCGGATGATCGGAGAACCCGCCTGCCTGGCCGAGCTGCTGCACGACATTGGCTGTGCCCACCCTGAGGGCCTCTTTCAGCCCGTCAGCAATCGTCCCCGTGCTCAGCTCCTGTTCAGACCCCCCAGTGGCTAGGCTTTCGATGGCCTGCCTGCCCTTTTCGAGCCAGGACTGTCCGCGCAGGTCCCGAACCCCTGCGCCGAAGACAACCACCCCGACGCACCACAGAGCGGCAATGGTTTTGATCTGCATGAGAAGCTCCTTGTGACTGGGGCGGATGGACGATGGCCGACGGCAGAAGAGAGTGAGGAGGGGACTCCAGGAAGGTCCCGGGGAAAGGGCACGATCGACGCCGAACGTCGGCACCTGCTCAACGGCTCACCCGCCGCGCTGCTGAGGGGAAGGACGCATCGAGCAAGGGACCTCTGAGGCCCCAGAATCGCTCAGCTTTCGTTTTCAACATCCTCGGCCTTGTGGAACAAGGCCCGGAAATAGTCCAGCTCATCCCTGGACAGGATCTGCACAGACCGTTTGGTCTGGTTCCATGACCGCCCGGATTGACGCCGGTCCGCCTGCCTGCGCTCCCTCTTCCGGCGGTCAGCTTGACGCCGGTCCGCCTGTCTCCGCTCGTGGCGCCTCCTGTCTTCAGGGATGACGCCGAGCTTGAGCAGGTCGAATTCAGGGTTCTCAGACCGGCGTTCATGCTGACGCCTCTCCTGTTTGCGCCGGTCCTCTTTTCTTCGATTCTCTTTCTGACGCCTGGCAATGGGGCTTCTGGCCATGACAACTCAAGGGGTTCGCGTTGGGCTCAAAGGCTCTGTCCAACCAGGTTGACCCTGGGCAAAGCTCCTCATGAACATGATATAGCAAGCTTCATGCCAAAAAGGCGGACTCCGGTTCAGGGCTCGTCTCGTATGAAACTTAGGAAGAAAGAACCCCTCAGCCCTGCGGGCAGCTCCCCGTACCCCTCAGTCCTGCGGACAGCTCCCCTTGGAAAAGGGGAGCATTCAAGGGGAGCAGTCAAAGGGAGTCAGCTTGAAAGTTTCTGCCTTGATCGAACGAGCCGAGTCGAAGCCCTGCCCGACAACTCAAGGAACTTTTCTTCCCTCAACCATCCACCCTCAACCTTCAGCCTGTCAGGCCGGCAGGTGTCATCAACCCTGATCCAGGTCATGCATCAGGGTTGATGAGATGCACTGGAACCGGGGCCTGTTCAGCCACCTTCATGGCCACGCTCCCAAAGCCGCTGTCGGATCTGCCAACGGCCTCAAGGCCCTGACCCTTGGTGGTCATGACGATCATGTCCACATCCTCGGACTTGGCCATGTCCAGAATCTTCTTCACCGCATCCCCCCGGACGATGCGCACGTCCACATTGGGGCACCCCTCGAGCTCGTTGGAGCAGATCGACTTGAGATCCTTTTTCGACTTCTCCAGCTCCCAGTCCTGGAACTTTTCGATGACCTCAGGGCTGGGGTAATTGCCGTAGGCCGGAAACATCGAGCACAGATCAGGGGCCACGTACAGGGCGATGACTCTGGACTGGTACTTTTCAGACAGCGAGTTGATGTGCGGTATGGCCTGAAGGGAGGTTTTTGACAGTTCAGTGGGCCAGAGGATGGTGTGCGCCATTGTGCTTTCTCCTTGTTTTCGCTAGGTTCATGCCATCATGGCATTCTTCAAAGTATAAAGATTTTTGACGAGACGTCAATTTGACAGGAGCAGGAGATGCAGGCTGACAAGGTGATCGACTATATCGTGGACTGGATGAGGGGCTACAGCCGCAACGCCGGGATGCAGGGCTTCGTTGTCGGGGTTTCCGGCGGCATCGATTCGGCAGTCACCTCGACCCTCTGTGCCAGGACCGGTCTGAAGGTCCTGGCCCTGAACATGCCCATCCTGCAGGCTTCGGGACAGCGGACACTGGCCGAGGACCACCTGGCCTGGCTGGAAGACAGGTTCGATGAGGTCAAAGGGGTCACCCTGGACCTCACCCCCTGTTTTGAGGCCTTCCAGACGTCCCTTCCCCCGGAGATCCAGGACGGGCTGACCTTGGCCAACACCCGCTCCAGGCTGCGGATGGTCACCCTCTACGCCTTTGCCTCTCATCATACCCTGCTGGTGGCCGGGACCGGGAACAAGGTCGAGGACTTCGGGGTCGGTTTTTACACCAAGTACGGTGATGGGGGGGTGGACATCGCCCCCATTGCCGACCTGATGAAGTCCGAGGTCTTCACCCTGGGAGAGGCCCTGGGGGTCAGTGAAGACATTCTCGGCGCAACGCCCACCGACGGCCTGTGGGCCGACAACCGCAGCGACGAGGACCAGATCGGGGCCACCTACGCTGAGCTGGAGTGGGCCATGGACTTCGAAACCAGGGGCGGGGACAGGGCAGACCTCGATCAGAGGCAGAGACAGGTTCTGGACATCTACCAGCGCTTTCACCAGGCCAACCGGCACAAGATGGACCCCATCCCGGTCCCGGTCATCCCCGAGCACCTGCGTTGACAGGGCCTCGTCCAGGCTCGCGTGGCCCACGAAGGAGGAGCTTGTTGGGCCGAGCGGGATCAGGATCGGGGACCTCTGGACGATCGGCAGGTCACGAGCCGCCTCGATCCAGTGTCCCGGATGAATTGAGACCGCCGGTGCGCTCCAGGAGCACCTGCTCCAGGAACTGGGCGTAGACCCGCCAGGTCTGACTGCCGTATCCCCCGGCCATCAGGCAGGCCTGCGGGACATTCTGTGCCTGGAGGAACCTCCAGATGAGCACGTCCCTGGCCAAAAGCTGCTCCAGGGACAGCTTCAGCTCCGCGGTTGACTCGAGCTCGTCCAGCTCGTACGGGTCGGCTCCGGACACCACCAGGGCCAGATCCGGACGGGGAAAGGTCGTCAGGGTCTTCAGCCCGGTCTGGAGCCGCTCCAGATACCGGCCCTCCTCTCCAGGACCGATGGGCATGTCGATGTCGCTGGGCACCAGGGAAGGGTTGGGGTCGCTGTTTTCCAGCATGTCCGGCTCATCCAGGGGCCAGCCCCTGGCCATGTGCACGCTCAGGGTCACGATGGACGGGTCGTTCCGGGTCAGGGCCGCGGTGCCATCGCCCTTGTGGGCGTCCACGTCGATGACCCAGGCCGAGGAGATCTCCCGGTCCTGCTGCAGCTTGCGCAGGGCGATGACGATGTCGTTGAGCAGGCAGAACCCCTTGCCATGATCCCAGTGGCCATGATGCATGCCGCCGCCCATGTAGAAGCAGAAACCCACCTGCAGCGCCTTCCTGCAGCACTGGATGGTTCCGGCAACTCTGGCCAGGGCCCGCTGCAGGACATCAGACAGCGGCCGCTCCGCCCTGGCCGGGTCGTAGCGATGATAGCTCCCGTCCTTTGAAATGAGCTCGTAGGTCTTGAGCACCTCCTGCTCCAGCTCCTGGGAGAAGAGGCGGTCCACGTACTCCGGGGCGTGGGCCAGCTCCAGATCCTGCCTGGAGATGTCCATGGGCCGGGTCCGGGCCTCCCAGAGATGGGCCACAGGGCCCAGGGCCGGATGCTCCCTGAGGAAGGCGAGCGTCCCGGCTGCTTTGCTGTGATGAACCGGGATCTGCATCCCGAAGCTCGAGAGGGTGACCGTGTCCTGCCCGTCAAAGAGGATCATGTCCTTTGGCCCCGGTCCCCCTCGGCATGCAGGAGCCGCCCCTCGCCATAGACCGCCAGGGGGTGGGCCGAGAGGTCAAAGGGGTCGTGGCTCCAGCAGACGAACGAGGCCCATTTCGACTCCTCCAGGGTCCCTGCCCACTGGTCCAGCCCCACAAGCTGACTGTTCCTGCGGGTGACCAGCTCCACAGCCTGCTGTCTGGTCATTCCCAGGCGCAGAAACCAGCGTGTCTGGAGCAGGATCTGCCTGGCCGGCGTGACCGGGTGGTCAGACATGAGCCCGAACTCCACCCCGGAGTCCAGAAGGTGGGCGATGTTTCTCCAGCTCTCGTGCTTGAGCTCGACCTTGTAGGCAAAAGCGTCCAGCGGGCCGTAGGTCACAGGGATGTCCCTGTTCTTGAGCTCCTGGAAAATGCCCGGGCTGTGCACGCCCATGGCGTGCTCAACAGTGACCCGGATGCCGAACTCGTCCACCAGGCGAAGCAGGGCGGCGATGTCGTCGGTCTTGTGCACGTGAACCCTGAGCGTGAGCCTGCCTGAGAGCAGTTCCCTGACCGTGTCTTCTTCAGCCGAAAACGTGATCTCGTCTTTCTTGTCCCCGTCAGCCTCCAGAAAGCGCTGCTCCTTGCGGCGGACCTCCTCCAGCTTCTTGCGCAGGATGGCCAGGGAGCCCATCCTGGTGGTGGCCCTGGTGCCCTCCCAGCTGCTCGTGGACATGGGGTTGTACCCCAGGGCGGCCTTCAGGCCCGCCCTGCAGATCAGGGCCTGGCTGCTGTCCTTGCCGTAGTTGCGGATCACTGCAGAGCGGCCGCCGAGAATGTTGCCGCTTCCCGGGACGATGCAGGAGTAGAGGACCCCCATCTCCACCGCGTCCTGAAGGGCCGGATCATCCATCTGCAGGGAGTCCAGGGCATCGGCCATGACCATGAGCGAGTCCAGATGGTCGTTGGCCTCGGATTCGGATTCAGGCTCACCGGCCCGGACCATGCCGATATGGCTGTGGGGGTCGATCAGGGCCGGGGTCACGACCCTGTACTCTCCGACCAGGTCGCCGTTTCTGTGCTCGGAGACCGCAGCGATGCGCTCCTGGTCAAAGGCCAGATAGACGTCCTCGAGCACGGACCGGCCCGTGTACAGGGTGTCGGCTTTGATGCACTCCATGATCTCCATTCCTTTCCGATGTTTTTCCTCAAGCAGCAGCGACCGTTCGTTCGTGTGAATCACGTCTGAACACACTCATCCCGGACGTGGTCCGGGCTCTTGCTCTGTGTCCGGATTCCTGCCTTCGCAGGCATGCCCAGAAAAGACCGTCACCGTCCGAGGAAACAATGGGGGGTGTCGCTGTCGCGCTCAGCCCGGCCAGCGGCCGGGCTCGTATGAAACTTGATTTTGGAGTCAAGTTTCTTTTTTGATCAAACTGGCCGAGTTGAGTGTCATCACGCGACAAGTCGTGGCCTTTTTCCGCCCTCAACCATCTACCCACAACCCTCGACCTGTCAGCCCAGCCAGAGGCAGGGCTGACTACTGGACCAGGACCCACCGGCCGTTGTCCCTGTAGGCTTCGGCCTGAACCGTTTCCGGGCGGCCGTCGACTCTGGCTTCGAGCTCGACGTTCCGGTATATCCTGCCCTCCCGGGCATAGGCCGGACCAGGCGTGGCTGCAAAGCGGTTCCCGGTGTCCGGGTTGACCCAGGTGTTGGTCTGCCTTGAAGGCTGGTACTCCAGGGTCCTCTGGACCTGCATCTGGTCGTACTTGTCCATCTCGTTGCCGATGACGTAGCCGGCCAGGAAGCCGAGCCCGGCACCGATGAGGGCATTCTCTTCCCGCTCCTCGGCCGGGCCGAGCTGGCTCCCCAGCAGACCGCCGGCAAGGGCTCCGAACACGCTGCCCTGCTGGGCCTTGTTCGCCCGGTAGGTGCCGCAGCCGCTTCCGCCCATGAGCAGGGCCATGCCCAGACCCAGAATCATCCAGTATCCGCTCTTCATGTTCTTCCTCCTTGATGCCAGTTGGAGAGGCCACCCTTCAGGGCTTTGAAGACAGAAAGTCCCGGGGGCACGCCTTTCATCAGACATGTCGCCCCAGGGCCCGTGTGAAATTGCATGAGAAGGAACCCCCCAACCCTGCGGGCAGCTCCCCAGACCCCTCAGGCCTTCGGCCAGCTCCCCTTGGAAAAGGGGAGCAGTCAGAAGAGCCACCTCGAAAGGTTCTGCCATGATCAAACCGGCCGAGTTGAGGGTCATCAGGTGAAGAATCGTCCTTCCTTTTCTCCCATCAGCCTTCAACCCTCTACCATCGACCTGTCAGGCCGGTCAGCGGCAGGACTGACCCCCGAAACCCTCACCCCCGCCTTTCAGAGCACCCTGAGGTCTTTCATGGAAAAGGTGGTCCCGTTGCGTTCCTCCGGGATGTGCAGAGCCAGCGCCAGGGCCAGTTCGGCCACTTCGGCGGGGTCGCGGAGCTGATCCTGCTCCTTCAAGCCGGAAAATTGCTCCCAGAGTCTGATCCCCAGCCTTTCAGGCCCCCGGCTGCGGATGTCTTCCTGCATGGACGTGTCCATGACCCCGGGGTCCAGACAGGCCACCCGCAACCCCTGAGGCCCATGCTCTTCAGCCAGACACCTGGACAGCTGCTCCAACCCGGCCTTGGAGGCGCAATAGGCCGAAAACCTTGGAAAAGCCATCCTGGCCAGCCCGGAGCTGACGTTGATGATCGTTCCCGAGCCCTGACCGGACATCAGGGGGAGCACCTCCCGGATGCAGCAGGCGGCCCCGATGAGGTTGATCTCCAGGGTCTGCTTCCAGGACCGGAAATCCTCCATGAACTCCGAAGGACCGATGATGGCGGCGTTGTTCACGAGGATATCGATGCTCTTCAGGTTCTGCGAGGCCTGGTCCACGATGCGATGGACATCGTCGACCAGAGACACGTCACCGGCCAGGGTCAGGCACCGTCCTCCCGCCGCCTCGATCTCCCGGGCCAGACCCTCAAGATCCGATCCTTGCCGGCTGACCACGGCCACCGCAGCACCTTCCCGGGCATACAGCTGAGCAATGGCCCGCCCCAGCCCCCGGCCTGCCCCGGTGATCAGGGCCACCCTGTCTTCAAGCTGCATCATCGACCTCCTTTTCACATTCAGGACATTGGTCTGGATGTGATGATTCCCCTGCGGGAGGTCAAGGTTTCAGTCGCTGCAGACGAGGCTTTGAAACCTTTGACATCCAGACGTCTTGTGTCGAACTTTTTTTCCCTCAACCCTGAACCCTGAACCCTCAACCATTCTGGCTATCCTTCATGAAGCCTGTCAACTCGCTTTTTGGTGCCCTGGAATGCCATGTGACCTGGAGAAAGCCCTCTGGTGCTGCTTGACACCCCTTCAGGGAAAGCTTAGAAGGTCTTTTCTTTTGCAAGCCTAAAATTTAGGAAGACAAACTACATGTCAAGAGAGAGCTCTGTGGGAGAGGACGGCTATCTGCACAAAGCGACCCTGATCATGACCAACGGCAGAGTCCTCTGGGACTGGGTGTTCAAGGTCCAGGCCGACCATCTCTCCAACCGCAGCCCCGGGGACCCGCTGAAAGACATCTCCGTGGCCCAGTACCATCTCCTGAGCCTGATCCGTCAGCTCAAGACGGCCTCCATCAGCCAGATCGCTCAAGCGTTGGACGTCTCCGCCCCATCCGCCTCGGCCATGGTCGACCGGCTGGTGGAAAAGGGAGTGCTCCTCCGCCAGCACAGCCGTCAGGACAGGCGAAAAGTGGAAATCAGCCTCAGCCCCCGGGTCTTGCTCGAGATTCTGGAGGTGGAGCAGGCCATCCTTGAATCCTTCACCCGTCTGGTCCAGGAGCTTGGCTGGGACGAGACCTGCACCTGGTGCGAGGTGCTCCAGAAGGTGACCCGGATCGTGGATCGGCAGCTCTGTGCGCCGTCAGGTTCAAAGCTGCCGGCGGCAGGGCCCGATCAGAACAGCGGGCCCAGTCAAGGCTGAACAACCTTTCCCAACCATCGGGACGTGCGCCATGACCGACAGCAAACGTTTTTTTTCCTCTGCAGCCCCCATCCTGATCCGGTTGGGGATCTGCGTGTGCGTTCTGGCCATCGGCATGTTCGGGATGCTCAAGCTGGCCAGCCTGAAAACCCCGCCCAGGCCGGCCCAGGACGAGGAGCGCAGCCTGGAGGTGGAGGTCATCGAGGTTCAGCCTGTGACCGTTCCGGTGATCATGACCGGGTACGGCCAGGTCATCCCCCTGAACACCCTGGACCTTTCCCCGGAAGTCTCCGGCCGGGTCGTCGAAGCCCATCCCCAGCTCGATCCAGGGGAGATCATCCCTGAGGGTGAGATCCTCTTCAGGATCGACGACACCAACTACAGGGCGGCCGCGCTCCAGGCCAAAGCAGAGGTTCAGCAGATGATCCAGCAGATCCGGCGGCTCAAGGAGCAGCTGCGGCTGGACACCAAGAGGCTGGAGACTCTGGAGCGGAATCGCGATCTGGCCCGGGCTGAGTTCGAGCGCTACAAGACCCTCTTCAAAAAAGGCAATGTGGAGAGCAAGTCCGGTGTCGAAAGGGCCGAGCAGGCCGCCAACGCTGCGGAGGATCAGGTCGACCAGCTGGACCAGTCGCTGAGCATCACCGCCATCCGCATCCAGGAAGCCGAGCACGGCCTCACATCGGCCCGGGCCAGACAGGACCTGGCCCGGGCCGATCTGGAACGCTGCACGGTCCGAACCCCGTTCCGGGCCCGAGTGACCTCTGCCGACATCGAGGTCGGACAGGTCGTCTCCCCAGGACGGAACGTGGTCACCCTGGCCGACGACTCCATCCTGGAGATCCATGTCCCCCTGGACAGCCGGGAAGCCAGGAAATGGCTGCTCTTCAACGGCGTTGCAGCGGGCTCATCATCGGCCTGGTTTGAAAACCTGACCCAGGTGGAATGCACCATCCACTGGACCGAGGACAGCAACGGCCACACCTGGACCGGACACCTGAACCGGGTGGTCCGTTTCGAGCCCCAGACCAGGACCCTGACGCTGGCGGTCAGGGTCAGAGGCCCTGAGGCCCATTCCCGGTCCATCGACCGCCTCCCCCTGGTGGAAGGCATGTTCTGCTCGGTGTCCATCCCCGGCCGGACCCTTGAGGGTGTCTTCGAGCTCCCCCGGGCTGCCGTGGACTTCGAAGGCACGGTCTTCACCGCGGTGAACAGCCGGCTGAAGACGGTCCCTGTGACCACGGCCAGAATCCAGGGCGAGAAGGCCTATGTCTCTCAAGGCCTTGAACCCGGGGACCTCGTGGTGACCACCAGGCTGGTCGACCCCATCGAGAACAGTCTGCTCAGCTTCGACCACCCAGGCGGGGGCCCTTCATGAAGACGATCCTTGCGGCCTTTGCCAAGAACACCGTTTTCGCCAACATCGTCCTCCTGCTCATCTTTGCCGCCGGCCTGTTCGCAGCCCTGTCCATGACCAGGGAGACCTTCCCCGAGTTCTCCCTGGACATGATCTCCATCTCCGTACCCTACCCCGGGGCCGATCCAGAAGAGGTCGAAGAAGGCATCAGCCGCAAGCTGGAAGAGGCCATCGAAGAGGTTGAGGGGGTCAAGCAGTACACCACTGACTCCAGCGAAGACGTGGGCTCGGCCATGGTCGAGGTCAAGGAGGACTATGAGCTCAGGGATGTCATGGACGACGTCCGCACCCGGGTCAACGCCATCTCCACCTTTCCGGTCGGGGCTGAGAAGCCGGTCATCTCGGAGATGCTCCTCCGGGATTCGGTCGTCCTCCTGTCCCTGTCTGCAGACATGTCCGAGCGGCGGATCAAGGAGTGGTCCGAACGGATCAAGGACGAGATCACCCAGCTTCCAGAGGTGTCCAAGGCCTCGGTCTTCGGGACCAGGGACTATGAGATCAACATCGAGATCTCCGAGGCCAGGCTCAAGGAGTATGGGCTGTCCCTGTCCGATGCGGTCAGGGCCGTCCGCCAGAGCAGCCTCAACCTGGCCGGGGGCATCCTGCGCACTGAAGGGGAGGAGATCCGGATCAGGACTGTGGGCCGCAAGTACACCGGACAGGAGTTCGCTTCGGTGGTCGTTCTGGCCAGGCCTGAGGGGGAGATCATCACCCTGGACCGGATCGCCGACATCAGGGACGGGTTCACCGAAGACCCCATCCGGGCCACGATCAACGGCCAGCCTTCAGTCCTGCTCACGGTGACCAAGACCCAGGAAGAGGACGCCCTGGTCATCGCCAGGGCGGTCAAACAGTTTGTAGCCCAGAAACAGGCCGAGCTCCCTGACCGGGTTCAGCTGGACATCCTCTACGACAACACCGAGATGCTCAAGGCCAGGATCAACCTGCTGCTCAAGAACGGCTTGATCGGCATGGGCATCGTCTTCCTTCTGCTGTGGATCTTTCTGAACGGCCGGCTGTCCTTCTGGAGCGGCATGGGCATCCCCATCTCCATTGCCGGAGCCCTGGCCCTGCTCTGGGGCACAGGCGGGACCATCAACATGATCTCCCTGTTCGGGCTGATCATGGTCCTGGGGATCGTGGTCGACGACGCCATCGTGGTCGGCGAGTCCATCTACGTCCACCGCAGGCAGGGGGATCCGCCGGTCAGGGCTGCCGTGAACGGGGTGACCGAGGTGGGCCTGCCCGTGGTGGCTGCCGTGGTGACCACCATTGTGGCTTTTTTTCCCCTGCTCTACGTGGGCGGGATCATGGGCAAGTTCATCTCCATCCTCCCGGTGGTGGTCATCGCCTGCCTCCTGGTCTCCCTGATCGAGTGTCTCATCCTGCTTCCAGCCCACCTGAGCCATCTCCCGGACCCCAAAAGCCGGGACCCGCAGTGCAGCCTGGTGGCCAGAGGCCTGGACTGCCTGCACGACCGGATCAGTTTCGGGCTGGAGTGGTTTGTGGACCGCGTCTACCGGCCCTTCCTCGCCCGGGCCCTGCGCTGGCGCTATGTCTGCCTCAGCTCGGCCCTGGCCGTGCTCCTGCTGACCATGGGCCTGATCCTCGGCGGACTGCTCAAGTTTGAAGTCTTCCCCAGCATCGACGGCTTCGTGATCACCTCCACGGTGGAGTTTCCAAACGGCACCCCTCCCGAGCGGACCCAGAGGGCGGTGGACCAGATCGAGGAGGCCCTCCTCCGGCTCCAGGACCGATCCACCACGACCTCAGGAGAGCCGCTGCTGCGGAACAGGCTGGCCCTCGTGGGCCAGACCCTGGGCGAACAGCCCCTGACCGGCCCCCATGTGGGCTCTGTCCAGGCGATCCTCCTGGATTCCGAACACCGGGGCATTCACACCGACGACCTCATGGTCCACTGGGAACAGGAGATCGGGACCATCCCAGGCGTCAAGTCCCTGACCTTTGCCGGTTTGGAGGCCGGCCCCCCCGGAGCCCCGATCGAAGTCTGGATTCAGGGGGATGACATGCAGAGGATCCTGGATGCGGCAGACGATCTCATGGAGCGGCTCCGCGGCTTTGACGGGGTCTATCAGATCCGGTCCGACTACTCGCCGGGCAAGGATGAGATCCAGCTCAGGCTCAAGCCCGCGGCCAGGCCCCTGGGACTGACCGTGGACGATCTGGCCCGGCAGGTCTACGCAGGCTACTACGGGGAGGAGGCACTCCGGCTGCAGCGCGGTGAGGACGATATCCGGGTCAAGATCAGGTACACCCGAGAGGAGCGGGGCTCGTACTCCAGCCTGGAGGACGTCCGGATCAGGACCGCATCAGGGCATGAAGTGCCCCTGCTCTCTGTGGCCGACATCTCCTTCGGGCCGGGGTACTCGACCATCACCCGGACGGACGGGTTGCGGAGGGTGGCCGTGAGCGCGGACATCGACCCCAAGCGGGCCAACGCCAATGAGATCCTGAACGCCCTGGCCCGGGACACGTTCCCCGGGCTGGAGTCGACCTACCGGGGCATCCATGTCGCGGTCCAGGGGGAGAAGAAGAAGATGCGCGAGTCATTCGGCAGCCTCTACGTGGGCTTTCCTCTGGCCATTTTCGGCATCTTCATCATCATCGCCACCATGTTCAGATCCTACATCCAGCCCTTCATCATCCTCTTCACCGTGCCCTTCGGGATCATCGGGGCTGTGCTCGGGCACCTGATCATGGGCTTCGACCTTTCCCTGATGAGCGTCTTCGGCATGGTCGCCCTGACCGGGGTGGTGGTCAACGATGCCATCGTGCTCATCGAGCGGGTCAATGAAAACCTGGCCCAGGGCATGCCCTTTCAGGAGAGTTTGCTGAGCGGCGGGGCCCGGCGATTCCGACCCATTTTTCTGACCACCCTGAGCACGGTGGGCGGCCTGGCCCCCCTGATTCTGGAAACCGACCTCCAGGCCAAGTTCCTCATCCCCATGGCCCTGTCCCTGGCCGCAGGGGTGGCCTTTGCCACGGTGCTGACTCTGGTGCTCATTCCCAGCCTGTTCACCATCCTCAGTGATTTCCGGCTCCTGACCCACCGCATCCGCCATAGGCGCTGGCCAAGCCGGGAGGAGGTCGAACCCGCCCGCTCGAGGTACCACGATCCGCTGGCGCAGGTCACCGAGGGCTGAGATCAGCCCGGGCCGGCTTCCGTGTCTGCGGCGTCCTCGGAATGGACCTCCTTCCACCGGGTGACCTGGATGGGGTTGTCCTTGAGATCGAACCATTCGTCTCCGGAGCGGTAGCCTTTCAAAAGCCCCCAGTACTCGAGCACGTCGCAGACCACCACGCGACCCTCTTCCGGAAGCACCATTTCAGGATCCATCCAGCTCACGACGACCTCCCCCGGTTCAGGGTTTCAGATGAGAGCGCGTCCGAAACATCCATGTCGATGGAAGCCATGGACATGGCGGCCACCGGGCAGGCCAGCTCGCACTGACCGCAGCCCACGCATTGTTCCGGGTTGAACAGGACCTCCATGGTCAGGGGATCGAGACTCAGGGCCCCGGTCTTGCAGACCCCGGTGCAGGCGCCGCACTGCACGCATCTGTCGGCATCCCTCTTGATCCTGTCCGCCAGAACCTCGACCTTGACCTTCTCGGACTGCATGTAGGCAATGGCCCTGTCCAGCTGGTCCCGCTCCCCTTCAAGCTGCAGAATGAGCCGGCCTTCCTGCTTGGGCAGGATCCTGGCCTCCAGGACATTGAACAGGATCTCGTACTTCTTGATCGTCCAGTAGATGACCGGGTTGTACATGATCTCCTTTTCAAAGATCAGCAGGACGTTCTTGGACACGGTGTCGTCGCTCATCATACAGTCCCTCTACGTTTTCACCAGCTGAACATCGCCCCTGGCCCCCAGCTTGTCGCCGAGGATGACCACGGCCCCGAGGACGCCCTCGATGGCCATGGCATAGGCCAGAGCGGGCTCGAGATCCCTGTCCGATCTGACCAGGTTGGCCGCTCCCGTGGCCACGGCATCGGCCAGCCAGGCGGTCCTGGCCACAACAGTCGCCGCATCCGCCCGGCCCAGGCTGTAGGAATGCCCCACGCTCCCGGACGAGGTGCAGATCCCCAGCGGAGTCTGGTCCGGATCGATGTGCAGGCCGATCCGGCCTGAAAAGGGGGACGGCCCGGCAAAAATGGTGTTCCGGCCCGTTTCTTTGAGCTTCAGAAAGACATCCCCGCCGTTCTCCACAATGACCTCCCGGGAAGACGCTCCCAGCTCCAGGCCCACGCACTCGGCCACGGCTCCGGCCACGGCGGCCATGGGCCCCACACCGGCCCTGTCCGCGGCCCTGTACATCAGGCTGACGATGGCCGGCACGCCGGGCAGGTGCTTGACTGGAGACAGGGCGTCCAGGAAATCAGGCTGACGCCGGATGTGCGCCTTGAGCTCCGACCTCAGCCGGACCACCTGCTTTTGAACCTCAAAGGCCTGGTTCTCCCGGCTGCGGATAAAGAGATCCGTGGACTCAACCCTGACCCTGTAGCTTTGCCACCTGTGGACAGGCTTGAAGTCGCGGTAAAACCTCTGGGTGTGCATCAGATGAATGTCATGCCGCCGGCCTACGGGACCGGGATCCGGGGGTACCTGGAGCGGTCGAACTCCACGCTGGGCAGCCGGATCTGAGCTTCCCCCAGGGTGAAAGCCTCTTTCACAATCCAGTCCTTGAGAATCCCGGCGATTCTTGTTGCCATGGGCGTGCTGGCCACAGGGGCCGTGGGCACGGTCCGGCCCTGAATCTCGATCTGTCCGGACCGCAGCTGGGCATAGCTGGCCTCCCCGATGGACCGGCTGACATTGCCCGGATAGTCGATGCCGTAGTCGATGACCTGGTAGAAGATGTCCCTGTTCCCGATCCCGGTGAAAAAGGCCATGTCTTCATTGATGATCGGTATCGGCACCCCCAGGCCGACCATGAGGGAGCAGCCGTAGCCCACCAGGGAGGCCCCCCGGATGAACTCGGCCGACATCTGCTTCATGTCCCCGGTCACGGCCAGGGTGCCGGCCCCCTCCCTGACCTGCCCGGTGTCGCTGCGCATGGCTTCGGGGTCGTGCTGGGTGCCCTGCCAGGACACCGCACCCACTGCGCCACCCAGGAAAATCTTGGTCCCCACCCCGATGGTCCAGTAAAAGGGATCGTTCAGGAGCGGGCTGAGCTGGCCGGCGGTGGAGTAGGTCACGTTGCCCAGGTGGGGCCGCAGGATCCCCATGTAGGTGTAGATGGTCCTCTCCGACAGGTTGGCCGCGCAGTTGTAGTTCTGGTAGCTGTTCCTGGGGTTGTACAAAAAGGCGTTCCGCAGCTCGTCGATAGTCAGCTCTTTGTGAAAGTCCCGTAGCGGGTAGCAGTCCGTGCCATAGCCCTTGGCCTGGAAATCGACCCTGCGGCCGGCGATGAGGTCCTCGATCACGTGGCCGCCACCGTAGGCAAACCTCCCGGGGTGGACCTTGTTCAGGGGGTCGTCCTCCTTGACCTGGGCCGCCCCGAGAAAGCAGTCCACGGCTGCGATCCCGGCATAGGCCTCGACCTCGTTGAACCAGGCCTTGGAAGCCTTGATCTTGGGCGTGGTGTGGCCGAAGTTGATGAAGGCCCCGGAGGAGCACATGGTCCCGAAGGTTCCGGTGGTGACCACATCGACCTGTTCAAAGGCCTTTTTGGGCCCCTGGTCGGCCACAATGTCCACCATCTCATCAGCCGTGACCACCACGGCCGAGCCCTGGCGAATCCTGGCGTTGATTTCCTGAACGCTCTTCTTGACCTCGATCTCAGACATCTGCTCTCCCTAGGACTTCTTCTTGGCCTTGGCCTGCTTGATCTTCTCGTGGTGCTCGGACCCTTCCCGGACCATGGTCGATCCGCAGGACGGGCACTTGCGTTCGATGCACCGGGCTCCGCTCTGGTGCGGGACCCTGGTCGAGCATTTGGGGCAGACGCAGAACCCCCCGGCCCCCATCTGGTGCTTGCGGTCCACAGCCATGGTCATTCCCCTTGTTCCGGACGGTTTTTCCAACCCAAATCACTTGCATAAACCTAGCCCATCGCCAGTCCTCTTTCAATCTCGCGCTGAAAGGGGAGCTCATGGACGGATCCCTGTATGGGCTTTGCACTGCATCTGCGCACATGAGGCCCGGCAAATACTCTTGGTGCAGGATACGTATTCGATTTCGTCAGTCTTCCTGACGAAATCGATCTAGAGGACCTTGCTCAGGAAAGCCTTGGTCCGCTCATGCTGGGGGCGGAAAAAGATCTCGTCCGGGCTGTTCTGCTCGATGATCGCCCCTTCGTCCATGAAGATGACCCGCTCGGCCACTTCCCGGGCAAATCCCATCTCATGGGTCACCACGGCCATGGTCATCCCTTCCCGGCCCAGCTGCTTCATGACCTCGAGGACCTCACCCACCAGCTCCGGATCCAGGGCGCTGGTCGGTTCGTCAAAGAGCATGACCTTGGGTTTCAGGGCCAGGGACCGGGCAATGGCCACCCTCTGCTTCTGCCCCCCGCTGAGGTGGTCCGGATAGACGTTGGCCTTGTCCCCGAGCCCGACTTTGGCCAACAGCTCCAGACCGAGCTCCCTGGCCTTGGCCCGGCTCAGCTTGCGAACCTTCATCGGCCCGAGGGTCACGTTGGCCAGGGTGGTCATGTGCGGGAAGAGGTTGAACTGCTGGAAAACCATGCCGGCCTCGGTGCGGACAAAGTTGATGTCCGTCTTCCGGTCCATGACGTCATACCCGTCAACGACCACAGTGCCGGAGGTGATGTCTTCCAGACGGTTGATGCATCTGAGCAGGGTGGACTTGCCCGACCCGCTCGGACCCATGATGACCACCACCTCACCGGCGGTGATGGTCAGGTCGATGCCTTTGAGGACCTCGAGATCGCCGAAGCTCTTGTGCAGGTTCTTGATTTCGATCATGACGCGATTTCCAGTCTGCGTTCAATATAGTTGAGGACTTTGGCAATGGACATGGTCATGATGAAGTACATCACCGCCACCGTCAGCCAGATCTCGAAGGCCCGGAAGTTGGAGGCGATGACCTCCTGCCCGGTCCTGGTCAGCTCGCCCACGCCGACCACCACCAGGAGGGAGGTGTCCTTGAGGCTGATGATGAACTGATTGCCCAGGGGGGGGATCATCCGCTTGAAGGCCTGGGGCCAGATCACATAGTACATGGCCTGGAAGTGGTTCAGCCCGATGGACCGTCCGGCCTCCATCTGACCCCGTTCGATGGACTGGAAGGCGCCACGGACGATCTCTGCGATGTAGGCCCCGGAATTGATTCCGATGGCCGCAACCCCGGCCATGATGGGGGGAACCCGCATGCCCAGGGCCAGGGGGAGTCCGAAGTAGATGAACATGACCTGGACCATGATCGGCGTGCCTCTGATGCTTTCGATATAGGCGCCGGCTATTTTCCTCAGAATGACGTTCCTGGAGATCTTCATCAGCCCCGAGGAGGCCCCGAGGACAAATCCGAGCAGCAGCCCGAAGATGGTGATGATGATGGTCAACTTGACGCCGGTGAGCAGGATGGGGATGGATTCCCAGATCACGCTGAATTTGAATTCGAATCCAGTGGCCATGTGTCACGCGCCCTTTGCTGTTCAGGTGAACGATGTGCGGAAGTGAGAAAGCAGGGCCCGAAGCCCTGCTTTCCAGTCTGTCAGGAAGGCTGGTCAGAGACGCTATTTCGGAGCTGTCCCGAACCACTTCTTATAGAGTTCGGCATACGTGCCGTCTTCCATGAACTTCAGCAGGGTGATGGTCACCTGCTCTCTGAGTTCGCTGCCCTGGGGAAAGGCGATGCCGTAGGACTGTCCCTGATACAGGGGGCCGACGGTCTTCACTTTGCCCTGGCCCTGGTTCTTGGCGTAGTAGAGCAGGGGCGGGGAGTCGAAAAAGACCGCGTCCGCACCCCCGGACAGGAGCTCCATGAACAGGTTGTCAGTGTTGGGGAGCAGCTTGACGTCCCTTGTGGGGACCGTTTTCAGGAAGTCGGCGCTCGTCGTGCCCAGCTTGGTGGCCACCACCTTGTCCTCGAAATCCTCGATGGTCGCGATGTCCTCATTGTCCGCCCTGACCAGGATGATCAACCCGGCATCATAGTAGGGGTAGGAGAAGTCCACGACCTTCTCCCGTTCCGACTTGACCGTGATGCCGGCAATAGCCGCATCGATGCTCCTGGACTGCAGAGCGGGGATGATCCCGTTGAAGTCCATGGTCTGCCATTGGTAATCCAGACCGAGGTCCTTGGCGATGGCATCCCAGAGCTCCACGTCGAAACCGGTCAGCTTGCCATCGACCTTGAACTCAAAAGGCATGAAGTTCGCGTCGACACCGACCACCAGCTTTTTGGCCATGCCATTTGCTGCAGCACAGAACATCAGGACCCCGACCAGAATCAATGCTTTTCGTAGCACACCCATTTCGCGCCTCCTTCGGGTTGTGTCAAAGGACGTTCAGATCTCCTGCATCACAAGAATGAACCAATTATCGGAAGGTACTGAAGGGGCACGAAAAAGTCAACGTGGCCTTGTCCTGGGCCATTGCCCCCAGGGAGCCGGAACACTCTATGGGGTGCCATTGAAGCGGACTCCGATCCAGGGTAGGATCCCCTGGACCGCCTTTTCTGTCACTCCGTGCGACCTGAGCTCCCGGCTCTGCCCAGGACGGCTGAGCGGTCCAGCACAGTCGTGAGCATCAGGGGAGATCGTGTCCATCAAGACCGGGGCGAACCGT